>DATLQX010000066.1:0-20283 GCA_035534995.1 Chloroflexota bacterium | reverse complement strand
CATGCCAGGCCAACTGGGGTATCCTCCAGCGGAAGGCGCCAAGAGGCATGAAAGGGTTTCAATGATTCTAGAAGGTACGGCCTGGTGTTTCGGCGATGACGTGAACACCGACGTTATTTTGCCCGGTAAGTATCTGAAGCTCACCTCCGAGCAGGGAGCGGCGCACGTGATGGAGGGGATCGACCCTACCTTCGCCAGTCGGGTGCAAGCGGGCGACATCGTGGTGGGCGGAGCGAACTTTGGCTGCGGCTCCAGTCGAGAGTCCGCGCCCGGCGCCCTGAAGTTCGCCGGGGTGGCGGCGGTAGTGGCGGTCTCGTTCGCCCGCATCTTCTATCGCAACTCGATTAACCTCGGCTTGCCGGTGCTGGTCTGCGCGGAGGCCCGGCGTGTCACCCCCGGTAGCCGGATCGTGGTGGATGTGCAAGGCGGTGAGATACGGGTACCGGCCACGGGCGAGCGATTCGCCGCCGACGCCCTGAGCGGCCATATGCTGGAGTTGTTGCTGGCCGGAGGCTTGCTCCCTTACCTGGAGCGGCGCTATCAAGAGCGCCAAAAAGCGGGAACCAGCGCCTCGTGAGCGAGGAGGATCGGCTGGATCTGGTGTTGCTCCCCTTGATGCGCCACAAGCAAGGCACCGAGGCGGTGGCACGCGAGGGTCTGGCGCTCGCCAGGGCGCTACCGCCAGATGCTCGTCCACGGGTTTTGGGCGCCATCCTCGCGCTGGCGTATCATTACGAGGGAAAGCAAGTCCTGGATCGGTTAGTGGAGGAACTGATGGCCACTCAGACGCGGGAAGAAGTGCTGGTAGACCGCCTGGAGCGTGGTCGAGTTCAGGCCGAGGCCCAGGGTCAAGCCAAGGGGTTGTCCCAAGGTCGGGCTGAAGGGGAACGGGTGCCGCTGCGCCGGTTGCTGGAACGGCGATTCGGCGCTATTCCTGATTCCCTCCAGGAACGAATTGCCGCCCTGGATCCCGAGGCGCTCACGGCGCTGTTCGACCGGGCCCTTGCCGCCGCGTCCCTTGATGAAGTGTAGAAACCAGGCAGGCTGAATACCTATGAAAGACTCGGCGACCTCATCACGAAGCCAGGCGCGCGTCCGCATTCAGCCCGCCCGTCCCGTCATCATGGGCCGCCGCTGCGTGGTGACCTCGGGCCACTACCTCGCGACTGCCGCCGGTATGCGGGCGGTGGCCCTGGGCGGAAACGCGGTGGATGCCGGAGTGGCCGCCGGTCTGGCCCTGGCCGTCCTCAAGCCCCAGGACAATGGGATCGGCGGCGAGGTGCCGATCCTCATTCACGACCCGCGTTCCGGCAACGTAACCGCTATCGCCGGGCAGGGTACGGCTCCCGCTCGGGCTACCATTGAGTATTTCCGCGCGGCGGGTATCTCGCTCATTCCCGGGAACGGGCTGCTCGCGGCCATGGTTCCGGGCGCCTTCGATGCCTGGGTCACCGCGCTTTCCCTCCATGGCACCCTCTCACTTCGTCAGGTGATCGAGCCCGCTCTGGAGTTGGCGGCCGATGGTTTCGCCATGTATGCCGGACTCCGGAACGCTATTCTCCGCCACGAGGCAAAGTTCCGGGCCGAATGGCCCACCAGCGCCGCCGTGTTCCTCCCTGGTGGCGTCGTGCCGGCGATTGGTGACCGCTTCCGCCAGCCCGATTGGGCGGCGGCCCTGAGCCAGACCGTGGAAGCGGAGGACGCGGCGTTGGCGGCGGGTCTGAGCCGCCAGGAGGGGTTGCGCGCCGCCCGCGATGTGTTCTATAAGGGGCCTATCGCGCGGGCCATCGCGCGCTTCGCCGCCGAGACCGAGGTGCATGATCACTCCGGACGCGCTAATCGGGGATTAATTGCCTATGACGATCTGGCCAACTACCAGACGCATCTAGAGGAGCCGGTCAGCATCGACTACCACGGCCTGCGCGTGTACAAGTGCGGACCCTGGTCGCAGGGACCGGTGTTTCTCCAGCAGCTTCGCCTCCTGGAAGGCTACGACTTGCCGGCCCTGGGTCACAACAGTGCTGAGTACATTCACCTGGTCACCGAAGCGGCGAAGCTGGCCTTCGCTGATCGCGATCGCTACTACGGCGATCCGCGTTTCGCCTCGGTGCCGATGGATCGCTTGCTCTCTCATGACTACGCGGCCGGGCGGCGCGCCCTGATCCACACGGCGGCCGCCTCGGTGGCTATTCGCCCAGGCGAGATAGACACCACTGGCGCCGGCCCCGTTCCCGATGGTGGGGCGCATCGCCGTGATACCACCCACCTGGACGCGATCGACGCCGATGGTCTGATGCTCAGTGCTACTCCCTCCGGCGGTTGGATGCCCAGTTCCCCCGTGGTCGCCGGGCTGGGCTTCCCCCTGGGAACCCGCGGGCAAATGTTCTGGCTGGATCCCGACCACCCCAATAGCCTGGCGCCGGGGAAGCGTCCGCGGACTACCCTGACTCCCACCTTGGTCACCCGCTCCGGGTCTCCCTATCTGGTGTTCGGTACCCCTGGTGGGGACCAGCAGGATCAGTGGACCCTTCAGTTTTTCCTCAACCTGGTTGATTTCGGGATGGATCTGCAAGAGGCAATCGACGCCCCGACCTTCCATACCGATCACTTCCCCGCCTCGTTCTATCCACGGGATACCGCGCTCGGTAGCCTGAGCATCGAGGGCAGGGTAGATCAAGAGACGCGGGCGGCGTTGGCCAGACTGGGCCACCGGATTACCGAGGCCGGAGACTGGGCTCATGGGCAGGTGTGCGCCGTCCGTTTCGATGCCGAATCCGGGCGGCTCGAAGGTGCGGCCTCGCCTCGCGGCCAGGTGGCGTATGCCATGGGCTACTAGGGAGTGAGTTCCGAAAGCCGTCGGCAAGCATGGGGTCCGTCAACGGATCCCGCGTTTGCCGACCATTTCATCAGACCCCTCTATGGTTCCTCCTGCTTTTCCGAGCTTCCACGGCTGATCACCTCGTTATTCGCCGGCACGCGGGATGATGACGGCGCCGGTGAGCGCCTGCTGGGGCCGTTGGCCGGCTCGTACGAAAAAGTGGTTCTCTGCTTCGTCGATGCCTTCGGGCGGCGCTTCTTCGAGCAATTCGGCAACCGATACCCGTTCTTGCGCCGCGTCGTGGCGGACGGAGTGGTGACCAACATCACGGCGCAGTTCCCCTCCACCACCGCCGCCCATCTGACCACCATCCACACGGGGAAGCCGGTAGGCGAGAGCGGGGTCTACGAGTGGTTTTACTACGAGCCGCGAGTGGACGCCATGATCGCGCCCCTCCTCTTCTCGTATGCTGGAGACGGAGAACGCGGCACCCTGCTGGGCAGCGGCGTCGGCCCTGCCGCTCTCTTTCCCACCGATACGCTCTACCAGATCCTGGGCGGGTTGGGAGTCACCTCCTATGTCCTGCAGCCCAAGGCCATAGCGGACACTCCCTATGGGAGCGTGGTCCTGAACGGCGCGCGGGTACTCCCCTACGCGACCTTTCCCGATGCCCTGCGTACCCTGACTGATCTGCTCACCGGTACGGAAGGTCGGGTCTACGCGAATCTCTACCTGACCAGTATCGATACGGCGGGTCACCGGTATGGCCCCGAGTCCGAGCCATTCGCCGCCGCCATTGATCTCTGCTTCACCGCTCTTGAGCACCTCCTACACGCCGGCCTCCAGGGGCAGGTCAGCAACACCCTGTTCCTGCTGGTGGCTGACCATGGGCAGATGGCGGTTGACCCGGCCACCACGATCTACCTGAATCGGCGCTTTCCCAAGATCCTGCCCTGGATGATGACCAATCGACGCGGTCAGCTCCTGGCCCCGGCCGGTGCGTGCCGTGATTTCTTCCTCCATGTTCGCGACGAGCATCTGGACGAGGCGCATGCCTATTTGCGAGAGCAACTAGCGGGGCACTCCGCCGTGTATCTGACCCGCGACCTGATCGCGGATGGGTTCTTTGGCCAAACCCCGCCATCGTCCACCCTCCTGGGCCGGGTGGGAAACCTGGTGGTGCTCCCCTACGCGCGCCAGTCAGTCTTCTGGTACGAACCAGGGCGCTTCGAGCAGCGTTTCCGCGGCGCCCACGGCGGCCTCTCGCCGGAGGAGATGGAAACGGTGCTCCTGGCCCTCCCCTACCGCTGATCCGAGTCCCTCTTCCACCCTGGGAAGCGGTAGCCCACGCGCTTGGATCGGAACATTGCGTGCCCAATGCGTGGGTGAACTGCCTGGTAATAGATCGCGCCGTGACCCACAATGGGCTGATTGGATGTACGACAATGAAGGAGGAATCGCATGACACGCCGCCGGTCTATTCGCCTGCTGGTGAGCGCCGCGCTCACCGCGTTGATGCTGGGAGGGGCGCCCTGGGCGCGCGGCGCCTCGGCCCAGGGAGTGCCTGGGCTCACCGCGAACCAAACCCTCACCATGAGTGTCGCGCCTACCGGGGTGCTGACCGTAAGCGTGATCAACAGCACCGTATCCTGGAACTATCCCAGCGCGGCCGATCTTGGGCAACTCAGCTTCACCAACACGCTGAATGATGGAGCAGCCTGGAGCATCAGCGCGGCCATGACCGATCTGGTGCCTACCTCCGGGCCGGCTCCCGCGAGTTGCGTCATGAGCAGCACCAATTGTCTCTCGTTCACCAATATGACGTTGGCCTCGTCTTCCCTCTTCAATCCGCTCAACAACGCCCCAACCACCAATATGGTACACGGAGGATCCGGTGCCTTTGGTGGCACCGACACAACTCCGGGCACTACCCTGTCTAATACGAAGCAAGTCCTGACCGCCGACGGGACCGACAAGGGCAGCTACACACAGGGTGACGGCACCGCCGCGAACGACAGCAGCATCACGCCGGCGACCGGGCTCGCCCTGGAGTCCGGCACCTACAGCGGCACGCTGCAATACACGATTACCGGTTAGGCGCTCATGCCATCACGAGGAAGAGGAACCGGCCGTGGCAGCATGGCGGCCGGTTCCTCGCCTATCCCGCGCCGAGACTGAATGGAGCGTGATCCCGATAATGTGGCCGCATCCCGGATTGCTCCGCCGAGCCCTGATCGTTGGGTGGTTGTGCGCCTTGGCACTCTTTCCGCTGGTCGGAATCCCTTCCGCCGGCGCGGCGCCACGGAAACCCCAAGCCCCACTCTGGGGAATCAGTGCCGGCCAGTATGGAAGGACCACGCTCCCTGGTAGCCACTTTACCTACGCCCTAAGGCCCGGCATGGTGATCAAGGATGGGCTCATTCTCCATAACTTTGACTCGCGGCCCGTGCGGCTGAGTGTCTATCCCGCCGACTTGCGGAATCTTGCGGGCGGCGGACTGGCTCCCGCCCAGGCCTATGAGCCTCGCCGGGGCGCCGGGGCCTGGATCCATCTTAACCCAATGATCATGACAGTGCCGCCGCACCGGCGGGAACAGGTTCTCTTTACCGTTTCCGTCCCCCATGGGGCGATTCCCGGAGACTACTACGGTGCGGTAGTGGCGGCCGCCGTGGGAGATCACCGGAAGGCAGGAGTCCATATCGCGATGCGCGCGGCCCTGATCGTGCACTTTTCCGTGCCGGGGAGGATCAGAGTAGGGGCCAGGATCGGCGGCCTGCGGACCCAGGCGACAGGCGGAGGTGAAACCTTCAATCTGGTGGTGTCCAATACCGGCAACGTCACCTTTATGGTCAGCGGGGCCATTCTCCTGCGCGATGGATCCGGCCGCCTTACCAATGTTCTCCACCTTGGCACGGCCGGCCTCTACGTGATCCCCGGCGGCTCGGCGCCGTTGAAGGCTGTGTGGCCGCGAGTACCCCTGATTGGTCAGGTGCGGGCCAGGGCCGCGATTCAGGTTAGCCTGAATGGGCGCGTGTATCGAACCTACACCACCGCGGCCGTGACCCTCGCATTTTTCCCCTGGAAGCCTATGATCGCCGGCATCGCTGCCCTGGTTGGTTGCCTGGTCATTGGCTGGAACCGCCGGCATTGGCTGGCGCGCCGGTATAGGGAATGGCGGGAAGATCGCGGGCTGCTGGCGGAGATACGCGCCCAGAGGCGAGCGGAACAATCAGGATCGTATGGCCGCCAGCCGTAGCTCGAAGTCATCATCCAGCCCCACGCCGCGTTCGAACTCCCGAGCCGCGCGAAGGTTGTCCTGTTCACGATCCAACCTGGCCAACACGAGATGGCCCTGTGGACCGGTCAGAGCATGCTCCGCCGTTTTCGCCATAGCCTGAAAGTAGGCGGCGTGCCGCTCGCGCGACCGGCGGAGTTCGCCAACGGCGGCCAGGCATTCAAGTCCGAAGTCGCGCACGGTTTCCAACATCCCGAAACGCGGCTCATCCTCCTCTCCGCTGGTGGTTTGGAGTTGAACCAACAAGTTCTTGTCCAGCAAGGAGGCTAGCCAACCAAGGAGGGCTTCTCCCATGCCGTCTCCGGCCCGACACATGGACTCCACGGCAGCCACCGTACAGCCGCCCACGAATACCGCCAGCCGGCGGAACAGAGCCTTCTCCCTGTGTGACAGCAGATCGTAACTCCAGGCGACGGTCCCCCGGAGCGTCTGATGTCGCTCAGGAAGATCCCGTGCCCCACCGGTCAGAAGGGGTAAGGGCTGCTCCAGCCGGGCCAGGAGCGCGGCGGGAGGCAAGAACTTCACCCATGCCGCCGCCAATTCCAGCGCCAGCGGGAGCCCATCCACGCGCCGGCAGATGGCCGCCACGGTGGCGGCGTTGGCGGCAGTGAGGGAGAAGTCGGATCGCACGGCCCGCGCGCGCTGAAGGAACAGGGCGATGGCGGGATTCCGCGCTCCTTCATCCAGGGTCGGCAAGCGATCTGCATCGGGAACGGCAAAGGGCCTCACCAATAATTCATGCTCACCGCGCAGATGCAGCGGTGCCCTGCTGGTGATCAGAAGACGAATCAGCGGGCACGATTGAAGGAGGATCGCGACGATTGGCGCCGCATCCAGCAGATGCTCGAAGTTGTCCAGGACTAACAGCGTCCTCGCCTCACGGAGATACACGATCAGACCTTCCAGGAGCGACGCGCCGCTGGTTTGCTCGACTCCGATCACTCCGGCGATCGCGGCAATCACCAGATGCGTCTCACGGATGGACGCCAGTTCGATCTGCCAAACACCATCCGAGAAGTCGGGCAAAAGGGCCCAGCCCACTGCCTGAGCCAGCCGTGTCTTCCCCACGCCTCCCGCCCCGGTGAGGGTCAATAAACGCACGTCCTCGCTTCTCAGTCTGGCCAGCGCGCCGGCAAGCTCGTCCGCCCGGCCAATCAAGGAGGTAGGCAGCGAGGGCAGGTTGGATCGTGGATCAGGAGTAGCAGGGACACAGGCCAGGCCCAGGGCGGCAGCCTCGAAGGCACGTTGGTCGGAAGGAGAGAGGGTGAGGGCGGCAGCCAGCAGGGCCAGCGTGTCTCTCCGCGGCAGGCGCCGTACCCCTCGTTCCAGATCACTGATCCCCCGGATGCTCAAGTGGGCTCGCTCGGCCAGCAACTCCTGGGACAGTCCGGCGGATTGCCTATACCGTTTGAGGAGGGCGCCAAAGGTTGATGGGGACGCGGAATGCGCTGGTAGGTCGCCGAAACCTTGCGATCGTGGCAGGAGCGTAGACATCGCTTCCGTCCATTCC
This sequence comes from Chloroflexota bacterium, assembly GCA_035534995.1. GTDB lineage: Bacteria > Chloroflexota > UBA5177 > JANWHV01 > JANWHV01 > JANWHV01. Next base: position 12,660 of record DATLQX010000066.1, on the reverse strand, counting down.
TCACGCCGCTCCCTTGCGGCGCACGCCTTTCACGGGGAGAAGAATATTGTTGATGATAGCACAGGATCCACAATCTGTCACCAGCACATCTTCCATCATCCGCCAGGGGCGGGCCTCTCCGGTTTAGCGCAGATATACGGTCACCTCACCGCGATTGAACCAGAGGCAGCGGGCCCGAACCACGGTGAACCCATCGCCCAGGATGGCAAGGGCCTGGCGCAGAATGGCGGTGGGCGACCCATGGGGAAGCTTCAAGGTCATGAAGCCGGCGCCATCTGGGGCCAGGAACGGCGCCATCCTCACCACCAGGCGGGCCGACTCACGCGCGTCGAGGCGCATATCGTTCACTATCAAGGCAAACGCCGGCTCGCTGCCGGCCAGGGAGTGGACACGGGCCAGGTAGCTTTCAGCGGTCATCTGAAAAACGGTGACTGCCGGCAGGGCGGCCACCTGGGGTGCGAGCACTCCGGGGTCGATGGCGGTGACCATCAAGCCAAGCCCCGCCAGCACCTGGGTCCAGCCGCCCGGCGCGGCCCCCAGGTCCAGCGCCGTTCCGCCGGGGCCCGGGTGCACGGCGAATATCGCCAGCGCCTCCAACAATTTGAGCGCGGAACGGCTGACGAAATCGGGTTGGTACGGGAGCCGAGGGCGTCCTCCCGGCCAGAACGGCGCCGGCAGGCCCGCCCCCGCCAGAACGTGGCCCACGTACACCGTGCCGCCCTCGATCACCGCCATAATCGGCAGCGCGGGCTCCCCGGCGGCCGGAAGGGTTCGCGCCGCCGCGACCAAAGCCGCGGAAGGGAAGGTGCGTTCAGGCCGCCCTTCCAGATCGTGGATCACCAAATCGCCGCTCTGGTGCGCGGATCCGGCTGGGCCGGCCTGCCCAGGCAGCGCGACCTTGACGATCCCAACCATTAGTTGGCGGGTAAAGATCGGGGGCGCCGCTTCCACGCGCGCCCGCGATTCAGCCGGCGATCCCGGTACGCGCAGGAGCAATACCCCCGGCACCGGCCGCCGGTCAAGACGGGCATCGAGCAGCCGGGCCAATTCGTTGATCGCCGCGTCCTCGTACTGGGCGGAGCAGAAGGCGAGGGCCAGATCGGGCGTGGTTGAGTCTGTAACCATGACCAGTAGTATCCCGTGCCCACTGATCATCGGCAAAAAGGGGGTGAACAACCCTCCCCAACGGAGGGCTGAACCCTGTATCGTAACGGGATGCTCGCGTGTTCGCGCGAGGCCGGTAAACACCATGCAACAGAAGAGTAGGAGCCGTCCGTGCGGCAGTCTCTAGTACGAAAGCTGATCGCGGGGATCGTGTCGGTATCCCTGATTGCTCCCAGTCAGGTCATTGAGGAGGCGGCCCATGCCGCGGCCCCGGCCCCGTTTACCACTCCCCACGCGGGGGCCTTGACTCCAGAACGAATCAGCGCCCTGAACCGGGGAGCCAATCAGCGAATGATCGTGATGCTCCGCGGCCACGGATCCGCCTCCCGTGCCTCGGTCCTGAGCGAGCTGCGCCGCCTGGGCGTCCCCGGCCTCCGGTCGCTTGCTTTAATCAACGCGGTGACCGCGACCATGTCACCGGCGGAGGTAGCCCGCCTACGGGCCAATCCCCTGGTCGCTTCGATATTGCCCGATCAGGTGATCCAGCTACGCCGGTCAGGACAAGCTCAAGCGGCCCAGCCTACCACGGCGTCCAGAGCGGGTCTCCTCTCGACCAGCGCCAGTCAACAGGCATGTAGTCAGAAACCCTCGCTCGAACCCGAGGCCCTGCAGCTTACCCATGCCGCCTCGAATAATCCAGGCGATCCCCAGGCGCAACGGCTGATCTCCGGTACCGGCAAGCGGATCACCGGCAGCGGAGTCAAGGTCGCCTGGATCGCCGACGGCATCGACATCAACAATCCCGACTTCATCCGTCCCGCCCACTCGCCGTATGGGAAGGCGGGCCGCGTCTTCGTGGACTATAAGGACTTCAGCGGCGACGGCGCTACCGCCCCGACGACCGGGGGTGAGGCATTCATCGACGCAAGCTCGATCGGCGCCCAGGGTCGGCGCGTGTACGACGTGAATCACTATCTGATTCAGCCGAATAACGGTCCCTGCAACATCCGCATCCTTGGCATGGCCCCCGGAGCGGAGATGGTGGGACTGAAGGTGTTCGGCCAAACGAACGCCACCAGCACATCCGCCTTCGTCCAGGCTATTGATTACGCGGTGAACGTGGACCATGTGAACGTGATCAACGAGTCGTTCGGGGGGAATCCGTTCCCCGATCTCTCAGGCGACCCGATTTCCCTGGCCAACGACGCCGCCGTGGCCGCGGGCGTAACGGTGGTCGTGTCCAGCGGCGACGCTGGGGTGTCCAGCACTCTTGGCTCGCCGGCCACCGATCCGAACGTGATCGCGGTGGGGGCCTCCACGCAGTTCCGCTGGTATAGCCAGACCAACGCCTCCGGGTTCCAGCTTGGCAAGGGAGGATACCTGGATAACAATATCTCGGATCTGAGCTCGGGAGGGTTTTCGCAGATCGGCCCCCGGACGGTGGACGTGGTGGCCCCTGGCGATCTCAGTTGGGCACTCTGTACCCCAACTGACACCAATCCGCCGGCCTACTCCGATTGCACGGATGAGAATAACAACCCCTCGCCGATCGAGGAGGCCGGCGGCACCAGCGAGGCGGCGCCGTTGACCGCGGGCGAGGCGGCGCTGGTCATTCAAGCTTATCGCAGCACCCATCACGGCCTCAATCCAACCCCGGACGTGATCAAGCAGATCATTATGAGCACGGCCACCGATCTGGGCATTCCAGCTACCGAGCAAGGGGCCGGCCTGATCAACAGCTATCGGGCCGTGCAAGCCGCGCTCTCGTTCCGCGACCCCTCCGCCCATCCTACCCCGCGCGCCTCCTCGCTGCTGATCAACCAGACCACCGCCTATAGCGCCACCGCGTTGCCCGGCACGCCGGAGTCGTTCTCGGTGACGGTGGCAAATATAGGGGCGGGGCGGCAACTGGTGGCTCCGCGGGTACGGACCCTGGGAAAATCGCTCTTGACCAAGGCATACACGCTCTATCTCGATCCGCTCAGCGATTCCCATATCTTTTACGACCAGGCGGGGGTAAAACGCGCCTATGTCGAGCAGGACTTCACGGTGCCGGTGGGGATCAAGCGTCTCCATGCCGCCATCGCCTGGTTGGCGGGAGAGCAGCCCAGCTCGATTGTTCGCTTGGATCTCTTCGATCCCACCGGAAGATTCGTCGCCTTCTCCCAGCCCCAGATCGCGGGCCCGACCAGCAGCGGCTACGGACAGGCCAGTGTGCGAAACCCGAGTTCGGGACGGTGGCGGGCCATCATCTGGACCATAGCACGGGCGACCACGGCGTCGTATCATGGGGCGGTCCAACTGAGTCTGGATGGCCAGGCATTTGTCTCCGCCGGCACGGTCTCTCCCAGTGCCCTGGTGATCGCTCCCGGTCACAACGGCACGTTCACCGTCCGGGTCCATACGCCGGCGAGCCCCGGAGATCGCGACTATGAAGTGGTCTTCCCCTCGCCGAGCGGACGAACCAGTTTATTGGGCGCCGTCCCGATTACCCTTCGTACGTTGGTTCGCCTGGGACGGAACGGGGCCGCGTTTTCCGGCACTCTTCTGGGCGGCAATGGGCGCGGCGGCGCACCCGGCCAAACCCTGAGCTACCAGTTCGACGTGCCGGCCGGACTCCACGACCTGGACCTGGGACTGTCGATCCGCAATCCGGATACAAACCTGGAGGGGGTGCTAATAGAACCCAACGGGCAACCGATCGACGTGCAGACCATGGTGGGAGCGGTCACCAACGTAGGCTTGCCTAACTTTTACACCGGGACCATGCAGTTCTTCCGCCGCGATCCTCAGCCGGGCCGTTGGCTGTTCACCTTGTTGATCAACGATACGATTGGCGGTTCCGCTACCTCGCAGACCTTCCAGGCCACGATTGGGTTCAACCAGGTGACGATAAAGTCCCAGGATCTTCCGAGCAGTCCCAAGACCTTCCTCTCGGCTGGGAAAAGCAAGGACGCGGAGATCCTGATCGGGAACTTCGGGCTGACCACGAAGAACTTCTTCATCGATCCTCGGCTGAACACCCTGGGACCGGTTCCCCTTCAAGCTCCCTACAGTTACAGCGTGACTCTCCCGATCACGGCCTCGCAACAACTTCCGGTGTTCGCCGTCCCGCCCGAGGTGAGCGAGCTGGATCTCAGTGCCCAGTCTCCCACCCCGGTCGGCCTGGATGTGGCAACCGGCAACGGGGCCAGCCCCTTTGGCGGGACCGGATCGCCGGAAGTCTATCAATCGTCGGGGCCGCTCCTCAACCCGACCACCGGCGTCTACTCCACCGCGATCTCCATCCATGCCGATGAGGTGACACCGGGTGTATGGTCCACCTCGCCGGAGGAGATCGGCCCCTTCCCCAACGAGGGGGCACCGCCCAGTACGGTTGAGGTACGGGCGGTAGCCTATGGGCAGCCATTCGACCGCACGGTGGCCAGCAGCACCGGTGACCTCTGGTCGCCCTTCGCCGCCGCATACCATCCCATGGTCGTCTCGCCTGGGCATGAAGGGTTCATTCGCGTGCGGATTACCCCGCGAGGCATCCCAGGCACGGTGGTGCAGGGCTTCCTCTACGTCGACACCTTCGATCCCAACAGCACGGGCGCGGATGAGCTGCTGGCTATCCCGTATACCTACACGATCGGGTCAAAGTAAAAGTAGCAACCATTTCCGCAATGGTAGGGGCACCCCTCGTGGGTGCCCCTACGGAACCGCTAAGATATTTGGCCCAGGCTGTATAAGCGCTTGACGAAGGCTCCTCACAGAATAAGCGTCGTCCCCACACTGTTGGCGATGTAGGCATCGGGCAGCGCGCGAGCCAGTTGATGGCTGGCGACCCAACCCGTGCAATGGCCGGGCATGAGGTAGCGGGGACCAATGGCCTGCATGGCCGCCACGGTGGCGGGGATACGTGACTCGAACAACGCCCCGCTGAGGTGGAAGCCGCCGACCACCGCGTACACCGAACGGATGCCCGTCAATGCCTGAGCATTACGGATGATATTGATGATCCCCGAATGGCCGCAGCCGGTCACGATGACCAATCCGTGGTCTCGCACGTTGATGATCGCGCACTGGTCATCCATGATCAGCGGATCCGCCTCCCAGACCCCGGCGCGTCTGGCCTGATGAATGCTGAAACCAGTCTCGAATGGGGTGACGCGGGCTACCTCGCCCGAGACGAGGACCATACCGTCCACCAGCATCGACGGGCCAACCTCCTCAATGATCTCAATATTCTCCCGCCGCAAATCGGATAGCCTCGGGGCCGGGATGGCGACAGTCTCGCCGTTCGGCAGCATTAACCGTCGCTCAAGATAGGCATCGGGATGGAGCGTGAGTGGAAGGCCGCGCGGTCCCAACCGGTCAACCAAACCAGGCAAGCCCATCGCGTGGTCGGCATGCCCATGGCTCAGGATGAGCGCCTGAATGTCTCGCGCGTCTATCTCCATGACGTCGAGGTTATGAAGGATGCCTGTTCGGCTGACTCCGGTATCAAAAAGGACGGTTCCCTTCTTGCCGCCCAAACGCACCTCGATCAGGGCGGAGAAACCGTGCTCGGCGATGGGCTGTGGCCGCTCGAAGGGATTGGGGCCGAGCGGCAACCGGCGAGCAACCGCGCTGCCGGCCATCAAGATATCGATTGTGTTATCCATGAGTAAGGTAATCTGGACCGCATCCACGGCCGGCAGGGCAAGAGCCGCCTTGGCCACTACCCTCTCTTCCGCGGCGACTATCGGGACGGGAGGCGCGACTGCCGTGACCATGTGGGCTCTCCTTCCTTTACCAGAACGTAATCGCCCATCCCAGGTTGGCGGGGCGGATCAGGGTGGCCTGGGCGGGCGATCGACGATCGCCCGCCCAGGCCACCCTCGCGAGCAGGGCGCTAAGCAAGATGACGAGGGCGCAACAGAAGAGCGCGGATCGCGCGTCCCCCTGCAAGGTACCCAGTAACGCGGCGACAATGGTGCTCAGACCGGCCACGATCACCAGCCGCCCTCCATGATCCGCCTGGAGCAAGGCCGTCAGAGCCGCAAGCATGTGGCCGCCATCGGAGCGGCGCAGGATAGGGACCAAGTTTACGGTGAGGATTCCCGCCTGAATCGCCGCGCAGAGCCAGAGCATCGCGTGTACCACATGGGGCAAAGGGACGGCCATCCGCCCTACGACCAGCAGAATCACCAGGGTAAGAGTTACCAGCGGCCCGGCCGCCGCGTACCAGAAGAGAGCCAGGGGAGAGGTATCCCGTGCCTGCCCCCGGCACGCCCCGCCGGCCCCATAGACCAATATCGCGACCTCGGTGGCGCCGGCCAACCGCAAGGCCAGCGCGTGGCCCAATTCATGGACAAGAGTGGCCACGATGGTCACGGCAAGGATAGCCAGGGTTCCGGCATAGCGGAGCAGCGGACCAGCATGACGAGTTACGTGTTCATGCCGAAGGTGGCCGTGTGCGCCTCGGATCACGATCGCCGGGTGCGTGTCCAGGGCCCACGGCATGATCAGCAACTCCAGCGCCACGGCGAGGACGACGAAAAACGCCACTGCCTCCCATCTGACGATCAATCTGATCCCGGGAAGCACCGTTCCCTGATACACCACGCGCGCGCCGGGACCGCGCCGCGACTGATCGCGCCGGGGGGCGACGTGGAACATCCGCACGATTTCCTCCCGGGCCGAAGCCTCTCGCATCATGGCTTGGCAGCCATGGCGACTATCGTCGCGTTCGTACCACCCGCGGCTGCCCCCATGGTACCGGGAAGCTCCGCTATCCGGGGTCGCGACTTAGCCCGTCTTATGCGATAGTAAAGAGACATGAGTAGGCACGCCGCATCGAAGACCTCACGTCCGCCAGGGAAAGCCGGCATGCCCCATGGCGCGCGTCAGTTTGCCTGGCTCGTGTCGATTCTGGCCCTCGTGCTGGCGTTCGCCCCCCCGCGGGCCGTCTACGCCGCGGATGGTCCGCTTGCTCCCACTCTGGCAGTGATTCCGTCGGCCGGCGCGCCGCTCACTCCGGTTACGGTCGCCGGGCAGGGCTATCCCCCCGGAGCCACGATCACCTTTACCTTTAGTGAAGCCCCCGCTGCCCCGCTTAGCGTTCTGGCGGCCGTGGTTGCCGGGGCCGACGGTACCCTCCCGCCCTTGCAATTGACCATTCCAGCCTCCGCCGCGCGCGGGGGAGTGGGCGTGATCTCCGCCCTCTGGGCCGCGCCGCCGGGCGCCCCAACCCAGGCGGTGGGGGTAGCTGGCAGCCCCTTCGTGGTGACTCCGGCCGATCGCGGATTGACCGCCGCGCCGAACGCCGCCGCCGCCGGAACCTCGACCGTGATCGACGGTACGGGGTTTCAGCCCAACGCGCCAATCCAGGGGGAACTGACTGATGCCTCGGGGGCAGTGATCACCGCCTTTACCGGGGCCTCCAGTACCTCCACCGGAGCCCTCCTGCCGATCAGCGTGGCCATTCCCCTTACCGCGACCAGCGGCTTGGCGGTGATCAACGCGGTCGATGGCGCCGGTAACGTGGTTGGTACTCCGCTCGTCATTGTGCCGCCGCCAGGGGCGGGGGTTTCCCCGCCGGCGCTCATCTTGAATCCATCGCGAGCGGTAGCCGGCGAGACGGTGCAGTTCTCGGCGGCCGGACTCCCGCCGCACGCGCCGGTCACGCTCGTCCTGAGTGACGCCGATGGAATCAAGGCCACCCAAACTGGGGGCGCGGCCCTCGTGACCGACGGATCCGGCCAGGTACGGGGGACGTTCGTCATTCCCAGCACGCAGGCGGTGGCGGGCGACGCCTCCAGCCCAAGCCTTACGCCCGCCAATGGGTTCTCCCTGGGAGGGAACGGAGGTACCTTGCTGGAAGTCAGCCTCCAGACCGCCACCAGCGACGCGGTGGCGCGGGCGGTCGCGCCGCTCGTGGTGGAGGGTCCGCGGCTGGAGATCTTCCCGGCCGAAGGCACGCCCTCCCAACCATTCACCATCATCGGCACCGGGTTCGGAGCCAGCGAGCAGGTAACAGTTACCCAAACCGATGCCTCCGGCGTGATCAGTCAATTGGGAATCGCCCATACGTCCGATGGCGGCATCTTCAGTATCTCCGGCCAGAATCCTACTTCTTCCGCCGGCCTGGCGCCATCGGCGAGCCAAGCGGCGGCTTTTACCGTGACCGCCACCGGCGAGCCGAGTGGCCTGGTGGCGAGTGCGCGTCTGGCCGTGCATCCCGCCCCCTCGGTCGTCCTCACGCCATACGTGGCGGCACCGGGGCAAACGGTGACGGTCTCCGGAGCCGCGTTCCTCAGCAATAGTACCCTTACCATACGGGCGGGATTCAATGTCTCCGGGCCGGCAGGGAGCCCAGTGATCAATGTAGCGACTGATGGGAACGGCGCCTTCACGGTCCCGATCATGATCCCGACGACCGCGCCCTTGGGACCGGCGACCCTCCAGATAGCGGCACCCGATGGCGCCACGGTAACGGTAGTCTTGACGATCAGCGATCAGTCAGCCGCCGTGAGAGTGTCACCCCTGGCCGTCACGCCCGGACAAACCTTGACCGTGCAAGGGCTCGGTTTCGCCTCGGGCGAGATCGTGGACCTGTTCCTGGCGCGGGGCGCCGGCCCCACCTATGTACGGGGACAGCAAGGCGGGTTCGCCCACCAATCACCGCTAGAAAACGGCCCCCCCACTGCCCTGCCAGGCAGCCTCCGCACGGTAGTCGCCGACCCCCAGGGCTCGTTCGCGGTCTCGTATCCGTTTACCGCCCTCGGAACCCGCCCGCAAGCCATCGGTTACGTGCTGGCGGTTCGAGGGGAAACCAGTGGCCGGTTGGCACTTACCGCCTTTGGTATCACCGGCGCGGCTTCAACCCTTCCCGGCCCCAGCGGTTCGCCGGCGATCTGCCGGCGGGTGGCGAACGGGAACCTCGGCATCGGGGCGGGCGAAAGCGTTCAGTATTTTCAAACTCCACGTCCAGCCTCGGGGGGGCGAGTACAGGCACAGGCGCAACTGCTGCTGACCAACATGGGCGATCAAGCGGCGACGATCACCGTGGCCTACTTGGTAGAGACCGCGCAACCAGGCAGTGGCTCACCCCTTATTCATACCTCGTCGGCGGGAGGAATCAGTGTGCGAACCGTTACCTTCGATCTCGCTGCCCACGCTCTGATTGACCGTCAGGTACAACACGATGGCGGGGATCAGGTAGTGGGGATCATAGTCCGCGCTCAGCCGGCCTCGGCAGCGCTTGACGCCAATGGCTGTCCCACGGCTTCCCTCACCGCGCCATCGGCTGCCGGAGCCCCCCAGGTGCGGGCGCTGGTGGTCACCACCCGTATGGTCACTCCCGCCAAGGGAGGCAGCCCGCTCCTGGAGGGCGCCACGATCACGAACGCGGTGGGCCAGGCGGGATCGAATTCGAGCGTGAGCGGAGAGGACGGGCCCGCCACGCACTGGTATTTTGCCGAAGGCGCGGTAGGCGGGGCATACGCGGAGGAGTTGTCGTTCTTCAATCCACAGGACGAGGCGGCCAGGATTCAGGTGCATGAGTTTTCGTCCACGGGCCCGGTCGGCCCGGTTCACACTCTCACCGTGGCGCCATTTGGTCAGGGGCGCTTCACTCCGCGGCCGCCAACCTGTGGCACGGGGAAAACCAGTTGCGTCGAGGGATTGGGCATCGCGATCCAGAGCACGGTGCCCATTGTCTCGTCGCGTGTTCTGGCCTGGGGCGTACCGCGCTCGGCGCGCACCGCCGCCGGCCCTTCGATGGCTGGGGCGGGCTACGACCTTTCGCCGGGCACGAGCCAACCCATGCGCCAGCAATTCGTCCCCTATGCCTCTACCGCTCATGGAGATCACGCCGAACTGGCTCTCCTGAACCCCACGGGCTGTCCGGCGCCCCCCAAGAAGGCAAGCCATGCCAGCGCCAAAACCCGGAAAGGAACCAAGACCGTGAACACGCCGGTGTGTGGGGCTCAGGTGGTGATTAGCACCTATACCGCATACGGAGCAAGAGCGGCGTTGACCAGGGTAACGGTGGGGGGTGCCAGAAGAGTGATCCTGCCTCTGGCCCGAGTCCGAGGCGGAATCGGGGTGGGGAGCGGCATCTATGCCCTATCCATCCAGTCATCGACTCCCGTGGCAGCGGAGCTCGCCCAATATGTGGGCGGCGGCCCTGGGGACGCCGCCGGCGTCGGGGCTCACCCTGGCTTCGAGGAGTTGGGCGTGGCGGGCACCACGCAGATTAACGGCGCGGGCCCGACCGCTCAGGGTGGGCTTGCGGTGCGTGTATTCAATCCTACTTCCGGCCCCATGGTGATTCGCGTGCAAGGGCTGGGGTCCGCGGGGCCGTACTTCGGGCAGAGCTACCAGATGGCGGCGGGCGCCTCGCTGTCGGTTGCCGTCCCGAACCCAGCCGGCGCCGCGCGGACGGTTGCCGGGGTTTCGGTAACCTGCAGCGGACCGTGCGCCGGCATCACCCTGATGGGCGCCGGAGGGAGTTCGTCGTCCGCGTCTCCGCGTTGGGGCGCCATCCTCCAATAGGCGGGGCAATTCCGCTATCCTCCATAGTGGGTCGTCCCTCCAATCCGGCCTCCGGCTGAATCAACCTTAGTCTGGATTTCGCACGGGGATAAGAGGGTGGTATGTTGGTAGGATCTGCGGCTGACGCGGCGGGGGAACCGGGGGTCGCGGCCGAGAGGAGACCGGGGAATGGCGCGTCGATTGCGGGCGATTCGGGCCTGGAAACTGGCGGAAGCACCGTCGGTGCCGGAGGGGCAGGCGGCGGTGCTGGAGGCGGCGCTCGACCGGGCACTGGTGCGGAGTCTGGGTGCCTTGCCGGCACTGCTGCCGCTATGTGAGCGGGTGGGTCTGCGGGCGATCGTCAATCGCCGCTGCTACCCGGATGGGGAGGCGCCGGAGGATATTGATGTCGGCGCCGTAGCACTGGTGCTGGCGCTCAATCGGCTCCAAGCGCCCCAGCCGTTGGTCCATGTGGAGGAATGGGTGGGCCAGAGTGCCTTGGGCGACCTGTTGGGCATCGACGCCGGCCAGTGCAACGACGATCGGTTGGCCCGCACCCTGGACACTCTCCTTCCCCATCTGGACGCCATCTGGCAGGATCTGGTCGTGGCCGCAATCACGACCTTCGACGTCAACCTCGCCGCGCTCTGTTACGACATCACCTCGATCTCCTTCTGCGGCGCCTACGACGACGCGGACCTGGTGCGCTACGGCTACAGCCGGGACCACCGGCCGGACCGCAAGCAGATCGAACTGGCCGCCACGGTGACCGCGGCGGGCGGCATTCCGGTAGACTATCGCCCACTAGCGGGGAATGTGGCGGATCGCGCTACCCCCGTGGAGCAGTTGCGGCGACTGCAGGGCTTGCTGGCGTTCCTGCCGCCCCGGCCGACGGACCAGCCCTGTCTGGTGATCAGCGACCGGGCGATGCTGACCGATGCGGCACTGGCCGCCTACGCGGGCAGTGGACTCTGCTATCTGGGGCCGCTGGACCCCAGCGTCGGCCATGGCGCGGTGCGCGACCGGCTCGCCGGCGTGGAGGCGGCGGAGTTGGCGGCCCATCCGCTGCCCTATCGGCCCCAGCGAGCAGCGAACGACCCAGACTGGGAGGCGTATTGTGGGGTCGAGCGGCCCTTGCTGGTGTCGCATCCCGACCCCACGCAACGACCGCTGGCGGTGCGGGCATTGGTCGTCTGGAGTCCCGGCAAGGCCCGCTTGGACCGCCAGCAGCGCGAGACGTACCTGCGACGGCTGGAATGGGAGGTGACCGCGCTCGCCGGGAAGGTGGGGAAGCGGCCCTACACCACCGTCGCGGCCGTCCAGCAACGGCTGGCCACCCTGTGCAAGGGACATCCAGCGCGCCACCTGCTGACGCTCACTCTGCGCGGGGGGCCGGGGACGGACGAGCCGCTGCGGCTGACCGGGAGCCAAGACGAGGCGGCCCTGGCTCAAGCGGCAGCCCTGGATGGCCGCTACGTGCTGGGCACCAACGACCCGCATCTGGACGCGGCGGCGATGCTGGCCCGCGCCAAGTGGCGCGATATGCCCGAGAAGCGGTTCGCCCTGGTCAAAGGGCCGCTGGCGGTCCGGCCAATCTACGTGCATAAAGAGGAACGCATCCTGGGCTTGGTGTTCTGCACCATGGTGGCCCTCCTGCTCTTTGCCTTGCTGGAACTGCTCCTGCGGCGCGCCGGTTTGACCCTTTCCGGCCAGCAGTTCTTCGCCGCCTGCGCGGCCCTCTCCGTGGTGATTCTCCAGTTGCACGACGGTAGTTCCCTCCGGCAGATCACCGGCCTACCCCCACCGCTTGCCCTCCTCCTCCAGACCCAGGGCTGGCCTGCGGCCACTCTCTATGCTCAGCCGACTGCGCGGACCTGAACCCCGTGCGAAATCCAGACTAAGCGGATGGAGACCCCAAACTGGGCGACGAAGGCCACGATGCGGTGCAGGAACTGGGTGCGATGGCTGTGACTCTCCGGCCCGTTGTCGAGGTTGAGCACCAGCATGCTGACCTGGGCGAAGCGCTCCCGCGCCGTCTGCCACCAGTGACTCAGG
>DATLQX010000065.1:0-8809 GCA_035534995.1 Chloroflexota bacterium | reverse complement strand
CATAGGACTTCCGGCGCGCCTTGATCACGCAACGGTACGCAGGGATCACTGGGAGGACGGAAAGGCGGGCGAATCATGCGGCTGACCGAGCGGATCTGGCTGGTAGGGAGCGGAGTGCGGGTTTGGCCTGACCAACGATTTCGACTGCCATGTCTATCTGGTCGATTGCGGCGCGTCCGCCGTCCTGATCGATAGTGGGGCGGGCATCGGACCGGATCGGATCGAGACGGAGCACACTTCCCCGCCCTCCCTCATGGTTGTCCCGGTCTATTCGCGGTGATCTCCCGCGCCAAACGGACCGAGGCGGCGTCGATCATCTGGTTGTCCAGGCGGGCAGCGCCGCTGCCCGAGGAGGCGGCGGCCTGATAGGCCGCGATCACCGCCTCGGCCCAGGCCACCTCGGCGACGCTGGGCGAGAAGATCTGGTTGACCAGAGCAATCTGGCTGGGATGGATGCACCACTTCCCCCGGTACCCGAGCGCGCGGGCCCGCAGGCACGAACGGCGGAAGCCATCCAGATCCTTGAAGTCGGCGTAGGGACCGTCGATGGCCTGGATACCCGCCGCGCGAGCCGCCACCACGATCCGGCTCATGGGGTAGTGCAGGCGATGGCCGGGATACTGGTCGTCATCCCCATCATCCACCCCGATGCTGGTCATCGGTAGACCGGCACTGGCCGCGAAGTCGCCGGGGCCGAAGTGCAACCCTGCCAGGCGGGGAGCGGCGGCGGCGATCTCCTCGACCCGCGTCAGCCCCAGGGCACTCTCGATCTGGGCGCCGATCTGGACTCGACCGGGCGGGATGCCCGCGGCGGCCTCGATCTGATCAAGAAGGGTGGCCACCAGGTACACGTCCTCGGGGCGCCCTACCTTCGGCACGATCACCAGATCCAGCCGCTCACCGGCCTGCTCCACCACCTCGATCAGATCGCGGTAGAAGAAGGGGGTGTCCAGACCGTTGACCCGATAGGCGCGCGTGGAGGAGCCCCAGTCCAGATCGCGCAGGGCCCGAACCACGCTCGCCCGCGCGGCACCCTTCGCCGCCGGCGCTACCGCGTCCTCCAGATCCAGCATCACCACGTCGGCGGCCGAGGCAACCGCCTTTTCGACCATGCGCCAGTGGGAGGCGGGGACCGACAGGAGCGATCGGCTCATCGGCTACCCATCCTCGCCGTGTGACTCGGGACTGGCCGGCAGGAGGTCACGGAGGTCCGCCTGTTGATCGATCGTCCAGAGGCGCCGGAGCAGCGCGGCCATCTCGTCCGGCGAGGCGCCGCCGGCAAAGGCGGCCAGCCCGCGCGCCTTGTCCGCGATCTCGGCCCTGGTGAGGCTGTTCCCTGGATCGCCCCTGGGCACCTCGACCCGACCGCGGAGCCAGTGCCCCTGGGCGGTCTCCACCGCGACCATCCCGATCCAGCGGGCGGGGTAGGCGGCGTCGATCTCCGGGTCGAACACCATCTCCACCCGCTCCATGAAGGCGCGGATCGCCGGGTCGGCCAGGGTCTGCTCGGTAAAGGCGGTAATCCCCGCCTCGCCCCGCAGGGCGACCAGAGCCAGCACGAAGCCCATGGAGAATTTGGCCTGGTGAATCGTCCGGGCCTCGGCGGCCGGGCCCAGCACATCGAGGGCCGCCTGGTGCACATGGGCCCGGACACGGACGATCCGTCCCGGCGGGAGGTGGTGCTCGGCCATCACCTGGAGCAGGGCATCGGCGGCGGGATGGGTATGGCGGCAGGATGCATGAACCTTGAACGAGGTCTCGCTGATCGCCCAGCGGCTCCCCAACCCCTCGGTCAAGGCGCGCGGATCTGTCTCGCGTGACATCCCGGCGCCCATCCCCTGGGCACCCTCTAAGATCCGGCGGGCGCCGGTAAAGCCGTCCATGGCAATGCTGGCGGCCAGCAGCCCATCGGCGGCGGCCTTGGCGGCGTGCAGTTGTTTGGCATCGGCGGCGTCGCGCAGGAACTCCCAGAGACCGGCCGCCTGGGTACCGGCCAGACCAAGGGCATGCCCCATGATCTCCGCGCCGGCGCCCAGGAGGCGGGCTACGCCGGCGGCGGCGGCCAGGGTGCCGGCCGTGCCGGTGGTGTGGAAGATGGTGTAGTGCGAGCGGCCCAGAAACAGGCCGGCCCTCGCCCCCGCCTCGTAGCCGGCGACCGCGGCCACCAACAATTCGCGCCCGGAGGCTCCCCGTCCCTGCGCCGCCGCCAGCACGGCCGGAAACACCACCGTGCCGGGATGGAAGACGGCGGCGTTGTGCACGTCGTCCTGCTCGACCACATGCGAGGCGGCGGCGTTCACCAGCGCCGCGAACAGGGGAGAGGTGCGGCGGCGCGAGACCAGGATCTCGGCCGGTCCATCGGCCGGCCCCATGGCCCGCGCGAAGCGTTCCAGCCCGCGGACCGGGCGAGCCCCCCGTCCGGCCAGGGCGGATCCGGCCCAATCGACCAGCAGATCCTTGGTCCGCTCCACCACCGCCAGGGGCAGATCCTCGTAGCGCAGCCCAGCCAGAAAGGCTGCCAGTTCCGCCGTGCCGCCCGCGCCGGCAGTCATGATTCGCCCTCCTCGCGCGGGCCGAGCCGGGGAATACTGGGCGCCTGGCCCCGTTTATAGACCAGGATCGTGCGCTTGAAGGTGATCACGACCACTCCCTCCTGGTTATAGCCGGTCGTGCGCACGGTGACGATCCCCGCGTTAGGGCGAGAGCGGGATTCCCGCGCCGCCAGCACCTCCGATTGGGAGTAGATGGTATCACCCTCATAGACGGGATGCGGGAGCCGCACTTCATCCCAACCCAGGTTGGCCAGCACGTTCTGGGAGATGTCGGTCACGCTCTGCCCAGTAACCAGGGCCAGGGTGAAGGTGGAATCGACCAGCGGACGGCCAAACTCCGTCTGAGCGGCGTAATGATGGTCGAAGTGGATGGGGGCCGTGTTCTGGGTCAGGAGGGTAAACCACAGATTGTCGGCGGTGATCACGGTGCGGCCGAGCGGGTGGCGATAGAGATCGCCCACCGTAAAGTCCTCGAAGAAGCGTCCCCGCCAGCCGTCCTTTATCGCCATGACCACCCTCTTGTCGCCCAGGGTAACGGCCCCAGGTCCGGACCCGTGCCTCTTTTCGATCTCAAATCGCCCTGGTGGCGCGCAGGTTCTCGATATGGGCCTGATCGTAGCCCAATTCGTGGAGAATGGCCGCCGTGTGCTCTCCCAGGGCCGGGATCTTCCCCATCCTGGGCTCGTCCCCCGGCAAGGTGACTGGCGGCAGTAGGGCCCGCAGCGGCCCTTCCGGCGAATCGACCTGGCGCCAGCGGTCACGGGCCGCCAACTGCGGATGGTCCCACACGTCCTGAGGCGTATTGAGACGGGCGGTGGCGATCTCCGCCCGCTCCAGGCGCTCGCTCGCCTGCGCGCTGGTGAGCCCGCCGAGCACGGCCCCGATCGTCGCTTCCAGGGCCTGCCGATGGGCTACCCGATCGGCGTTAGCGGCGAAGCGGGGATCCCCGGCCACGTCCGGCGCTTCCAGGACGATCCGGCAAAACCGCTCCCATTCGCGCTCATTCTGGACCCCCAGGAACACCTCCCGGCCGTCCAGGGTGGCGAAGGGGCCATAGGGGGCGATGGTCGCGTGGCGCGCGCCGGTTCGGGGCGGGGCGCCGCCGCCGTACGCCGCGTAATACAGGGGGTAGCCCATCCATTCGCCGAGCGCCTCGAACAGCGAAACCTCGAAGGCCGCCCCGACGCCGGTCCGCTCGCGCCGGTAGAGCGCGGTCAGGATGCCGGAATAGGCATACATCCCGGCGGCGATATCGGCCACCGAGATCCCGGCCTTGGCGGGGTTCTCCGGGGTTCCCGTCGTGGAGACAAGGCCGGCCTCGCATTGGATCAGGAGGTCATACGCCTTTTTCTCGCGATACGGTCCCGACGATCCGTAGCCGGAGATCTCGGCCACGATCAGGCGAGGATAGTCGTCGCGCAAGGCGGCGAGGCCAAAGCCCAGCCGGTCCATGGCGCCGGGCGCGAGATTGTGCACGAAGACATCGGCGCCGGCCAGCAGGGCGCGCAAAATAGGCGGCGCCTCGGGATGCTTGAGGTCGAGAGTGAGCGACTCCTTGCTCCGATTGAGCCAGACGAAGTGACTGGCCATCCCCTTGACCGTCGTATCGTATCGCCGGGCAAAGTCGCCCACCCCCGGCCGCTCGATCTTGATCACGCGGGCGCCGAGATCGGCCAGATGACGGGTGGCGAAGGGAGCGGCGACCGCCTGCTCCACCGCGACCACCGTGATCCCCGCCAGCGGCAGCATCAGAACGACCTCGGCAGGCCCAGCACGTGCTCGCCCACATAGGAAAGGATCAGATTGGTGGAGATTGGGGCCACCTGGTAGAGCCGCGTTTCGCGGAACTTCCGCTCGATCCCATGCTCGGCGGCGAAGCCGTCGCCGCCAAAGGTCTGCACCGCCGCGTTGGCCGCCTCCCACGAGGCATCGGCGGCCAGCAGCTTGGCCATGTTGGCGGCGGGGCCGCATGGCTCACCCCGGTCGAACAGGGCGGCGGCCTGCCTCCGCATCAGGTCGGCGGCCTCGATATGGACGTGTGCCTGGGCCAGCGGGAACTGGATGCCCTGGTTTTGCCCAATAGGACGGTCGAACACCACTCGCGTCCGGGCCCGCTCGCAGGCGCGTTCGAGAAACCAGCGCCCATCGCCGATGCACTCGGCGGCGATCAAGACGCGCTCGGCGTTCATCCCATCAAGGATATAGCGGAAGCCCTCGCCTTCCACCCCGATCAGGCTGGAGGCGGGGACGCGCAGGCGATCGAAGGCCAGCGCGTTAGTCTCGTTATTGAACATCACTGGGATCTGGGTGACGGTCAGCCCCTGGCCGATCGCCCGCTGGAGATCGATCAAAAAGACGCTGAGCCCACGCGATTTTCTGGCTACCTGGTCAAGCGGAGTGGTCCGGGCCAGGAGCAGCATCAGGTCGGAGTGCTGGACGCGCGAGATATAGACCTTGCGGCCGGTGATCAGGTAGTGATCGCCCTCGCGGACCGCCGTGGTGGTCAGGCTGGTCGTGTCGGTGCCGGCGTCCGGCTCGGTCACCCCAAATGCCTGCAAGCGGAGTTCCCCGGAAGCGATCCGGGGAAGGTAGGTCCGCTTCTGCTCGTCGGAACCGTGCCGGAGCACCGTCCCCATGGTATAGATCTGGGCATGGGCGGTACCGCCGTTGGCACCGGAGCGATTGATCTCCTCCAGGATCACCGAGGTTTCCCTCAGGCCCAGACCCAGGCCGCCGTATTCCTGGGGGATTAGGGCGGCCAGCAGGCGGGCCTCGGTCAGCGCCTGGACGAATGCCGTGGGGTAGGCACGCCGCCGGTCCAGATCCTGCCAGTAGGTATCTGGGAAGCGGTCACACACCGCCCGTGTCGCCGCGCGGATCTCGGGATAGTCCTCCGCTTTCCCCATCGCCTCCCTGCCCTTATCCACGATCTCCGGCGGCGCGACCGTCCGCCCGCCGGCCACCCACCTCCACGGTCATGGGATCCTTCTTCCCACAGAATACCTGATCAGAGTCCCCGCCTACTCGTCGAAGAACGCCATCAGCGGCGGAATCTCCGCCAGCAATTCCCTGGCCAGAAAGCCAAGCTTCCCCAGGCGCTCGGTCATTACGTGGCCGGCGCGGCCATGCAGGTAGACTCCCCAGGTTGCCGCCTGCGCGGGGGACGCGCCGCGCGCCAGAAGGCCGGTGATCACCCCCCCAAGCGTATCGCCCGAACCCGAGGTGGCAAGGCCGATGGATCCCTCGGCATAACAATAGGTCTCCTCGTCCGGCGTGGCAATAAAGGTCCGGGCTCCTTTGAGGACCACGACCGCCTGAATCTCGCGTGCCGCCCGCAGTGCCACCGCCAGCGGGTCGTGGATGACCGCGTCCTCCTCCAGGCCCAGCATGAGCGCCATCTCTACCAGATGCGGCGTGAGGATCGCGTTCCCGCGCAGGTGATGGAGCGCGTCCTTCCGCTCGGAGAGTGCGGCGAGCGCGCCCGCGTCCAGCACGAGCGCCGACCCGTGTAGCCGAGGGAGCACCTGCCGCAAGAGTTGTTGCACGGTCGGTATGTCCAGGACGCCGGGACCAAGCAGCGCCGCCGGAACGGCGTTCACGGCCTCCACCAGCCGATCCGCCGCGCTCGGATCAATATCTCCGCCGGCCGATTGCGGCAGGCTGATGACCCGCGCCTCGGGGACCGCGATCGCCACCGCCTGGGCGATGTCGCGGCAGGTGGCGATTTGCAATTTACCCGCGCCGGCCCGCAAGGCCGCGATGCCGGCGAGAATCAGCGCCCCCGGCACCTCGGTCGAACCGCCGGCCACCAGCACGCTGCCCCGACTTTGCTTTCCCCGCCCGCCCGACCCTTCACCGTCCGGGCGCGGAAGCGGCCAGTCGCCTAACAACGCGGCGGTGATCAAGGTCGGCTCAGGCGGGCCGGTTCGCGACTTCAGCGGCATTCACTTCCTCCGTGACGCTATCGCACCAACTCTCTCCGCCGGGAGGGCGGTAATAGAACGTCCCCATCCGCGCCCGGAGTTCGAGTTGCTCGGGATAGTGCTGGGCTACTCCTACCCTGGTCAACCGGTTGAGGATGCCGAGATCCTTCTCGCGCAAGCGCTCATCAAGGCGCACCCCGGCAGCGATCCCAGCGGTCGCGCGCGCCAGCTCGGCGGTCTGGCGCGCGCGTGCGTAGGGAGAGGCGAGAAGCGCGGTCGGTAGATCGCCGGCGGGAAGGGCGGCGAACCAGCGCCCGAGCGCGCGGGCCTGCCGTTCCCCGAGAGGCGAGAGCGGAATATCCAATTCGCCCGCCGGCAGGTCGATCGCGGGGGCGCCCGCCGCGATCGCGCGGGCGGCGGCGAGATTCCCGATACTCTCGCCATGCCTTACGATCCAGAGAGCGCACGGCCACGATGGCTGCTGTTCCATTCAGGTTCTCCTGGCCTACGTTCTCGTCGAAGGTGCCTTCCGGCGAGACCCGGCTCTTGGCGAGAGCGGTGCCGGGGCAAGGCCACGCCGGGTCCGCTAGGGGAGAGGAGTCCCACCGGTTACCCCGATCACCTCGCCAATCACGTAGCTGCTCTCCTGCGAGGCCAGGAAGACGTAGACCGGCGCCAGCTCGGCCGGCTGGGCGGTGCGCCCGATGGGCGTACTGCTTCCATGTTGAGCTACCTGCTCGGGCGGGGTGGTGGCCGGCATCAGCGGCGTCCATACCGGACCCGGGGCCACCACGTTCACCCGGATACCGCGCGTGATCGCGTCCTGGGCCAGCGCCTTGCTGAAGGTCACGATGGCCCCCTTGGTGGCGGCGTAGGCCAGCAGGGCGGGCGTCGGCTTATAGGCCTGGATGGAGGCGGTATTGATGATCGTGCCTCCCTCCCGCATCCGCGGCAGCGCCGCCTTGCAGAGATAATACATGGCATAGACATTGGTGCGGAAGGTGCGGTCGAACTCCTCGGCCGGTAAGTCCGCGATCCCCTCGTGGCTCATCTGGTAGGCCGCGTTATTGACCAGTACATCCAGATGGCCGAACTCATCAAAGGCGCGCTGAATCAGGGCGCCGCAGTACGCCTCCTCCCGGATGTCGCCTGGCGCGTTCAAGCCGCGCCGCCCGGCCTCGCGAACCGCCCGGAGGGTTTCCTGGGCGTCCTCTTCCTCTTCCGGCAGGTGCGCGATCAAAACATCAGCCCCCTCGCGCGCGAAGGCGAGGGCCACCGCGCGCCCGATGCCGCTGTCGCCGCCCGTAATCAGTGCCGCCTTGCCGGCCAGCCGGCCACTGCCTCGGTAGGTCTCCAGCCCGTAGTCGGGCTTCCGCGCCATCCGCGACTCGTGGCCAATCTCCTCCTGCTCCGGTTCGGCGCTGCTCCCCTTGAACTGCGTACGTGGATCTTGTTGCGTCATCTGGTCGCTTGCCATCAGGGATTTCTCCTGCTTCGCGTTTCTACCGCCTGAACTACTATAGGAATCCCACCTCTTCCCTGACCACACTCGAATGGCCGGTGCCAGACTCTAAAATGCCCTAGTACGAACTGCCCGCGCACAAGCGCGCTCTTTCCCAAGGGCGCCGGCTAACCGAGTCCTGATCATAAACAGTAAGCCGTGGCCGTTTCCTATTCCTATACATGTGGCCTCGACCACACACGCGAGGTGCATCCTCCCTTTGGGTCGCGCTGGCACGCGGGGTCCACTTAGCGGTACCCTCCGATCATGATGCATAGGCACTCGACGCGACGGTAAGGTGGCGGCATGACGGACGACGGGGTCTTCACTCCCTCCGGGATTCCGCTCGATCCCTGGTATGGCGATGATGGGAGCGGCCCACCGCCCGGCGAGTTCCCCTATACTCGCGGACTGCGTCCCGAGGGCTATCGCCCGCGGCCCTGGACCATGCGCCAGTACGCGGGCTTCGGCTCCGCCGAGGAGAGCAACCGCCGCTTCAAGATGCTGCTGGCCGGGGGGCAAACTGGGCTCTCGGTCGCCTTCGACCTCCCCACCCAAATTGGCTATGCCTCGGATGACCCCCTGGCCGAGGGCGAGGTGGGGCGGGTGGGGGTCCATATCGACACCCTGGCCGACATGGAGACCCTCTTCGCGGATATTCCCCTGGGCGAGGTCACCACCTCGATGACGATCAATGCCACCGCAGCCCTCCTGCTCCTGCTCTATCAACTGGTGGGTGAACGGCAGGGTGTCGATCCGGCCAACCTCGGAGGGACGATCCAGAACGACATCCTGAAGGAATACATTGCCCGCGGCACCTACATCTTTCCTCC
>DATLQX010000064.1:0-2771 GCA_035534995.1 Chloroflexota bacterium | reverse complement strand
GCCACCGATGCCGCCACCGCGGCCACGCCAATTCGTCTCTTTCTCACGTATCTCTGTCCTTCCTGGCCAACGCCGCGGCGGTCGCTCTATGCTGTACTGCCAGTATAATCCCTCTACCCGGATTGTCGCCAGGGTTCCGCTCCTCCACTCCTCCGGTCATCCCGCTTCTGGTGGTCCGTCTGGGCTATACTTCCCCTATGAGCACTTCCGCGCGAACCGCCGCCCCGCGGCGCCTCTCGTCCTCCATCTTGAGTTTCCTTCCGCGCCTGGCTGGCCGCCCAGGAAAGCTCGCGGCTGGGCTGGGAATGGCTGTGCTGCTGGTGGCGGCGGCTTTGGGCGCGGCGCTGGTGCATGGGCTGGAATACCACCTGGCCCTGGGGGGTAGCGCGGCCGCGCGGACGGCTGCCGCCGAGATGTTGGCGCATTGCCCACTCAATGGCGGTCTGCTGGTCGTGCTGCTGTTTGCTCTCTGCACGATTGGCCTGTGCGCGCGTGAGCTGTGGCTATTGACGGCGCGGCGCCGTGTCCTCGCCGCCCTGG
The DNA here is from genome assembly GCA_035534995.1 of Chloroflexota bacterium. Taxonomy (GTDB): domain Bacteria; phylum Chloroflexota; class UBA5177; order JANWHV01; family JANWHV01; genus JANWHV01. The sequence goes on along the minus strand of DATLQX010000064.1, from coordinate 2,231 downwards.
TGGTTCGAGCCGGGTCGGCGCCGCTGGATCAGCCTGTCCGGCTGCCGCTCGATCCCGGTCGATGGGCACGGTTGTTTCTCTCGTTGTTTGTTCTCCAGTCCCTCATGTTTCTCCTGGCCGCTCATTTCTGGCCCATGGGCGGTTGGATGCGTATGGATGGGGTCTGGATGCATATGGCGCCTTCGGGCGCCTTGCCGATTCTCCCCACGCAGGCCATCGTGGCGGCTTTGCTGGCTCTCCTGATCTGGAAGCTGGAGTTCAGATTGGGCGTGCTCACTTCCGGCATTGTCGCCCTCGTCCGTTGGCTACGCCGATGGCTGGCCGCGTGCCGCGGGCTTGCCTCTCCATCGCCCGTACCGGTTGGTCGACGATTGGCATGCCTGGGCCTCCGCGGGCTGAGCCGTCCCCCGCCCCTGTAGTCGCGCCGTCCCTCCACCATTTCCGCATTTTTTCGTTCGTCCGGAGAGGATTATCCCGTGCGTATTCGTTATGTCCACGCGACTGCCGCGGTGGCAGCAGCGCTGGGCTCCGCTCTCGCCCTGCCCGGAGTGGCCGGGGCGCATGCCACGCTCGTCCACTGCAATGTTGCCCGCGGTTCCCGTCTTACCGCCGCGCCCAAGACCTTGAGCTGCATCTTCGCGGAAGGCGTCCAACCAAAGGGAAGTTTCGTCGATGTGCTGGCGAGCGACGGCGGAGTCCTGAACCCCAAGGATAGCCAGGTCTCGTTTTCCAACTCCAAGGAGATGGATCTGCTTCTGCCCAAGCTCCGCAAGGGTACCTACGGTATCCTCTGGTTCACTATTTCCGCCGATGACGGCCATAAGGCGGGTGGGTACTTTACCTTTACGATCACGAAGTAGCACCGGCGGGGCGGGCGGGAAGGTTTCCGCCCGCCCGTGCTTCGTCTGGGAGATGTGCCAATGACCGCGCGCCGCCTTCTGGCTCTGCTCGTCGTTGCTTTGCTCGCCCTCCTTGCCGTACCTGGGACGGCGCGCGCGCACGCGCATCTGATCCAGGCCGATCTGGCGCCCGACGCCGATCTTCTGGTGCCCGCCGGCACGGTTCACTTCTGGTTTGACGAGGGTCTCAACGGTGGGCTCTCCAAGATCCTCATTCGCGACGCCCAGGGTGTGCAGGTCAATACGGACACCGGGCATGTGGACCCCACCAATAGTGAAGAGCTGGATGTGCGGGTGCCGGCCCTGGCGCCCGGCCAATACACGGTATTCTGGACCAGCGATTCCAGTTCCGATGGCCACATTTTGCATGGCTTTTATCTCTTCACCGTAGGTGGGACCGGGGCGCGTGCCATCTCCACCGCCCCGTCGGCCTTCGTCTCCACGGAAACTCCCGCGCTGGACAGTACGTCTCTAAGCAGTGCTCTGGCGCATTGGCTGGTGTTGCTCGCCTCCACGGTGTGGACCGGCGCCCTGGCCCTGGAGTTGCTGATTCTTCTTCCCGCCCGACTCCGGGCCGGGGCCAGGGTAGCCGAGGTGACCGGTCGGGCCTCCGCTCGCCTCCGCTCGGTGATCGGGTTAGGATTGGTCGCGACCCTGCTGGCCCTCCTGGCGGAGTTGGGTACCCAGGCATACGCGGCGGCCGGGTGGAGCGGGCTGACCAACGGCGCCGTGCTGGGCGACATTCTCTCCTCCCACTATGGCACCTACTGGATAGCCCGCATGCTCCTGGTGGTGCTCATCTTGCTGGTAGTGGGAGCCATTCCGGATTATTCGCCAGGCGCTCTTCGAGCTCGCCGCGCCCGGCTGCCGGCGCGGCCCATGGGCTTGGTGCTGCTCGCGATAACCGGCACCCTGGGGCTGGCCTATCTCCTCGCGTTCGCGCTTTCGGGGCACGCGGCGGCCGTTTCCCAGCTTGTATTCACCTCCGTGGGGCTGGACTGGCTGCATTTGCTTGCCAATTCAGTGTGGATTGGTGGGATGGCGGCGATTGCCCTGGCTATCGTACCCGCGCTTCCGGCAGCCCGGTCGTCCGGAGGGCGGGACGCCGCGGCGGAGAATCTGGCGGTGCTTGACCTCCTGGATCGCTTTTCGCCCCTGGCCTATCTGGCCCTGGCCACCGCCGCCGTGACGGGTGAGTTCAACGCGCAGGTCCACTTGAGCAGCCTCGATCAGCTGATCAATTCCACTTATGGCCGCTTCCTGCTGATCAAGCTGGTTTTGATTGGCGAGATCATGGCGCTGAGCGCCTCCCATGTGTTCCTGACCCGGCCC
>DATLQX010000063.1:0-15565 GCA_035534995.1 Chloroflexota bacterium | reverse complement strand
CAGTCCCGCGGGCTTGTTCGACGAAGCCGCGATAGTGAAGAACAGATCGCGAACTCCCAGCCGGCGCAACACGTCGTCCACCGTACCGGCGGGGGAATTGCTGAGTGCCGCCAGCCGTGCGCCCGCCGCCGCCAGTGCCGCCAGAGTTCGGGGCAGCTCCTGCGTGACGACCAAGGTAGAGCCCTCGCCGCTCATCCAGGCGCGGGTAGCCAGGAACGCGGTGGCGCGATCCGCTTGCTGGACGCCATGGTGGATGGCGAGTGTCTCGGGCAGACCCCAATGGTCGCCAATAAAGACGCGGTCGCCGCCAAAAAGCGGCAACCCATCCCACGATATGGCCTGATCTTCCAGAGGAACCTCGATTCCGTCCCACTCGACGAAACCCCGGATTGTATCGCCCACAAAGCGAAACAAGCGATCCCGGCCCCGGTCGTAGCCCATCCCGACCCGCGCCACGCCCCGTCTCGCCCGTGCCTGTCGCCAGTCTTTCAGATACGCCGCGCGTTGCTCGGTTGGGAGGAAGCGCGATAGCTCACGCGCGTAGCGATTGTAGACGCGCGGATCCTCGTAGAGCGTGCCGTCCAGGTCGAAGATCACCAGGTCATAACGCAAAACACTTCCTCCATGGACGTAGGTTCTCGTGTGCCAATCGTACACTTCCCGCCAAAGAGATGATCACTTCAGGACTGAAGGCTCAGTCCACGGTGAAACGGGTAAAATATGGGAGCATAATCAAGGAGGCAAATCGATGGCGGCTATTCTCGTACCGAAGGAACTCGCGGAGCAGTTTCGTGATCTAGTAGCCACCTGGGAGGAGGATACCCAATTTTTTCTCCTCCATCGCGCAAATCGTTGCTCACCCTGCGTACCAGAGAATCATCGCCCTCGGCGAGCCAGTGCTGCCCTTGATCTTTCGCGACCTGCGTAATCGGCAGAGTCCGTGGTTCTGGGCATTGCGCCATATCACCGACGAGGATCCCGTAGGAGAAAACCAAATAGGCAAGGAGGCGGTGGCGGAATGGCAACAATGGGGCAGAAGCCGGGGCAATCTTGTCTAACCTCTCCGCTGCGTTCCCCTCAGGATCGCTCGGAAGAAAGGTGGTAGAACAAGTGACGCAGGTTGAGCAAAACAAGCGCAAGCGTGGCGGCACGGGGGTGCGGGCCTATGATCTGGATCGCGCCTGCCCGGGGTTCACGCTGTTCGCACCCCTGACATCCGAGCGAACCGTCTATCTCATCGATCTCGCCGGCCAGGTAGTGCATACCTGGGAATTACCGTATCCACCAGGCTTGTACGGTTATCTCACGCCACGTGGAACGCTCTTTTACAATGGCAGGATTGCCGAGGAGTCAGAGCGTTTCGTCAACCGGCAGCCCTGGAAGGGCGGCGCCGCTCTTGAGGTCGACTGGCATGGGCGTATCCTCTGGGAGGTCCGCCATCCCGACCACCACCACGACGGACGACGCTTGCGCAATGGCAACGTCCTCCTCCTTTGCGCCACCGCGCTGCCGCCCGATCTGGTCCCGCTGGTCCAGGGAGGCAGACCCGGGACGGAGGACGATGGGCAGATGTATGGTGACTACCTCGTCGAGATGACCACGGGCGGGCAGACCATCTGGGAGTGGCGCAGCTGGGAGCACCTGAATCCGGTGGAGGACCGGATCACCGCTCCCCAAGAGGCACGGGACGAATGGACGCACGGCAACACCGTCACCGAGTTGCCCGATGGCAGCCTCCTACTCAGTTTCCGCAATATCTCGACCGTGGCGCGTGTCGATCGGGGGACGGGCCGGATCACCTGGAAACTCGGCCCCCCGACGCTCGCGCAGCAGCACGCGCCAGCCGCCCTTGCCAACGGCCACATCCTGATCTTTGACAACGGGACCAACCGCCTGGACGTGCCCTTCCCCTTCTCGCGGGTGCTTGAAATCGATCCGGAGACGAACGAGATCGTGTGGTCGTACCAGGAGCGCATTCCGTTCGATTTCTTTAGTCCCTACATTTCCAACGCGCAACGCCTGCCGAACGGCAACACGCTGATTTGTGAGGGGAACTTTGGCCGCCTGTTCGAGGTCACCGCGGCTGGTGAGGTCGTCTGGGAGTTCGTGAATCCTTTCTTTGGGGCCCCAACGGGACATCCGGAGGCACCGGTCAACAATGCAGTCTTCCGCGCCTTCCGCTACAGTGCGGAGGACGTGGCGCGAGCCAGAGAAGTAGGCTAAAGTCGAATCAGCAGTCTTGTCTTGGGCTAGGAGCAATACGGTTTAGACAAGAGATGCAGGGAATATTTGGTGGTCTTCGGCCAGGGCGGGCATCACCTGGAGTCGGTAGAAGGGCTGGCGAGAGGCCGGCTACCCTCCCGTCTGCCGGTGTGGGCTCCCAGCGGTGGGATAGCGTGACTCGGTCGCGGGATCACCATTAGGGCGCGAGCGCGCCAAGTTCGTACCGCCTACCCTGCTCCGGCAGCAGAATACGCGCCCCAGGGGCCGTGAACAATTCGGGATAGACCGAGTGAATCACCATCACGGCTGGGGCACCGCTCTCCAGGGCGAGCGCGGTGAGATCCTCCGGCCTGGCGTGACCCGTGCTGGCCACGTCCACGATAGACATGCCGTGCCGCCGCGCCCACCATTCCATCTGGGGCCAGGCCGGATCGAAGGGGCCGAGCGGGGTGCCGTTGGCCAGGAATAGCACGCCGCCACGCCTGGGCAACAGGTCGATCAGGTCGGCGAAGTCCCCGAAGTTGAGGCGAAGCAGGAACTGGTCGGGATTGGCGGCGATCTCCTGAGCGGTAAGCAGGCGCGGCGCGGCGGCGATGGCGCCCTTGATGCTGGCCGGCAGGGTTTCCCCACGCGCCCGCGCGGCGGCGAGCGGACCTGGCAGATAGACCGCGAACCGCTCCGCCATCGGCCTACCCAGCGCGGCGACCGCGAAGGCCAGGGCGTCCGGATCGAGCACCAGCGTGCGGCCGATGGCGGTCATGGCCCTAGCCAGGGCCTCCACGCGCTCGCCGTTTTCCGGAGTAAGGAGAAGGATTCCAAGCTGGCCCGGCGCCTGGAGCAACGCTGCCGCCACGGCGGGCGCGACCTCGGCCTCGGTCCGTTCGATGCGTTCCTCTTGCGGCGTGCTTTCGGGCGCTACCTCGGCAGGCGGTCGTAGCCGAGTGCCCTCGATGATCAGCACACGCGCGCCGGCCGCGCGGGCGGCCTGGGCAAAGGCGTGGCTGCGATCAGGGTGCGCGCCGTGCAGACGCAGATCGCCGGAATAGGCGATCACCCCCTCGGCGGTCTCGATCAGCATCCCCCGGGCCCCGCCTACGTCGTGGTCCACCGGGATCAGGTGGGCGCGTAGGGAGCCAACCACCAGCGGCTCGTCCGGCGCGAGGGCCTGGAGCGGCTGGTCGCGGAGTGGACCGAGGCTGTACCTGAGATCGGCCAGCACCGGCACGATTCTGGACGTGCCATCGGAAGCGTAAACGGGAACCGCGGGATCCACGAATCCAACCAGATGCGTGTGATCGAGATGCGAGTGGCTGAGCGCGACCGCCAGTGGCCGGTCGATTGGCGGCAGGGCGGCAAGCAGACCGGCGGACGGGCCCGGTTGGAACTCCGGTGCGTACAATCCCGGAATGAAGGGGACCAGGCCCAGAGTGAGTAGATCCGACAGCACGCGCCCTCGGCGCCGTTGCACCTGGGCGAACGGGTTGCCCGCCGGGTCGTAGGCAATGCCGCAGTCGAATAGGAGGCGCGCGCCCCGCTCCTCCACCACGATCTGCGTGCCGCCGATCGTGCGCGCCCCGGCCAGAAAGGTTATCGTCGTCATCCTTTTAATCCCGAGCGAATGGCGCCCTCGACGAAGGAACGCTGAAAGATCAAGAACAAGATCACCACCGGCAGCATGGTAAAGACGGTCGCGGCGCAGAGCAGGTTAAAGGAAGTCCCGTTCTCGCCGATAAAGCTATAGACGCCCACCTCGATGGGCTGTACGCCCGCGTCGGTGCCGTTGGAACTGGTCATCACCAGCGGCCACAGTAGCGCGTTATAACTGCCAAGGAAACTATACAGTCCCACGGTCAGGAGGGCGGGCCGGACCAGCGGCGCCCCAATCGCCCACAGAAACAGGCGGCGCGAGCAGCCGTCGATCCGCGCCGCGTCATAGAGTTCGGTCGGCAAGCCGAGGAAAGCCTGGCGTAGGAGGAAGATGCCAAAGGTGCTGGCTCCCCAGGGCACGATCTGTACCCAGTAGGTGTTGAGCCAGCCCAGCGAGTTGGCCAGCACGTAGTCGGGGATAATCAGGACGATCGCCGGCATGATCAGGCTGAGGAAGATCAGGATGGTGACCACGTTCTTCCCCCGGAAGCGCATGGTGGCCAGGCAGAAACCGGCCAGGGTGGAGGTCGCGAGCACCAGCACGGTGGTGGAGACCGCGATGAAGCCGGTGTTGAGGAAGTAATTGAGCCACGGCGTCCCCTGCCAGGCGGTACTGTAATTGGCGAAATCCCACCGCGGTAGGAGGCTAGGAGGAAAGTCGAAGACATGGTCCGAGGGCACCAGCGAGGTGAGCAGCACCCAATAGAAGGGGAAGGCGAAGATCACGGCCACGCACCCGAGCGCGACGTAGCGTGCCGTTACCCGGAGGAGGCGACGCCGGCGGAAAGCCGCGGTCAGGCCCGGCATGGAGATCCTCCATGACCGGCCCCCAGCCTATTGGTAGAACACACGACGATTGCCAATCAGGAATTGCAGGACCGTAAGCACCGCGACGATTAACAGGACGGCGGTGGAAATGGCCGCCGCGTACGGGAGGTCGAAAAACTGGAAGGCCGTCTGCTCGATCAGGAAACCGGCGATCGTCGTGCTCCGATCCGGCCCACCCTGGGTCAACGTGAGCACCTGGGTAAACACCTGGAACGATCCGATCACGTTGATCACCAACACGAAGAAAATCCACGGACCCATCAGCGGCAGGGTCAGATGCAGGAAGCGGCCCGGCGCGTTGGCTCCATCGATCTGGGCCGATTCTTTCAGTTCCCTGGGGATGTTGGTCAACCCGGCCAGCATGATCAGCACCGTAAAGCCCGCCTCGTGCCAGATCGTATAGGCGACCAGCACGATCATCGCCCAGAAGGGTGAGGTGAACCAGTCCACGGTCGGCAGATGCAGCCAGTACAGCAGGCTGTCCAGAAAGCCATACTGGGGATTGAAGATCCATTGCCAGACCACCGTGGTGGCCACGACCGGGGTGATGAAGGGGAGCAGCACGATCACGCGGAAGGCGCTGATCCCCGGCAACTTCTCGAAGAGCAGCAAGGCGAGGCCCAGCGCGATCAGGGTCGAGACCGGGACGGTGCCAATCATGAACTTGAGGGTCGCCGCCAGGGCGGACCCTACCTCCGGATCCTGGGCCATGCGCCGGTAATTGGCCGCGCCCACCCAGGCGGAACCGAAGAAGCTGGTGTCCTTATGAAAGCTGAGCCAGATGACGTAGAGGATGGGCGCCAACTGGAATACGCCCAGGATCAGCAGGGCCGGCGCCAGGTAGCCATAGGGCGCCGCGCCATCCGCCAGGCGCCGGATCCTGGCGGACGCGCGGGACCGTGGACTGGCGGCGGGCGAACCGGCGCGAGACTGCACGGATTCCTCCTGAGCCGAGAGAATCTGGCCCTACAACACCTTGGGGTGAAAGAAGAGGAATCCTCTTCTTTCACCCCAAGGTCCGGTGACCCTAGCCGCCGGCGTTGGCGAGGTCGCTATTTACCAGCGAGGCGGCCTGCCGCATGGCGGCGAGCGGGTCCTTGGCGCCGGTGAGGGCGGAAAGCAATTCGGACGAAATGTCGTTTTGCGCCTTGGGCCAGCCCACCAGCGACGGCTCGACCACCGCGTTGTCCAGTTGGTCGGCGGCTGAGGTACGGTCGGGATATTTTTTATAGTAGGCCGCGAGCACCGGCAGCTTGAGCGCGGATCGGCGAACCGGCACGTAGCCGGTGGCCATCGACCATTGCGCCGTTTGCGCCGGCTCGGTGATGAACTTCATGAAGTCCCACCCGGCCTGCTTCTGCGCGGCGGTGGCTTTATTGAACATAACCAGCGGGGCGCCAAACATCTCGGTGACCGAGCGCGACGGCCCTGCTGGGAAGGCCGCCATTGCGACCTGGACCCCCTTCTCGGCCCCTGCCACTTCATAGGACAGGCCCGCGCTGGTACTGATGTCGAAGGCCGTTTTGCCGGCATCGAAATCGGCCTGATCCTGGTAATTCTGGGTGGTTGAAATAACCAATGCCTTGGATTTTGCCAGATTGGCGAAGAAGCTCACCGGGATCGCCCCCTTGGCGGTAGCGAACGCGGCCTTATTGTGGGCATCGAGTACCTGGTTGCCCCATTCCAGCTCCCAGGCATACCAATCGGCCTCGTCAACTTGCAGGGTACTGCCCCATTGAGTGGCCCGCCCATTGCTGATCACCGTAACCTTCTTGCAATCCGCCGCGAATTGATCCCAGGTCTTGGGTGGGCTGGTAATCCCGTACTTGGCGAGCAGCGCCGGATTGTAGTAAATGACGATATCGCTCTTGGAGAACGGCATCATATATGATTTGCCGTTGAGCATACTGTCGTTCCAGACGCCCGTGAAGTAATCCTTGAGGTCGGCGGCGCTCAGGCCATTGGCACCCTTGATGTATGGCGTGAGATCCTGCAAGGCGTTGTTCTTGCTGATGAACTGTTGCCCCCACGCCTCATACGCCTGACCCAGGGTGGGAGGATTGCCCGCGAAGATCGCGCTCTGCTCTTTCTGGAAGAGGGCGTTATAATCGGTGGCGCTGACCGTGGTCACCTTGACGTTCGGATTTTGCTTCTCGAAAGAGGTGATGAGCCCGTTGAAGGCAGCCAAAAGGCCCTTAGTGTACGCGGTCCAGACGGTGATCGTGACCGGCGCGGCCCCTGGCCGCGAGGCGTGAACGGATGACTCCATACCGCCCAGGGCGGCAATCGTAATCACGCTTGCGAGCGCAAGACGCAGTGGCAGGAGACGCTTCATTTCCTCTCCTTCATCGGCACGGGAAAAACGGTGCGCGTATCCTTGGCGGACGAAACTGCCACGAACTAGCTTGGCGGGGAGCCGCACCTCCTTTCTCTTGTGGAGACCGGTGGGCAGGAATTGGGTGCCAGTGGGCGCTTCAATTGTGCCACACTCCCTGGCGCCGCTGCAACCACTGCCTTGTCGCAATCGCTGTATGTCAATTGACACGTAATTTGACACGTTTTACCATATGCATATGCGGATTAAGCGTACCTATAATCTATCGCCCGCCGCGATCGAAACCGTGAAACGGTTGGTTGAAATCGACCACGTCGCGGGCACGCAAGACGCTCTGGTGGAAAGGGCCATCGGGGAGTTGGATCGCATCATACGCGACGCGCGTGATGCCCAGTTATGGGTCGAAGCCTCTCGTGACGCGGATTTCCAGGCTGAGATCACCCAGATAGAAATGGATCTTCCTCATGATGATTCGGTGGTTTGGGACTCGTGATCACTACGGCGCCGCTCCGCTGGGTTGTGCTGATTACCGATTTGGATCCCACGCGCGGCCATGAACAAGGCGGGATCCGCCGGGCGCTGGTTGTATCGTATGAACCCTTTCATCGCTCCGGGTCCGTGACCGTGTGCCCAATCACTGCCGCCCGAAGCGTTGCCCGCTATCCGAATGAGGTGCCAATCCACGCTGGTGAGGCGGGACAGTCGAAGAGCGGCATCATCTTATGCCATCAGGTACGCACGGTCTCCCTTCAACGTATCCCTGGCGCCCTCACGCCGGTGGGATATCTGAGCAATCGCGGTCTTCGCGCCCAGGTGCGCATGGCGCTAGCCCGTCATCTTGGGTTGGATATCCCAGCCGGAACTGATGGAGCGGAGGAAGATTAGCTCCGCCGCCCCACCGTCTCCTCGGCGACCGACTCGAGCGTCTCACGCGCCGGGGAGAGCGGGAAGATTCTCAGAGTCGCGACCGCCTCATGGCAGAGGGTTCGCGCCCGATCAAGCGCGTATGCCGGGCCGTCCGAGTCGCGGATCGCCGTGACCACCCGGGCAATCTCGCCACCTTCCTCCACGATGCGCCGATCCAGGGCATCTGGCCGCAAGGACTGGAGATAGCGGAGGGCCGGGAGGGTGATCACGCCGTTGGCCAGGTCGCTTCCCGCCGGCTTTCCCAGTTCCTTGTCGCTGCCGGTGTAATCCAACACATCATCGGCGATCTGGAACCCCAGGCCAAGCTGCTGCCCGAACTGATGGAGGGCCCGCGTCTGCTCCTCTCCCGCACCCGCCAAGACTCCCGCTCCCTCGGCGGCGAGCACGAACAGGCTGGCCGACTTGTCTGAGATGCGCGCCTCGTAGTTGGCGGCGCTGGCCTCGATGTTGTATGCCGCGCTCATCTGCCGCAATTCGCCGCGGACCAACGCCTGAATGGTGGCTGCCAGAAGTGACATCAGCCGCAGGCTGCCGAGGCCGGCTGTGATGATCGCGGCCTGCGCGAAGAGGTAGTCTCCCACCAGCACCGCGATGTGGCCGCCCCAGGCGGCCCCTACGGTCGGCTCGCCTCGTCGGGTCGCCGCGTCATCGATAGTGTCGTCGTGCACCAGGGAGGCGGCATGCACCAACTCGGTGACCGCGGCGAATCGAACCAGATCGTCGGTCGCCTCATGGCCCAGCAACCGGCCCGCCAGTAAGGCGATCCGGGGACGCATCCGTTTCCCGCCCGCACTGAGATGATGGTGAATCGCCTCCTGAAGTAGGGGGCCGGCCTCCTGCCCAACCAGCGATAATTGTTCCTCGACCCGCGCCAGATCCGCCATGAGCGGTTGGTTGATCCGGCTTGCCGCCATCGCCATACTATTTGGTTCCTCGCTACGGCTCTATCGCGCTCGGCCCCGACCGCATCGGCGCTCATCACCTACCTAATGCAGTGTACGGGATGCCGCCCTTGCCGGACTATTCCGCGCGATGATCCGATCAATGTCCTCCGGCAACGGGCGGAGTTACCCACCATTCCCAGGCATTCCAGGTGTCCTGATTGTAAGGCCCCGGCTCATAGTTATGGACACGGGTGCTGACCGCCCCCAGATTATCGGGACTATAAAGCCAGAGGGCGGCGACATCATCGTGGAGGATACGCTGCATGTGGTGGAAGATCGCGGCCCGCTGGGTAGGATCGACGGTGGACACTTCCTGGCCGGCCAGTTGATCGAACACCGGGTTGCTGTACGCTCCGTAGTTGCTGCCCGCTGGATACGTGAAGCGGCTCCCGAACACGGCCGTGTCGTCGGGGTCAAGAGTGTTGGTGAACACGTATTCAGCCAGATCGAAATCTCCGGCCGGCAACACGGTTTGCGCGAAATAGGCGGCCGGATAGTTCCGGATGACCAATTGGATCCCCAGGGCCTCATAATCGCTGAGCGCCTGCGCCTCGTCAAGCTGCCGCCAGGGGTTGTTGAAGGTGGTCGAATAGGTAAGACTCAGGATCTGGCCATGCTTCCGCCGGAAGCCGTCGGGACTCAACCGCCAGCCCGCGGCATCGAGGAGCCGTCCCGCCCGTCCAGGGTCGTACGGGTAGGGAGCGATATCGGAGGCATAGACGGCGGAGGCAGGGGTCTGATCGCTCCCAATAGGGGCGGCCAAACCATGCCAGCCGCTCTGGATCTCCGCCGATCGATCGAGCCCGTAGGCCAGGGCCTGACGAACCCGCGCGTCCTGGAGCACTGGCCGCCTCCTATTAATCAACGCCGCCTCCCAATTGGTGCTGGGCACGGGAACCACCTTGACCCTGGCCATGTGGGCTACGGCACTCAGCGAGGTGATCGGAAGCAGCCAGGCCGCATCCACCACATGCGCGCGGAGCGCGCTCATCAGGGCGTTTTGATTGGGAATGGTACGAAACACGAGGGAGTCGAGGTACGGATAGCCCAGACTTTTCTGATAGTAATTGGGGTTTCGCACCACGATGATCCGATCTCCCTGGCGCACTTCCTGGAGCGTGAAAGGACCGCTATTCACGTTGGGAACCAGCGCGAAGCCGCTATTCGCCAGGCCTTCCGGCTTGAGTAACGACAGGGTATGGGCCGGTAACGGCTGCAAGGCGTCGGTCCAGTCGGACAAAAACGGCGCGTAGGGTTGGACCAGGGTAAAGCTGATACTCAGCCCATCGGCACTGATGGTCGTCGCCTGAATTCGGTCAATTCCCAGAGTGGAATAGGGCGCCGGGTCGAGCTTGGGGTTCGTCCACAACCGCCAGGAGAAATCCACGTCCCGCGCGGTAAGGGGAGTACCATCCGACCAGCGTAGCCCTTTACGCAGATGAAACGTGTAGACGCGGCCATTGGCGGAGATTCCCCCATTTTTCTGGGTGGGCACGACAGTCGCCAGGCCCGGCTGAATCACCCCCTTGTTGTCGGTGTAGAACAGCGGGGCGAAAAGGGTTTGCTGCACGATCTGGGCGTAAAGCTGACTACTGAAATTAGGCAGCAATTGGTCGGGATCCACCAGGAGCCCCTCCACCAGGGTGCCGCCGCGGACTGGGGATGGAGCGCTTCGAGCCCCATGCCCAGCCGCGATGCTCTGGTCCTTCGCTCCCCCCAGCAAAGCGCATAGCAGAACCGTAAGGACGCAGGCTCGGGCCAGCATATAGAATCGACTCAAAATACAACACTCCCCTGGAATCCGGCGCCGCCAGGTGCTCACGAACCGGCGGCAAACCATCAGGGAGTGTAGGCGAGGCATCGCAATGCGTCAACCAGTCCAGAGAGACGCCTTGGCCCATCCTTCCAGTTCACCGGCCCTTGCGGTACCATGCTGAGTAACGGGATCGATCCGCGGCGGCAGGAATGGCGGCCTTCTTTTACGACGGAGAAGACCACCGAGCGCTTCGCTCCGCCACGACGCCGGCGCGAAGCGTGCGCGAGAGTTGTAAGGAGGCATCACTGATGAGCGAAACCAATGGACAGGGCCACCCTACCCAGACCGGAGATCCGATTCTCACCACTCGGCAAGGGCACCCAGTGTCCGATAATCAGAATCTGCGCACCGTCGGCAACCGCGGGCCGACCACCCTGGAGAATTATCAGTTCCTGGAGAAGATGAGCCATTTTGACCGCGAACGGATCCCCGAGCGGGTTGTTCACGCCCGTGGGGCCGGCGCCCACGGCTATTTCGAGGCCTATGGCGCGGTCGGTGACGAGGCGGTCAGTACCTATACACGGGCGAAACTATTCCAGGAGAAGGGCAAGCGCACGCCGGTTTTCGTGCGTATCTCGACCGTCACGCACGGCGGCCATTCACCCGAGACCTTGCGTGATCCGCGCGGCTTCGCGGTCAAGTTCTACACCGAGGACGGCAACTGGGATCTGGTCGGCAACAACCTCAAGGTCTTCTTCATCCGCGACGCGATCAAGTTCGCCGACTTCGTGCATTCCTGGAAGCCGGACCCCGTGTTCAACAAGCAGGATCCCCGGCGCCAGTTCGACTTCGTCCGTAACTCGCCCGAAACGATGCACATGATCACCTGGCTGTTCAGTCCCTGGGGCACTCCGGCCGATTTCCGGCATATCGAGGGCTCGGGCGTCAACACCTACAAGTGGGTCAATACAGCGGGCCAGGCGGTCCTGGTAAAGTATCACTGGGTTCCCAAGCAGGGGGTCAAGAACCTCACCCAGGCCCAGGCCCAGGAGATCCAGGGCAAGAACTTCCTCCATGCCACGCAGGATCTCTATGAGGCAATCGAACGTGGCGACTATCCGGAATGGGAACTCAACGTCCAGATCATGTCGGACGATGAACACCCCGAACTCGATTTCGACCCCCTTGATGACACGAAGCTCTGGCCCACCGACCAGTTCCCCTTCCGCCCCGTCGGTCGGATGGTTCTCAATAAAAACCCCGAGAACTACTTCGCCGAGGTCGAGCAGGCTGCTTTCGGCACCGGAGTACTGGTGGACGGCCTCGACTTCTCGGACGACAAGATGCTCCAGGGCCGTACCTTCTCCTACAGTGATACGCAGCGCTACCGCGTGGGGCCGAACTACTTGCAACTGCCGATCAATCGGCCCAAGACGCGGGTCGCCACGGGCCAGCGCGACGGGCAGATGACCTACTATGTGGACGGCCTTGCCGAGGGCGGCAACCCGCATGTGAATTACGAGCCGAGCAGTATGCCGCGCACTCCCCAGGAGGCAACCGCGGCGGGCCAACCCCATACGCCGTATGTCGCGGGCAACCTCGTCCGGCAGCCCATCGATCGGACGAACAATTACAAGCAAGCGGGAGAGCGCTACCGCTCCTTCGAGGCATGGGAGCGGGATGAACTGATCAGCAACCTGGTGGGCGCGCTGAAGCAGTGCGACCGCGACTGCCAGGAGGACATGGTAGCCCATTTTACCCAGTGCGACCCCGAATACGGTCGGCGGATCGCCGAGGGGATCGGATTGCCGCGACCAACGGAGGCGCAAACCGTGCCGGCGCGTTAAAGGAAAATACCGCGCCTTGCGAACCGTACGAGCCTAGTGTATGATGCAGGAACGGACCCTGGAAAGCAGGGAGCAGTAGGCCATACCTCTTGGCAGAGATCCGGCGGTTGGTGCGAGCCGGCAGCGATGACCGAACTCGCCCTGCATGGGGAGGCCGGCGGTGAATCCGCCGGCTCGGCTGACGCCCGCTACCGCGTCTCGCGAGTGGATGGCGCCTGGCGCCGTCAAGCGGGGTGGTACCGCGGGGGTTTGCCTCCCGTCCCCGGCACATGCCGGTGGGCTGGAGGCTTTTTGTTTGCGCGAATGGATGTGACCCTGGCGGCGATGAGGCCGAAAGGGCCTTCGACGGGGTGAGGAGTAGCAGGCAGGTGGCACATTACGATACCAGGGTGATCGAGGAGAAGTGGAATCGGCGCTGGGAGGAAACCGGTCTCTACCGGGTGGACCTGGCCCACGCCAAACAGCCCTTCTATAATTTGATGGAGTTTCCCTACCCTTCCGGCGAGGGTCTCCATGTCGGTCACGTCTATACCTACTGCGGGGCGGACACCTACGGGCGTTTCATGCGCGCCCAGGGCCATGATGTCTTCCAGCCCATGGGCTTCGACTCCTTTGGCATCCATAGCGAGAACTATGCCCTGAAGCTGGGGATCAACCCTATGCGGCTTACCGACCGCACGGTGGAGCGCTTCCGCGAGACCCAGATGAAACGCCTGGGCACCATGTGGGACTGGTCGCATGAAGTGATCACCAGCCATCCCGATTACTATCGCTGGACCCAATGGATCTTCCTGCAAATGATCAAGGCGGGGATGGCCTACCGAGCCAAGGCGCCGGTCACCTGGTGCCCCACCTGCCTCACCGTCCTGGCCAACGAGCAGACCGAGGAGGAGAATGGCGAGACGGTCTGCGAACGGTGCCACACTCCGGTCGTGCAGCGCGAGATGGAGCAGTGGTTTTTCAGGATCACCGCCTACGCCGACCGCCTGGTCGATAATCTGCGCGATCTGGACTGGCCGGAACTGAGTAAGACTTTGCAAACCGAGTGGATTGGCCGCAGCACCGGGGCCGCCATCACCTTCGCCATTAAGGACTCCGATCGCGCCTTCACCGTGTTCACCACCCGGCCCGACACGATCTTCGGCGCCACCTATTGCGTGCTGGCGCCCGAGCACCCAATGGTCCCGATCATAGTCCGGCCCGAGCACTCAGCGGCGGTGGACGCCTACCTGGCCGAGGTAGGGCGGAAGACCGAACGCGAACGCACGACCGAGAAAGAGAAGACCGGCGTCTTCACCGGAGCGTACGCGATCAACCCGGCCACCGGCCAACCGATTCCGATCTGGATCGCCGATTACGTGCTGGCCCACTACGGTACCGGGGCGATCATGGCCGTCCCCGCGCACGACCAACGGGATTTCGAGTTCGCCCGCGCGTTCGAGCTACCGATCATCCTGGTCTACCAACCGGATGGGGAGAGAATCGACCCCGCCGCCATGACCCAAGCGCTCCCGGACCACGGCGGGACAATCATCAATTCCGGTCCCTTTACTGGTCTGCGGAGCGAGGAATCGGTGATCCCCCGTTTCATCGCCTGGCTGGGTGAGCGCGGGGCGGGCGAGGCGCGGACCACCCTCCGTCTGCACGACTGGTTGATCTCCCGCCAGCGCTACTGGGGACCGCCCATCCCGGTGATTTATTGCCCCAAGGACGGGATCGTGCCGGTCCCCGAGGAGGATCTGCCGGTGCTCCTGCCCGAGATCGAGGAGTTCCGCCCCACCGGCACCGGGGTGGGGCCGCTGGGAGCCCTGGAGGACTGGGTGAACGTACCGTGCCCGGTGTGCGGCGGTCCGGCTCGGCGGGAGACCGACGTCTCCGACACCTTCCTCGATTCCGCCTGGTACTTCCTGCGCTACCCCTCCACCGAATGGAATGATCGGCCGTTCGACCCCAAGCGGACCAGGAAATGGCTGCCGGTGAACATGTACATGGGCGGGATCGAGCATGTGCGGCGCCATCATCTCTATGCCCGCTTCACCACCATGGTCCTCCATGACCTGGGCATCCTCCCCTTCGAGGAACCGTTCGCCCGCCTCCGTCTCCATGGCCTGCTGCTGGTGCTGGAGGAGGAGCGGATCACCGATCCGGATACTGGCGAGGAAAAGGTGGTCCAGACCGTCCAGAAGATGAGCAAGAGCCGGGGCAACGTGGTCAATCCCGACGAGTACATCGAGCGCTACGGGGCCGATGTGCTGCGTCTCTATCTCCTGTTCGCCGGCCCCTATCAAGAGGGCGGGGTGTTCAGCGACCGGGGAGTGGCCGGGATCTCGCGGTTCGTCGCCCGTCTGTGGTCACGGCTGGAGGAGATCGACGCGCACACGGCGCCCGGTGAGGTGGACCGCGAATGGGAGCCGACCCAGCATCGGACGATCAAGCGGGTGGGTGACGACATCGCCGCCTTGAAGTTCCACACGGCGATCGCCGGGCTGATGGAGCACCAGAATTATCTGAACGATCATTGGCAGTCGGCCGCGCCGTCCCAACGTCGGGACGCCCTGCGCGTCACCGCGTTGCTGCTGGCGCCGCTCGCTCCGCATCTGGCCGAGGAACTCTGGGCGCAACTGGGCGGGGCATACAGCGTGCATTCCCAGCCGTGGCCCCAATGGAACCCCGAGAAGGCCCGTGCCCGC
Organism: Chloroflexota bacterium; assembly: GCA_035534995.1. Lineage (GTDB taxonomy): Bacteria > Chloroflexota > UBA5177 > JANWHV01 > JANWHV01 > JANWHV01. The sequence continues at coordinate 368 of DATLQX010000063.1, read as the reverse complement.
GCCATTACCCTGGTGGTACAGGTGAACGGGAAGTTGCGCGACAAGTTGGAACTGGCGCCGGACGTAGCCGAGGAGGAAGCGGTGACGCGGGCCCTGGCCAGCGAAAAAGTGCGGGCCGCCATCCAGGGAAAGACGATCCGCCACCGGGTCTTCGTGCCTGGTAAGCTGGTGAATCTGGTGGTGGGGTAGAGAAAGGTACTCGATCCCAGTGGGATCGAATCGGCACATTTGTTTAGCTCCGCAACTCAATACCCTGCTGGCCCGGCTCGAAGGTATTGCCATGCACTCCCGACGCATTTTTCCTCAGCATGCTGATCGCCGGGCCGTGGTCATCGTGGAACGCGCAGCCGGTGATAGTGGGTGTCGTG
>DATLQX010000062.1:0-4483 GCA_035534995.1 Chloroflexota bacterium | reverse complement strand
TGAGCGGTCGGTGCGGGTAATGACCGAGAATTGGCTGGCCCTGAGCCGGCGCCCGGAGACTCTGCTCGCCATTCTCCTCGGCGCCGGGGCCGGCGTGGGTCTGTGCGCCGACTTCGGCAACTACCAGGGGCCGGGCAAGTATGACGACCTGCGGCGAATCCTCCCCAAGGCTACCTCGATCCATGCCAAGGCCGGCTTCCCCGAACCTGGGCGGATGGATACCGTAGACTTCCGGCGCTGCCTGGATCTGGCGCGCGCGGCTGGGTTTGGCGGCCCGTACGTGCTGATCTTCGACAGCGAAGGGGATGAATGGACACACCTTGCGCAGATGATCGAGGAGGTGCGGCCATACCTCTAATGCCCACCGAAGGCGAGCTTGGTGAGGTTACCCTGATCCCAGGATCCGCGGCGGGCGCGTCCTACCGGGTGCGATACGCAGGCAAGCAGCGATCGCTCGCCGCCTGTGTTCGCGTACCGGAACGCGGCCGGCCCTATTGCCTGGATTGCGAATCCTCGGTCTGCATCCATGTCTTTCATGTACTGGCATGGCGCGGCAGGCAGCGGGCACCCGCCGAGTGATCACGCCACTTCCCGAGGGCTGCGTGGTGCTGGAGGAAGGGCATTTGAGCGCCCGCGATCACACCCACGGCCGCCACCACACCCAGGGACGCGCGGAGGGTGTGATGGGGTTAGGTCATGGGCCAGACGGCCCGGAGGCCGGGGTCAGCGGGATGTAAAATGCCTGCACCTCGTTGTTCGGAGTTTCAAAGGACACCAATGCCGAGCCGTTCGCCGCCAACTTGGCATAGGCGGCCGAATCGAGCGGAATCGAGACATGTTGCATGCCGGCGGATGCTACCGGGACGACGAGGTCACGAATCACCCGCCCGCTCATGTCCGGCGCCCACGGTGGGATGCCGCCGTCGGTGACGGCACAGGGGGTAAAACCGTAATCCGGGGCCGGGTCCGCGGTCGGCGAGCAACTGGTGAGCCAGACCGGGATGGCGGCGTGATCACCCGACCACAGGAAGAAATGGGCGGTGCCGGGGCCGGTCGCGTGGATGTCGAACTCGGCCGTCGATGGGCCCAGGACGGGATTGCTGATCGTGATGCGGTCGTTCGGAGGAGCGGGATTGCGGCCGGAGATCGGCACGCCGTCCACCGCCGACTGGTAAATCGTCTGCGGCGAGTTCGTGCCATCCAGGTTTGGATGGCCGACGATCGGGGGCGTGGGAGTGGTGGGCCGGCCGGCCGGCGGCGTATACCCGCTCAGGTACGCATGCCCCCACCGGTAGGGGTCCGACTGCACACTGTTGAAGGCCGACCAGGCGAGGCGGGTACTCTGGTCGATATGGCGGAGCGTCGTGGTGCCCGCCGCCGCCGTGTTGTCCTCGTCATACGGAGTGATGTTGAGCCCCATGTGGAGCGGATTGACGACGTTGGTCGCCGCGTTGCCGGTCGGCGGCGTGTCCGTGGGGCCAACAGCGGAAGGCAGATCGGCCATGGGGATCTTGACCTCGAGGTTGTAACCGCCGCCCGTGTAGGTGTGGTCGGTAGTGGTCTCGTTGCTCCCCACCCAGGTCGCGGTCGAGACCACCTGCACGCCGGGGGCATTGGGCGCCCCCGCAACCGTCGCCGCGAGCGGTCCTGTAGCATACCCCTGATGGTTGTCGGCGTCGCGTTCCCAGCATGGTCCGTTCACGCCGTTGCCGTTGGAGTTGGTCGGGTCGTTGGTGAACGGGAAGATACCGAGCTTGAAGGTCGTCGCGGTATCCATCAGGGTTTGGGATGAGTTTCCGCGCGGATCGATCAGGATCTCCACTGAATCGGCGAGCCAGTGCGCCACGCACTGCTGGGGTGTGACCGCATAGCTCTGATAGTCGTCACGGACGTGGATGAAGAAGTAGAGATTGTCGTTGTTCCAGGCTACCTTGGCATACGTACTGGTCGGGTCGCCTACCGCTCCCGAGGTGCCGCAGTCAACCCCGGCAGGGCTGCAAGGGCTCCCCTGCCAGAGCCGGCTGATATCGAGCGCCGGCCCCGGATACTCACCAGGGCTCTCCTGCCCATCAAGGGTCGGCGCCGCTGGGGCCTGGGGCATGGTCGTGGCCGGGACGAGCGAAAGAGAGAGCGTCTCGCTCGACGAACTGGCCGGCGTGCTGAAGGTCGTGACGATGGGAATGGAGACGGATTGACTGACGGGCAAGGACGTATCCGTGTTCGTCAGGTTGAAGGCGACCTGCGTGTCCGCGCCCGGAGCGAGAGGCCCATAGGGCTTGGACGGGGCATCGGCGGTGATGTCGGATGGCAGGGTCAGACTGACGTTCCCACTCTGGGTCGTGTTCGACCAGTTGTGGACATCGACGGGGACGCTGATGGTCTCGCCGATCCCTATCGATTGCACGGCGGCCGAGCGACCGAGCCGGTACGCCTGAGGCACCGTGTTCTGGAGCCAACTGTCATATTCCGCCCAGTTACCCCAGCGATGGAAACGTCCCTCCGCCGGGGCGACGATCTGCACCACGTTATCCGTATAGCCGGTCATGCCGCCGGTACTCAGGAGCGCGGAGATCTTGAAGTTCGCGTTGACCGCGGCGGAAGCGCTCGGCGTGATGTTGAAGGTGGCGGTCGACTCGTGCGCGCTCGTGATCGGGCCAATAGCCTGCGCGGGGTCGACCGTCCAGCCGGAGGGAACGGTCAGCGCGACGGTGCCGGCGCGCAGGGCCCGGTTAGAGCCCGACTGCACATGGACGGTGGCCTGGAACGTACCGCCGGCTACGTTGAAGAAACGGGAGAAGGTCAGGTATTCGAGGGTGCCGAGCGGCAGCCCGCCCGGGTCCGGGATGGTGGCGCCGTCGAAGATCGCATTGTCCTGGCCGGCGGCCGCGTTCGCCGTGCCGTCGGGATTGATATTCGGCTGGAATGGCACGAAGGCCTCGGTCTGGCCGAAGCGAGAGCAACCGGGAGCGGCGGCCCCCATAAACATGGTTCTACTTTGCGTGGGATAGGCGGAACGGCCCTCGGAGGCGACCTGAGCCCAACTCTTGGCTGTCCCGGCCGGCATACCCTGAAGATTGCCGGCGGGCCAGAGGTACGGTGAGGGATAGCCGGTCCAGACACCAGCGACGGTGTCCATGTTCGTGGCCGCGGGAACGAAGCCGGCGGTGCAGTTGGCCGCCGCTGAAGACCCGCCGCTGCCCGCGGTGCTCCCGCCCGAGAAGACTTTCTTGATCTGCCAGGTGCTGAGCGCGTTGGGGCCGGTCAACTGGTCAGGGAACATATTCGGGTCGGCGGCGGCGAGCACGCCTTCCCAGATCAGACGGCCGGCCTCCTGGTGATTGCCGTGGCCGGCGGCGAGCGTCGGGGTGAAGCCGATGTAGATATCGGGTTGCGTGGTGCGGATGATGCGCGTGATCCGGCGCAGCGTGTCGTCATGCCCCCAGAAGAACTGAGTCAGCGGGGCGCTCTGATTGTAGAAAAAGTCGACCTTGTCGACATAGAAAAGGTCGATGGTGCCCGAGCGATAGTGCGCGGCGCGGTCCTCGTTCTCGCGCCGCAGGCCAAGGGCCGTACCGGTCTCATCGCCGACCGCGTTGCCGCCACCCTCACCGCGCGTCACCTGGATGATCCCGCACCGAATGCCATACAGTTGGTGCCACACCCCACAGGGGCCAATAATGCTCGTGTCGTCGTCCGGATGGGCCCATTCGCCCATCACGTTGATCTTTACGGCGCTGCTGGCTGTGTACGGGGTCGGGGGGGCCGCGCTGGTGGACACCGTCCGGGGCACGGCAATGGAGGCGAGAGTCGCCACGACCGCGCCAAAACGAAGAACCAGACCGAAAGGTTTCATGTCGCTCACTCCTCCAGGTCGGCAGGACTGACTTTCTCCAACCGATTCGAGTGTGCCCGCGCCCAAGCAGGCAATGGACGGATTGGGGAAAGGGGACGGTTAGCCAGTCAAGGTATACCTTAAGACCGCCGGAATAGTGTGTCAAGGATAGGTCCAGGTTCGGCGTCACAGGGTATCCTATCCCACGCCGCCAGTACCAACCGCCGCGTCCTGAACTCCCCGTACTCCTTGATCTCCCGGTTCGTCAGCACCCGGAACGTCTCACCGGGGAAGGTGGTGGTCCGCGGGGCATCCGGCGAATCCTCGGTCGGGTCCAGGATGTCGGCCAACTCGCGATCGGTCAGAGAGCTTCAGCCAAAATATTGCCGAGTTGCCAACGTGACCTACCAACACGTACGAAGGCAGAGCAGGCATTGAGCATCGCGAGAATCCGTGGCACATCGGCTCGGCGCGCTGTATGAGATGCGGACATGGCACGCGCCACCTGTGTAGCCGTGCATGGCCCTGGTGATGACGCAAGGAAACGGGCGACCTTTATCAGTTCGTTCGATTCGCCGCGACCCTGGACTTGAGACTCGTCGAGCCCTTGCCACGCTACGTGCAGGTTGCTCAGAGCGCTGTCGATACTCT
>DATLQX010000061.1:0-2850 GCA_035534995.1 Chloroflexota bacterium | reverse complement strand
CCGGCCGGTGGCGGCGGCGGCATCTTCCACGCTACCCATCATCTCGCTGATCGCGACCCTGATCGCCCCAGCCTGGGCGTTTGTCTCCTCCACCACCCCGGTGATGCTTTCCAGGGCCTCGCGGGCTTCTTGACCCAGGGCCACGCTCTGCTCGACCTCGGTGCTGCCGGTCTTCATGGCCTCCACCACCTCGGCCACCTGCCGCTGAATGGCGGTGATGCGGGCGGCGATCTCGCGCGTCTCCGCCGAGGCGCGCTCGGCCAGCTTCCGTACCTCGGCGGCCACCACGGTAAAGCCCTTGCCGTGTTCGCCCGCCCGGGCCGCTTCGATGGCCGCGTTGAGGGCAAGGAGGTTGGTCTGGGCTGCGATGTCGTCGATCGCCGCCACGATGGCCCCGATCTCTTTACTCCGCTTCCCCAGCGTCTCCACCTGATCCACACCCTTGAGGACGGCGGCCCGCACCCCTTCGATACTGGTGATCGTCTGGGTCACGGCGGCACCGCCGCTTCGGGCGGTGGCGGCGGCTCGATCGGCGGCGCCGGCTACCGCCTCGACACTCTGGGTGGTGTGTTGCAGAGCGGATCGGAGAGAGGCATTGGCCCCCTCGTTTTCCCGCACTGCCTCGCCCTGGGCGCGGGCGCCCTCGGCCATCTGTTCGACCGCCTGTTGCAGGGAGGTCATCTGGGCGATGACCTGGGTCGCGCTCTGGCTTTGATCGCTCGCCCCGCGCGCCACTTCCTCCACCGCGTTGGCGATCTGGCTGCTTGCTTGTTGGATGTTCCCCGTATTGGTCGACACCCGTGCCGCCCCTTCGGCCACCTGGCGCGCCACCTGGGCCACCTGGGTGATCAACGCCCTGAGATTCTGAATCATCACCACGAACGCCTGGCCCAGCTTATCGGCGTCCCCAGCGGGCGTGACCGGATGCGTGAGGTCGCCGTCCGCCAGGGCGGTCGCCGCCGCGACCATCGCCGATTGATGGGCCACCATGGCCACGAAGGAGCTGCTGAGGGCGCCCATTTCGTCGCGGGCGGCGGGGAGCCCGGTGGTGGATACGGCGGTGTCGCCCTCGGCCAGCCGGCCGGCGACCTTGGTGAGCCGGCGTAAGCCCTGCCGGATGGAGAGTGAAATAAAGAGGGCGATCCCACCCAGCACCAGGGTACCGAGAATGGCCAGGATGATCAGCAGTTGCTTCCCGCTGTTCGCCGCGCTGTCGATGGACGCCGTGAGCGTGTTCAGACGCGCGGTCTCTTTATCCTCCAGACTCTGGAAGGCAATGGGCAGATCGTTGGAAGGCGCCAGGTTGTCCACGGTTACGACATGGATCGCGCGAGCTATGTTTCCCGCGAGCGCGTAGTTGCGCATCGATTGGGTAAAGCCATCATAGCTCGTCAGATCGTTGCTGATCCGGGCCAGGAGGGAAACCTCGTCCGGGGTGGTGGCCAGCCGGCGAGCAGTTGCCAGGAAGGGGTTCGCGGCGGCTCTCGCTTGCACTGCCTGCTGAAAGGTGGTTTCGGCCAGGGTATGCTGGCTGGGATCGCGGAGGGCGACCACGGCTCCGTACATGTTGGATTGGTCATCGTCCAGGGTCCATTGCTCGTAGGCGCCCGAGACTGCTTGATACATCTCACGAGCGGTCCGTTGCTGGGCGACCTTCCCGGTCATGGTGTTAAAGCTGCTGATCGCCATGCCGATACAGACAAGGAAAATGGCCACGCTGCCGGCCGCCAGGACGATCAGCTTCGTATTGATTGACAAATCCCTGAGGAGACGCATCCGTTCTGTCCTTCTACCCCGAGGCACTCATACGGGGATACCTTCGACCGAGGATGCCGACATCGGCATCCAGGCAGGGCGCGCGCTGCCATTACCAGGTCTTTCGGCACGGGATCCGCGATCTTGAGCCCTGCACAGTCGACGGATCCCGCGCTTGAAAGGGCGGGAACGGAAGGAACGATCATCCATTCGGGGCCTGCCGGTGGGGAGGATGGGCCGTACCCGGAAGGGGCATGCGGCATCAAAGACGTCGCGGTATGGTGACAATATGAAAAGGCAGATCGAGATACCGGCCCTGGCGGAAATGAGGCAGATGAATAGGTCATCCAATTCCTCGACCCTCGGGTACGCGCTGGAAAACTTCCGCCAAAGCCGCGATCTCACTCCCGCCGGCTTGGCGGCCTGGCTGTCCATCAAGCCGGAGCGGCTAGCGGCGCTGGCCGCCGAGAAACGTCCCGAGCCGGACGAGTCGGACTTTAACCTGCGCTGTGCCGAGATCGCCAAGCGGACCGGCTGTGACGCATTTGCTCTCCGGATTCTTCTCCGCTGGCTTCGCGCCTCCGGCTGAGTGGTATAAAATAGCTCACACTCGCACTCCCGCGGCTTGACAGAGAAAGTGCCGCGCGCTAGAGTGCAACTTGCGGCGTGAATCGGTGGAGCAGCCTGGCTCTCCCGCGCCGATGGCCCGGAGAGCGCGCCCCACCCTTTGCCGCGCCGCCAGACCAGCCCAAGTCATCCAATGGGAGGCGCTCTGTTTATGCGCGAGTTCAGCGTGGCCGGCGCCTATGTGTCCGACCAGCGTGGGCCGGTCCGCTGGATCACCTCTCACCTGCTCCGCTACAAGTGGGCGGTCGGCGTCTTCATGGTCATCTCGGTGCTGGTCAACGTCGCTTTCAATTTCAACTCAGTGCTGGTGGGCCAGGCATTCAACGATGTCTTGCATAGCCGCTCTCCCCACCTGGATCTGGCCCGCGATGGCCTGCTGATCCTTGGGATCGTGCTGCTCACGGGCACCATTGACGTGAGCGCCAGGTCGTTGTCTGAGTTACTCGGGAAACGGCTGGCCCGCGACGC
>DATLQX010000060.1:0-15109 GCA_035534995.1 Chloroflexota bacterium | reverse complement strand
CAGGGTGGGCGCTAATCACTTTCCTGGCTCGTGGGGAAGAACACAGCAGGCGAGAGGTCGAAGAAGCGGGCCAGCTTCCGGACCTGCTCATAGGTCAGCGAACGCTTGCCATGGATAACCTCGGACACCGCTGATCGGTGGGCGAAGACTGGACCGGCCAATGCTCGCTGAGGCAAGCCGCGCGCTTCCAGCAAAGCGCCGATCAGCGCGCCCACCGGGACGGAGGGCAGCTTGACGTGTGCCGATTCCCAGAGAGACACCAGGTCTCCCAACAAGCTCAGAAGCTCCTCCTCCGCCGGTGTACGGGTACGGAGATCCAGCAAGCGGTCGATCTCCTTTTGTGCGCGTTCGGCGTCCTGCTCACTCTGGATCGAACGTGGCCGTATTTGCGCCAGCAGATCCGCGTAGCTAGGCATACCAGTCGTCATGTTTCCACGCCTCCTTGTCGTATTCGGCATGCGTGAGAGTGTGGCGGATAAAGATCATATGCCTTGCGAAATCCATGAAGACTATCAAGCGATACTTATTGCCACTGATGTTGCACACAATAAAGTTGCCGACCAGATCGGCCGATGGCCAGTCGTGACGCACATCTGCTAGATGCCGCCAGGAACCGTGCTCCGCCAGACGCAACCAGGCGAGTAGGCTTGCCGTGGCGTCTGGGTGGGTCACGAGGAAATCCCGTAACCGGCGCTTGGTAATGACATGCATCTTGACAGCATGTTCCGATTTTTGGAACATGCTGTCAAGAGGACGTTCTTCGATGTATCTATGGCGCCCAGCATCTGCCCACATAGCAAGGTATGCTTAGACCTACGCAACGAGGCAGTTGGCGTCATCCGTATGCATAGCGATAGAAGAAGTCCGGCGGCCTGTGCTATGATTGGCCCACCAAGGGCTGATTATCAGTGACCGCGACGGCCAATCGATGGCGCGGGGACGAGGACGCCGCATGCCTACGGATGACGCCAATCCCACTTTCGCGGCCTTGCGGCGCCACTACCGGAGAACAGCCGGACTGACCCAGGAAGAACTGGCGGAGCAGGCCCGGTTGAGTGTGCGCGGGATCACTGACCTGGAGCGGGGCGCGCGCCTCAGCCCGCGCAAGGAGACGGTGCAACTGCTGGCCGAGGCGCTTCAACTCGCCCCGGCGGATCGTCGGCGCTTTGCGGTTGCCGCACGCTCCCATGGCCCCCCATCGGGGGGAATCGTGGCGCGGCGGATCCGGTGTTCGCCCTTCCGCCCTTCGGCTCGGATGCCGGCCGCCGCGCCCTCGCCGGCCGTGATCCCGCCCCCTCGGGCGGCTTCCTGGGCGCCCTACCCTCCGGGCCACTGGTCGGGCGCGAGGCCGAGTTGCGGCGAGTGCTGGCCGCCCTGGAGGCGGTCGCCGGTGGGCGGGGCCGGTTCCTCCTGCTGGCGGGCGAGCCCGGAGTGGGCAAGACGCGCCTGGCCCAGGAGGCCATGCTCCGCGCTGAAGCGCAAGGCTTCCGGGTCCTGGTGGGCCGCTGCTATGAGCAACATGCCTCGCTCCCCTTCTTCCCCTTCACCGAAGCCCTAACCACCGCGCTGGCCCTGACATCCCCGTCGTTGCGGGCCGAGGCCCCGCGCCGCTTTCCCTACCTGGGACGGCTACTGCCCGACCTTTTGCCCAGTCCGTCCGCTCTGGAAGGCGAAGACGCGCGACCGCGCCTCTTCCACGCGGTCACTGGCTTTGTCGCCGCCCTCGCGGCGGAAGCTCCGCTGGCCCTGCTCCTTGATGACCTGCACTGGGCGGACAGCGCCAGCCTGGAACTCCTCCTCTATCTTGCCCGCCAGTCCCATGGGGACCGGGTCTTGCTGCTGGGGACCTATCGGGATGTTGAGGTCAATCGTCGGCATCCCCTAGAGCGAGCGCTCGCCGACCTGACGCGGGAGCGCTTGGTGGAGGAGGTGGTCCTGCGGGGACTCTCGCCCACCGATATCGGCGCCCTGATCGGGGTCCGCTTCGGACTGCCCTCGGTCTCCAGTGAGCTGGCCGACCTCATCCATGGCCGCACCGAGGGAAATCCCTTCTTTGTCGAGGAAGTACTCAAGGTCCTGGTTGAGCAAGGGGCCATCTATCGCGAAGGGAGCGGCTGGGAGCGTAAGAGCATGGCCGAGTTGGAGGTGCCGCGCAGCATACGCTCGGTGGTGGGTCAGCGGGTGGGACGGCTGCCTGCCGAGGCGCAAGAGTTGCTGGGGGTGGCCAGCGTCCTTGGACAGGAATAGGATCTGGAGTTGCTGCATGGCGCCTCGGGCCTGGCCGAGGAGTCGGTGCTGGACCATCTGGACACCGCGCTGGCGGCCCGTCTGCTGGAGGAGCGACGAGCGGAGCGGAGCGACCGGTACGCCTTCGCCCACGCGCTGATCGGTCAGACTCTGTATGAGGAGAACCCACGGCACCGCTTGCGGAAGCTACACCTGCGGGCCGGGGAGACGCTGGAGCGGCAGAGAAGCGATCAGCCAGAGGCGTGGGGCGAACTGGCCCGCCACTTTCTCGCGGCGGGTGAGGAGGATCGGGCCGCCCGCTATGCCGGCCTGGCCGGGGATCATGCCGCCGGCCTCTACGCCCATGCCGAGGCGGTGGGGCACTACCAGCCAGCCCTGGAGGTACTGGAGGACCGGCGGGACGACCTCGGCGGGACGCGGGTGGGCGAAAAGCTGGGGGTTGAGTTGCGCCTTCTGGGGCGCTATGACGCCGCGCTGGCCGGGCTGGGGCGGATGGCTGACGCCCTTCAAGCAGCCGGGGATCTGGAGAGTCTGGGGCGAGTGACGGCGGAAATCGGAGTGGTGTACACCGTGAACGGCGCGGCGCCCGAGGGAGAACGGGAGCGTTTTTGGTTGACAGCGGGGAGCCGAAGGCGTAGTGTGAGGGCGATTCCCCGCTCTGCCGCGGACGGGAAGCGGCCCCAGGCTGGGAAGGGAACAGGAGAGGTGGTGCCAGTATGAAACTGCTGCGATCCATCCAGCTCGACACGGATCCCGAGTGGCCGGCGCTCCTCCAACAAGGGGATGGGCTGTTCGTTGACGGCAGCCTCCACGACACCCTCCCCCGTCCCCTCTGAACCGACCCCGAACGGGGCAGGGGTATGACGACGTGCGATGCACCGGCACGGTACCCCTGCCCCAGAGTGAGTGCCGTGTATTTGGCCGCCCATCGCTGGATCGTGGAGGGGATTACCCTGACCGGGCAGGGCGGAAGCTAATCGCATGGTATAAGGCAACCTGGCAAAACGTTGACGCACAGGACTACGTGAATCAGGAGCGGGCGTCTTGGGATGGGTAGAGGATTTGCGCGAGTGTGCGATACTGGTTGAAATGACCACGTTGACGCACGGGGGCGGGAGCGGCGCGGGCAGGGAGATTGGTATGAGCACACAGGTTACGGTGAGCCTTCCGGATGAGACGTACCGGCGCGCGGAACATTTGGCGCGGCTGACAGGGCGTGACGTAGCGGACATCTTGTCCGAGACAATCCACCTTTCTCTCGATCCGCTCGGTACATTGGGATTGCCGGCAATGCCTGTCACCAATTTATCGGACGCGGACGTTCTGGCACTGGCGGATTCCCAGATGGATACCGGCCTAGATTGGCGCCTGCGGGAGTTGCTCGCAAAGCAGCGGGCCGGCGAACTCACGCAGAGTGAGAGCAATAGTCTGTCAGCTCTGATGCAAGTATATGAAGACGGCCTGTTGCGGAAGGCCCAGGGGCTAAACGAGGCCGTTCGCCGCGGGTTGCGCCCGCCCCTGGAGCCGTGAGTATCTCCGAGGAACTGAGATCCCGCGTCAGCGTGCAGGCTGATCATAGGTGCGGGTATTGCCATAGCTCGCAACGTTACGTATTCGCGCCGCTGGAAATCGACCACCTCCTTCCAACAGCCCACGGCGGCACCGACGATGAAGACAATCTCTGGCTCGCCTGCCGTATGTGTAACGGGTTCAAGAGCGCGCAGGTAGGCGCGCTTGATCCACTTACCGGCGAGAATGTTCGGCTTTTCAATCCGCGGCAACAGAGGTGGGGCGACCACTTCGTCTGGAGTACCGGCGGCGTGCAAATTGTTGGGTTGACCGCAACCGGAAGAGCAACCGTGATGGCGCTCCATTTGAATAACGTGATCGCCGTCATGGTCAGGCACGAGTGGATCTCAGCCGGCTGGCATCCGCCCGTCAAGGATTGATGGGACGTCGGGCCGAAGCAGGTAGCCGTGGTGCAATGTTTATGGTGCCGCGGATGTTGCACACGAGAAAGTTGCGAAGTCATGGATAGTAAATCTCGGCCCCGGCGAGGCCGATCGAACCGCTGAAATTGAGTGAGCCGCTGGCAACCAGAACCTCGCCATTGGCCAGGAGCGTTGTCGTCTGTTCGCCACGAGCCAGATGCATGGGGCCGGTCAGGGTCCACTTGCCCGTACGCGGGCTGTACAGTTCGGCGCTAGCGAGCGGAGAGTTACCATGACCGCCCGCCACCAACACCTGGCCGGTGCGCAGCAGCACCGCTGCCTCCGACGCCTCGAAGTTGCGGGGGTAGTGCAAGGAACCGGTCATGCTCCAGGTGCCGCTGCGCGGGTTGTACAACTCCGCGCTGGTGAGAGCCGTGGTGGGGCCCCAACCACTGGCGGCCAGAACCTCGCCGGAAGGCAGCCGCACCGCCGTGAAAGCTTCACGGGCCAGGTTCAAGGAGCTGGTCCAGGACCATTTGCCGGTGCGCGGGTCGTAAAGCTCCGCGCGTTTGGTCGGACTGCCGCTATCGTTGCCCTCCGTTCCTTGAGCGCCACCGGCGACCAGAACCTTTCCATTGGTTAACAGGGTCGCCGTGTGCCGCCCCCGAACATCCCCCATTACGTGCGTCATGGTCCATCCGCCGGTGCGCGGGTTGTAGATCTCGGCCGTGTCGGTAATGCCCGCGATACTGTTGTTACTGGCGCCTCCGGCGACGAGCACTCGGCCATCGAGTAACAAGGTCGCGGTGCCAAACACACGGGGCGTATGCATGGAGCCGGTCAGCGTCCATGTTCCCGTCCGCGGGTCATAGAGCTCGGCGCTGGCGAGGATGATTGAGCAGTCCGCGGTGCGGCAGCCGCCGATGGCCAGCACCTGGCCGCTCGGCAGCAGGGTCATGGTGAATTGAAGGCGTGGATCGTGCATGGAGCCGGTCATGGTCCACTGCCCCGTGCGTGGGTCGTAGAGTTCGGCACTGGCTCGCGCCGGATTCGTGTCGCAGGCGCCCTGGCAGCCGCCCGCCACGAGCACCCTGCCATCGGCCAGCAGCGCCGCCGCGTGCGTGCCGCGAGTCTGGCTCAGGGAGCCCGTAACCGTCCAGGTGCCGGGTTTGACCGTGGCGCCGCTGAGCGGCGTGCCCGCCGCGACATGAGCGACGGCGCCCAATCGCGGAATGGCGGTCGGTTGCCGATTGCGCAACACCACCGCCAGGGCCAGCAGGAGCACGGCGGGGAGCAGGGCGGCCCACCCTACTGCCAGCCAGCTCTTCGCTTTCGTGGCCCGCTGAGTACGTGGCGCGGCGGGCCACGGCCAGGGCGCCCGTACCCTGGCCCTGGTAGGTTGCATGGCCATTCTCTCCTCTATTGAGCGGGTGATCGTCAGATCGCGGGGCGCGGGAAGCGGCCCCGGCGCGCAGACCCGATCCAGATCCTCAACCAGTCGGATCAGCGCCGGATCCGCGCCATCGCCAAGCAAATCGGAGTAGCGCTCAGAAAGTGGGTGCATCGTAGCGCTCCTTCAGGCGTTGCAAGAGGCGGCTCAAGCGTTTACGGGTAGCGGCTTCCCCGGCTCCGACCACGGAGGCGATCTCGGGCGCGGTCAACTGGCCCGCGAAGCGCAGAGTCAGCAGCTCGCGAGACTCAGGATTGAGCCCCAAAAATAACTCTCGCAGCCGGATAAGCGATTCTTGGTGGATGACCGTGGCTTCCAGATTTGTTTGGGCGATGGGCTGCAGCCCCACTGGCACCAGATCCCAGGTGAGTGCCGCGTGAGAGCGACGATGAAAATCGACCGCGGCATTGCGGGCAATGCGGAAGAGCCAAGCGCTAAAGGCAACCTGCCGGTGCTGATAGCGGGGGAGGGCCTCCAGCGCCCGCAAGAACACCTGCTGCGTCAGGTCGGCAGCGTCTTCATCGGTATTGGTCCGCGACCGCAAGTAGGCATGGATCGGTTGCCGATAGCGTTCATACAAGGCGCCAAATCGGGGTGTATCCGGCACGGATTCCTCCGATACGCTTTGATCGGAATCAGCGCCCAGCGCCATCGGGATCGGCATGGTCTGACCCACGGGCGTCTAACCTCAAGCGGGATAGGCTGTCTCATCGCGATCGCTTACCTATATAACGCGGCAGCGGACGAAACTGGACATTTTCCTACCCGGATCGTTGAAGACAGCGGCGGTTGTAGGATAGGCTCTCCTTCTTGTCGTCTTCGGCATGCAGGAGAACTCAGCGCGTAGCGGTACGCAAATGGAACGACTTGGGGCGGGTCAGGCGCTCGTAGCCTAGCGCGGACAGGGTGCAGCCCCGCCCAGAGTCCTTCACCCCGGTCCAGGCCAGAGCGGGATCGAGAAAATCGCAGCGGTTCATGAACCAGGTGCCGGTCTCGATCTGGTCCCCAATCCGCACGGCGGCATCCACGTCGTTGGTCCAGATCGCGGCGGTGAGGCCGTAGGCGCTATCGTTCATCAGGTGAATCGCCTCGTCGTCACCCGCAACCGGCATGATCCCCACCACCGGCCCGAAGGTCTCCTCCGACATCACGCGCATCGAGTGATCCACGTTCACCAAAACCTGTGGCGCCAGATAGGGCGTCCCGCTCCGATCCGCTGGGTAGTCCCTGGGATCGATCAGCGCCCGCGCCCCTTGTTTGACGGCCTCGGCGATCTGAGCCCGCACGAACTCGGCCGCGCCCGTACGGACCATTGGCCCCAGCGTGGTCTCAGAGTCAAGCGGGTTCCCCAGCTTGTACTGTCTGACCAGATCCACGAAGCCCTCTACGAAAGCAGCGTAGAGATCCGCGTGGACATAGATGCGTTCGATGCCACAGCAGGACTGGCCGGAGTTGAACATGGTACCGTCCACCAGATTTTCGATCGCATGGGCCAGATTGGCATCCTCCCGTACATAGGCCGGATCCTTGCCGCCCAATTCCAGTCCCAGGTCCAGGAAGCGCCCGGCGGCGGCCTTGGTGACCGCGTGCCCGCCCTCCACCGAGCCCGTGAAGGCCACGAAATTGACCCGTTCATCGCCGATGGCCCGCGTGACATCGTCGTGACTCATATGCAAGTACTGGAATATGCCATCGGGCGCCCCGGCCTCCCTGAATGCCTCGGCGTAGCGTTCGGCGCACAGCGGTGTCTGGTTAGAGTGCTTGAGCACAACCGTGTTCCCCGCCATGATGGCGGGGATGATCGAGTTGACCGAGGTCAGGTAGGGGTAATTCCAGGGGGCCAGGGTCAGCACGACCCCGAGCGGCTCGTGACGGATGAAACGGGTGAAGCCTTGCTTTGGTTCTACCTCAAGGTCGGCCAGAGCACCCGCGGCGGCGGCGATCATGGAGCGAGCCCGCTCGTTGAACCCGCCCTTGATCTCGTTCGGTGTGTAGCGGATCGGGCGGCCCATCTGCCAGGAGAGTTCCGTGCCCAGCTCGCCGGACTTTGCGACGAATGCCTCGACCATCGCCAGGCACAGGGCGGCTCGATCCGCGATCGGGACGTGCTTCCATTCACGCTGCGTCCTTGTGGCCGTGTCCAGGGCGTGGTCGATCTGCTCGGGGGTTGCCAGATCGCGCTCAACATACACCGACTGATCAACCGGGGAGATCGTCCTTTGCGTCGTGGTCATGGTCCCTGCCTCCCTCTCCGCTCCCACCGTCTGGCGACTGGCGAGCGTTCGCCTTTCCGGCCAGTGTACAGCCTGTTCGTACCGGCCGCCCACATCGGGGCGTGGCGGCGTGGCGGGGACGCGCATCAAGCTCGTGGCCGAGGGGTGGCCCCCGCGTCTAGCAGGGTAGGGGCGCGGGTCTCCAGACCTGTCTGGTTCGGCAAGGGATCGCCATCCTGGATTGCGCGGTGGCCACCGGCGGATAGGCGTTCGCGCCCCCTGCTTACGCCGCCGGCTCCCGCACGGCGCGAAGGGCGGCGATGAACGGCTCGACCAGGCTGGGATCGAACTGCGTGCCGGCGCCGCTCCGCAATTGCGCGATCATATGTTCGTCCGAGAGGCCGCGCCGGTAGGGGCGGTCCAGGGTCATGGCCGAGACCGCGTCGGCAACCTGCAAGATCCGCCCTACCAGCGGGGTTTCCGTCCCGCGCACTCCCAAAGGATAGCCCTTTCCGTCGAAGCGCTCGTGATGATGGGCGATGGCCGCCAACACCTGCGCGTCGTCAAGCAAGCCGCGCACGATCGCCACCCCATAGGTCACATGCCCCTTGATCAACTCGTATTCGTCGTCCGTCAGGGCTCCGGGCTTCCGCAGCACCCGATCCGGCACCGCGATCTTCCCAATGTCATGCAGCGGGCCGGCCAGGGCCAGGGTGCGCCGATCGGAGGCAGCCAGTCCGAGGGCATCAGCCAGAAGCAGTGCGTATCGCGTCACATCGAGCGAATGTTCGCGCGTATAGCGATCTTTCGCGTCAACCGCCGAGACCAGCCCTTCAAGAACACCGAAGCTGCTATCGCCCAGTAGATCCGCCGCGCTTCGGATCAAGGTTGAGTCGGCTTGCGACCCGCGCTTGGCCACGTACATCCTTGCATCCGCCACGGCCAGCAGGGCCTGGCGGGTGCGCCCGTCGGCGGGCGCCGCCGCCACGCCCACGGAGACGGAGAGCGGGATGATGGCGCCCTCCGCCGTGACATAGGGCGAGGCGGCCACGAGGCGGACCAGACGCTGGGCCACCGCCTCGCCCACGGCGGTATCCGCGCCCGGCAACACCACCGCGAACTCGTCGCCGCCATAGCGGGCCGCCACGTCACCCTCGCGAGCGCAGTTTCGCAGGAGGTCGGCGACCGTTCGCAACACCGCGTCACCGATCGGATGGCCGTAGGTGTCGTTGAACAGCTTGAAGTTGTCCACATCCACCAACAGCAGGGCCACGTAGCCTTCCCGACCGGTCGTCCCATCGTTCGCGAGAGCCGTATCAAGGATCTGGTGCAAGGCGCGGTGATTGGCCAGGCCGGTAACGGCGTCGCGCATCGCCTGCGCGTGAGTGCGCTCGTACAGCGTCGCCTTCTCCAGAGCCACGGCCAGGGCGTCGGCAACCTCCAGGACGAAGCGCTGTTCCTCGGCGGACACCGCGGCAACCGAAGCCTGGTAATTGATGAAGATCAGGCCACGAGGTTTTCCACCCGTGAGCACGGGGACGGCCAGGGCGGACCGGCATCCCAGCTGGGCCATGGCCTCCGCCTCCGCCGCGGTCACGGGATGGGTAATAATCACGGGTATACAGCCGGCGAGGGCCTCGGCGGCGTGCGGCTCGTCGGTAAGGCTGACCACCATTCCGTCCGGGATATCGCTGCGCGCTTGCCCATCACCAGCTCGCGTGATCAAGACTTGACGGGTCGCGTCGTAGTCGAAGAGGGTGGCGCTCTGGGCGCCCATGAGCCGGACCAGGCCATCCAAGCCGGTGCGCAACACCGCGTTGATCTCAACCTGCTGGCCCAGGGCATGGAGCAAGGCGCCCACTGCCTCGCTCCGGTGGGTCCGGCGCCGTGATTCCGCGAATTGATTGGCGTTGTCGATAGCCAGCGCCGCCTGGTCGGCGAAGATCTCCAGGATCTCGGCCACTTCCACATTGGGACGACGGCCGTCAGCCGGATCATCCACCGAGAGAAAACCGAGAAAGTTATTGCCGCGTGGGGCGATGAGCGGCACCAAAAACTCATCACCCGCGCGCCACCCAGCGGCAGTCGTATGGGCCGGAGCCGAGGTCCAGCGGGGAATCGAGGTCTGCTGGAGCAAGAGCGATGCGTGCTCGGCTGGGAGGAAGAAGGAGCGCGAAAGGCGAAACTCCTCGCGCAGCAGCAGCAATATATCGCTAGCCGGAGCGGATTGCTCCAGAAAACCCCGCTCAACTTCCGGGCTCAGCCCCACGGCGGCAACCGCCTGCGTACGCTGCTCCGGCGCCGGCGCGTTCAGATCGGTGATCAGATTGAGAATGGCCAGGCGGTAGCCGAGCGCATCGCTGACCGCCTCGACGATCAACTGACCGATTCGCACCGGATCCAGGTCCAGGCGCATAGCCTGCCCCAGTGCCTGAACCCGCCGTAAGCGATCGGCCCGGCTCTGCGCCAGGCTCCGCTGCCGTGCCTCCGCTCGGTATAGGCGCATGTTGTCCAGCACCGCCGCCATCTGACGGACGGCGATCAGGGCAATCAGCACGCGCGCGCCCATGGTGATGGGGTCACGCGCCGGCCCGGCGGCCAGCCACGGGGCGATGATCGCCACTCCGGTGCCAAGTATAGTCGGAACCAGGCCCAGCACCACGCGCGTCGCGGGGGCGGTATCGTCGACCGTCCACGAGACGGCAAGGGGCCGCCATTCCAGCCCGGCGAGCCCGATGGCCAGGAGCCCCGCCATCCAGACGAGGTCCAGCGCCGTGCCATCGCTAAAGGTGTTCTTCAGCAGGAGCGGCACCCAGCCCACGAACCCCACGCCCTCGCACAGCAAGCAAAGCAGCAGCAGGGACATGCCGGGCGCCGAAGCCAGGCCAGGCACCCTGATCATCAGAAGAAAGGCTCCCAGGACGAGGGTCAAGTAGGTCACCGGGTAGGCCAGGGCCACCACCTTCCCTGCCGCCGTGACGGCGGTCGAGTTCAGCAGCAAGCTCTGGACGGCCACCGCGCCGGTCAGAGTCAGGGCGATCGCCACGATAGCGAGGTCAAGGGTCAGGACTGCCAGCACGCTCTGCCGCTGCCGATGTCGTGGAAGGGAGAACAGGCCCACCGCGAACCAGGGTACGAAGCCCAACCAGCCAACATCACCGGCGGAGGGAAAGGGCGGCGCCACCCGCGCGACGAGCTGATAATAGTCCCAGACGATCTGGCCGCACAGCCAGGTCGCGCCGGCCGCGGCGAAGTAGAGCCACGCCTTCCGGCCGGCGCCTCCTTTGCGGGCAGCGGCCAGGCAACCGACAACCGCGAACACGGCGCAGAGAGTCCAGCCACTGCTGGCCCACCATGGTACGGCGGCGGCGCCTCCAACCGGCGTCAGCTCACCCACCGTCAACCCGGCCAGCGCCAGGACAGCCAGACCGGCGCGGTACGGGCGAGAGAGACGGATGCCGAACAGTGGGAGATGAAGCGAATGGATCATGCCGGTCCTTCAGGGGCGTATGTCGTGTACCTGTGCAGCCTAGCATGGAAGAAGGACAGCAACAGTAGCCCAATGGTCCCGAATCCACCGGAGCGAGTCAGCCAGGCGGTGCCAGCTCAAAGTACCGGGGGAGCAGATCGGCGTCGCCGAACACCTCCAACTGATCCGCGGAGAGGCGCCGCCAGAGGAAGAGGAGCAGATCCGAGGCGGTGCCGCGGACAGCCACATCGCCCTTCGCGTGCTCACGGGTCACCACCGGCCCCTCCGGCGCGAAGCGAACCAGCCACTCGCCTGGCCCGTCCAGCCGATGAAAATGATAGGTCTCACCGCCGCCCTGGCGTGGATGCGTCGCCCGCCGCCGGCGCGAGGGCAGCATCACCTCGAAGTTCTCATCGATGCCGTCGCTCGCCAGGTCGGCCTCGACCGGATCGGGCCCGCCATACGCCAACTGGGCGTCCCAGCGATGCACCGCGGTCTCATGGGCCATGCGCCGTTGCCAGAAGCCGGCGGTTTGATCGGCCTCCCACCAGCTACTGACCGGCTCGGTCGGATCCAGGGACCAGAGCGCCACGCCCAACTCCGCCGTGGTCTCCTCATAGAGAGCCGCCAGCCCCGCCGGCGCCGCACCGGCAGCCAGCCGGTCTCCTCTAAACCACTCCTGAAAGCGGGTCGGCACACCCCAGGTCGCCACATCATCCATGGGGAACGGAGCC
Organism: Chloroflexota bacterium; assembly: GCA_035534995.1. Lineage (GTDB taxonomy): Bacteria > Chloroflexota > UBA5177 > JANWHV01 > JANWHV01 > JANWHV01. Next base: position 3,065 of record DATLQX010000060.1, on the reverse strand, counting down.
GGCCGCCGCCGAACCAGTCCCAGGCGATGCGCGTTCATTTCGATCATATGGCTGAGTAGGGTGGCCATGTTCCAGCCGGGACAGGAGGGGATCGGCACGTCAAGGCCCTGGCGGGCCGCCGTCGCCAGGGCCGCCGCGTCCCGCAAGTAGCCCTGACGGTACAGAATCTTCTCCAGCATGGCTATCCTCCGCCGCGGGTTGAATAGTAGGCTCGCGCGCGCATGCTTGGGGTGTAGCTACCGTCCATCAATCGAATCCCCGCGCATGGACGTGGGTAAGGGTCATCCTGATGCTCACCCGTTGCTGGCGCGCGATCTCCGGCGCCCGTTCCTTCGCGCGCTCGGGCCCATCGTAACGGATGGCCAGACGGTAATCATCCTCTTGCGCCTGAGCTGGATCATCAAACAAGGCGGCGATACCGTAAAGGGTGACGTACCGCTCTTCGTCCACGACGCAGAGCGTCAGCCGCGGATCCCGCTGGAGATTCCGGTGCTTGAGGCGACCCGCCGCCGTATTCATCAGCACCTCGTCCCCTTGCAGTTCATACCAGATCGCGGTGAGCTGGGGCATCCCGCTCTCGTTGATCGTGGCCAGCGCGGCATATCGCCGCTCGTCCAGGAAGGTTCGCACCACCGAGGTCAGTCCCGCCAGGGCCATACAGGGGTTCCTCCTTGAGTGATCAACAGTGTCTACCGCCTACCGTTACCATACCATTATCTGGAGGGGGCAGCGCCGCGCACTTCACCACGATAGGAGGGGAGATGAGCCAGCCAATCGAACCGCGGCCGGGACATTATCGACACTTCAAGGGTCGCGACTATGAGGTCATCGGCGTAGCAAGCCATAGCGAAACGCAAGAACTGCTGGTCGTCTATCGCCCCCTCTATGGCGAGCGGCGGCTGTGGGTCCGCCCGCTCGCCATGTTCAGCGAGGAGGTCGAGCACGAGGGGGCGCGGCGGCCGCGCTTCGCGTACGTGGGCGAGATGTGACTATGCTTATGGCGCCGCTTCCTCCAACAGCCCGTAGTAGCCACGCGCGGCGGAGCGGAGACCAGGGCCAAGGGCCCAGAGCTGGACCCGGTAGGTGCCAACTTCTCCCCAGCGCAACCGCTGTACCGCGGCCCTTGACAAGGGCACGGACGGATGCCGTTGCCACACCAAGATCACCGGCAAGCCGGAGCTTGCCGACCTGGGATCGGCCCCTGGATCGGCGAGCGCCGGCTGCCAGGAAGCGCACGGCCCCGGCAAGCGATAGGGGCAGCCAAGCAATCTGCCGCGGAGCAGCACCGTGCGTCCCACCCAGGCCGCCGGATCATGTGCCAGACCGGCTTCCGCCGCCGCCACCGCATAGACAGGGTTCTGGCTGGACGGTCTGGCCGGCGCCGTATTGGCCGTCAGACTACCGAGCATGAGAGAGAGCGTGGCCGCGATTGAGAGAGCGAACCGCATGGAAATCTCCTTCCAACTGAGCCGGCCAAGGGCGCCGGTTTGCCCTCTCAGTGTCGGGCCGTCACGATGCGTACACCAGGCAGCACGCACATATACGCGAACATCTTCACGCACGTAAGCGGAGGCTATCCGCGGGCGATCGGCGTGCTATGATGGCGGGGAGTTGGGCACGGCTCGCGCGGTGGTTCGAGCCAGCGCCGTGTCGGGAGGATGGGTGAACGCAACGCCGCTCCTATCGTTCGGGGAGTTGCTCAAACGCTTCCGCTTGGCCGCCGGCCTGACCCAGGAGGATCTGGCCGAACTGGCATCCCTGAGCCGGCGGGGGATCAGTGACCTGGAACGCGGCGTGAATCACACACCCCGCAAGGATACGGTCGCCTTGCTGGAACACGCCCTCGGGCTCTCCGACCCACAACGAACCGCCTTCGCCTCCGCCGCCCGGCGGGGCGGCTTTTCCTCGCTCGCCGGCGCTTCCACGGCTCGGCCTGAGGAGGGCAGACCCCCATTGGTTGGGCGCGGGAACGAATGGGAGCGATTGACTCGGCATCTCTCCAGCGAGGGGCCGCCCGTGTTGCTGCTCGCCGGCGAGCCGGGCATTGGGAAGACGCGGCTCCTTCAGGAGGTGGCCGCATACGCGCCGGGCCAGGGATTCCGCGTGCTGGCCGGAGGCTGCCAACGCCGGGATGCACGGGAGCCGTATGCCCCGATCCTGGAAGCGCTCTCCCGTTATATCGAGAGCCGGACGGCCGGGCAGTTGCGCCCGGAACTGCAAGGGTGCGCCTGGCTGGCGCATATGCTGCCCGAGATCGCCGAGAACCTGCCTGAGCCATGGCCTCGGGCGACCCTGGCGTCCGACCAGGAGCGTCGCTTGATGTTTGGTGCCGCCGCGCACTTCCTCCGTAATCTGGCTGGGCCGGCCGGTACGCTGCTCCTGCTCGACGACCTCCAGTGGGCGGGAGCCGACGCGCTCGATCTGCTGCAATCACTGGCTCGGCCCACGCCGGAGGCGCCGCTCAAAATCATCGGCACCTATCGGGCCACGGAAATACGGCCCGAGCATCCCTTGGCGGCCATGCTTGCCGACCTGGCGGCCTCCGAGGCGGTAATCCACATGCCGCTGGGTCCGTTGGCGAACCAGGATGCCGCCAAGCTGCTCGCGTATCTGCTGGCGGACCAGGAGGAGACCGCCGCGATCCGGGATCAGGTGCTGCGGCGCACCGGAGGCGTACCGTTCTTCGTGGTCAGTTACGCGCGGGGAGTCCGGGCGGCCATCCCTGCGGATGGGGCGGCACCGCGCGTGCCATGGAACCTGGCCCAGAGCGTGCGGCAGCGGCTGGAGGCGCTTCAGGAGGCGGCACGAGAGCTGCTCGGGGTGGCGGCCATCGTGGGCCGGATCGTGCCGCGCCCCGTACTGATGACGGCGATGGCCCGGGCGGAGTTGGAGATCCTCCCTGCCCTGGAGGCGGTCTGCCAGGCGCGGTTACTGGAGGAAGTGGGCCCCGAGGGCTACAGGTTCGCCCATGATGTGATCCGCGAAGTGGTGGAAGAGGATCTGGGCGCCGCGCGGCGCGCTTCCCTGCACCGGCGCGTGGCCGAGGTGCTGGAGGGAGAATCGGG
>DATLQX010000059.1:0-6155 GCA_035534995.1 Chloroflexota bacterium | reverse complement strand
CTTTCACTATATACGTAGCTGATGCGACCGGCATAGGCGGAAAACGCCGAGCCCGGATGGGTGCGTCTCTCCCCGATCACCATGTCCGATAGGAACCTGGAGACGCCGCGGATGGTCGCCGCGGACGCGAGTCCCCTAATCTCCGACGACAAGGGCGTGGTCTATCGCCTCGCTCCAGTGGGCCGCTGATCGCATCTCACGAATCGGGCCGCCGGCGCGTTTACCAGATAGAGTAGGCCGGCAGCTATTCTCGACACCCGGAAGGGCCGATCTCAGGTGTACCATGCGGGGAGCGTGTACAGAATATGAGTATGAAACCGTTCGAGCAGATCGTCGCCGAACATGGACCTACCGTCCTCCGCGTCTGCCGGGCCGTCCTCGGCCCGCACGAGGCGGAGGATGCCTGGTCGGAAACCTTTCTCTCCGCCATGCGGGCCTACCCGGAGTTGCGGCCGGGCAGCAACATCCAGGCATGGCTGGTCACGATCGCCAAGCGGAAGGCCATCGACCAACGGCGGGCCCTCGCGCGCAGCCCCCTTCCAGTCGAGGAGCTTCCCGAGCAACCAGCGAACGATGAGCCTTCAGTGGAACGAGATGACGAACTCTGGTCGGCCCTCGATGCCTTGCCGAGGAAGCAACGCGAGGCGGTCGCCTACCATCACATCGCCGGCCTGCCCTACGCCCAGATCGCCGAGCTTCTCGGCAATACGGAGAGCGCCGCCCGCCGGGCCGCCGCCGATGGAATCAAGACCCTGCGGGCTACCTATCAAGGAGCATCCCGATGAACACCACCAATCATGCAAGCCAGTGGAACACCGACGCGGACCTGGTGGCGGCCTTGCCGGTCGCCGACGAGGATGCCATCCGGCGCCTGCACGCTCGCCTCGTCCTGGCCGCCGAGGCCGAGGGCATCCTGGACGTTGGCTATCGTACCATCGACACCCCGGTCGGCTCACTGCTGCTGGCCGCGACCAATCAGGGCCTGGTGCGGGTCGCCTACGCCCGCGAGGACCACGATCAGGTGCTCACGAAACTGGCCGAACGGATCAGTCCGCGGATCCTACACGCCCCGGCCAGGCTGGATCGGTTCGCCCGTGAGATCGAGGAATACTTCGCCGGCGCGCGAACCCTGTTCGACCTGCCGCTGGACTTCCGCCTCTCGACCGGCTTCCGCCGTGAAGTCCTGACGCACCTGTCGGAGATCGGCTACGGGAAGACGGCCAGCTACGCGAGCGTCGCCCAGGCCGTGGGCAACCCCAGGGCGGTTCGCGCGGTCGGCACCGCCTGCGCCACCAACCCCCTGCCCGTGGTGGTCCCCTGTCACCGGGTAGTTCGTTCGGACGGGACCATGGGTGGGTACGCGGGCGGCCCGGAGGCGAAACACACTCTCCTGAGGCTGGAGGCGGCGGCATGACCACCACCTCTCAGCCTGATCTTTCACGCCGCGTGGGAGAGCAAGTAGGGACGAAGACCTACAGACTGATGGGGGCCAACGGCACACCGTATGAAAGCGCCATCCCCGGTACGCTGGGCGGGAACCGCCGCCGAAAGCTCTACGGCCGCCTCGATTGCCGGGCCGCGCTGGCTGCCCTCGCCAGAGGTGGGTACGCGCGGGATCGGGTCTTTTTCGCCGACGAGGCGACCGCCGAGCAGGCAGGCTATCGTCCGTGCGCGGTCTGCCTGCCGGAGCGCTATAAAGCGTGGAAGGCACGGCAACCAGCGAAAGCCGCGCCTCCGAGGTAGACGCGAAGGCGTGGCGGGCCGTTAGTACGGATTGGCGAAAGTCCGCCACCGGTTGTAGGGGCGACCCTTGTGGTCGCCCTTGTGCCTGGCCAGAGGGCGGCCACAAGGGTGGCCCCTACGGCGAACCGCCACTGGACCTGCCGCCTCGGTGAACTAGCCGGAGGCCCGGGCTTTCAGCGCCGGATCGGCCAGGGCCTGCTCCAGGTCGTGGATCAGGTCGTCCGTATCCTCGATCCCGACCGAATAGCGCACCAGGCCCTCGGGGATGCCTGCCGCCGCGCGCTCGCCGGGCGTCGATTCGACATGGCTGGTGGTGGCCGGCGGCCCGGCGACCGTCTCCACGGCGCCCAGGTTGGCGGCCAGATGAGCCAGTTGGAGGCGGGGCAGCACGGCGCGCACGGCATCGAAGCCCCCCTCCAGCAAGAAGCTCAGCACCCCGCCGAACCCGCGCATTTGTCGCCGGGCGATCTCGTGCCCTGGATGCGATTCGAGACCGGGATAAAAGACGTCGGTTACTCGTGGGTGCTCGCGCAGGAAACGCGCGACACGCAGGGCGCTCTCGTTCTGCTGCCGGATGCGTAGCTGCAAGGTCTTCATCCCACGGAGCAAAAGATAGGCCGCCATCGGGTGCAGGGTAGCCCCGGTGATTTCACGGTAGTGGTAGATCCGCTCTACCAGGGACCGTGGGCCACAGATCACTCCGCCAAGGGCGTCGGCATGGCCGCCAAGGAACTTGGTCGCGCTATGCAGGACCAGATCCGCGCCTAACTCCAGCGGATTCTGATTGATCGGCGTGGCAAAGGTATTATCGACCACCACGATGGCCCCGGCCCGGTGCGCTACGCGGGCCAGCCGCGCGATATCGACCACCTTGAGGGTGGGATTGGTCGGGCTCTCCAGGTAGAGCACCTGGCAACCGGCGATGATCGCCGTCTCGATTGCCTCGTGGTCGGTCGTGTCGCACAGCTCGACCGCGATCCCGGCACGGGGGAGAAATTCCACGAACAGCTTGTTGGCGCCGCCGTAGGTGTCTTTCACCGAGACCACCCGATCGCCGGGCGCGAGCAAGGTGAAAAGGGTATTACTGATCGCCGCCATGCCGGTGGCGAAACTGGTGGCCGCCTCGGCCCCCTCGAGCCGCCGCACCTTCTCCTCGAAGACCTGGACCGTGGGGTTGGTGTTTCGCCCGTAGATGTGGCCGGCTTTCTCGCCCCGCGCCACGGCCAGCCACTCGTCCACGTCGTGGTAGCCGAAGGACACGCTGTGGACCACCGGCACCTGGGTGGCGCCCTGCAACAGATAGTCTTCCTCGCCCGCCCAGACCGCCTGGGTGCCCCATCCATGCCGGCCCGCTGCTGTTTGGTCATCCATATCATCTCTTCTCTCGCTACTACCACTCAATACCCGAACTACCGGGCATTCCGGCATATTCCTGGGAGCGCACCCCCGGTGGGAGGGTGCGTCTCGCATTTCATGGGCGCGGGTCTCCAGACCCGCGTGCCTCGGCGATGGATTGTCATCTGAGTCGTGCCGCTGCCGCCAACGGGGCGGTTTTCGCGCTCAGCGGGTCTAGAGACCCGCGCCCCTGGATACGTACCCTGGCCGAGTTCAGGATAGCATCCTTCTCGGTCACACACCCGGCCTCAGCCGGAGGCCTCGTGGCGGACGAGAATCACACCCAAGGCACATATATCCTCGGTGGAAGGGTGTGCCTCTCTTGCTTGCCGTGGCCCGCAACCTGGCCCGCCTCCGTGCCTGGTTCGGTGGTGCTCCCCGCCCTCCGACCCGCGTCTCGCCCGTTGCCGCCCTCTTCCTGGAGGCTGCGTGACCCTTCCCGATTTCGCCAACAGTATCAAGCTTGAGGCGCACCCTCCCGCCTTTCCGGCCTTGTTCCCTCAGGGGCCGGATGCTACGCTTCTCAGGGAGACGCGCCGCCAACCGAAAGGATGTAGCCACATGAATGACCCAGTTGACACTGTTCGCGCCGTCCTGGCCGCTACCCCCGCCCGCTGGATCACGCTCACGGCGGCCCTGCCGGCCGATCTCCTGGCCCGCCAACCGATCCCCGGCGAATGGTCGCCCCTGCAATGCCTCCATCATCTGCTGGCGACCGAGACGCTCTTTCGTAGCCGCGCCTTTCATCTGTTGGCGGAGGAGGACTTCCCTGCCTATGACCCCGATGCCGCCGGCGCCACCCAGGATGGCGGCGACCCAGCGGCGGTTGCCGCGGCCTTCGCCGCCGCTCGCGCCGAAAGCCTGACCGTCCTTCCCCCCATAAGCGAGGCGGATCTCGGGCGAACCGCGCGCCACGCCGAACTTGGCCCGGTCACCCTGAGCCAGTTGCTGCATGAATGGGCGGCCCACGATCTCCTCCACACCGTACAGGCCGAGCGGGCCCTCATGCAGCCCTTTATCCGCGGCTGCGGCCCCTGGCGGAGCTATTTCCTCGATCACGTAGCGGGCGACTAAAAGGAAGGGGCACCGCGCCATGCACCTGTGGGGACGGCAGTATACCCGCGAGACCTTGCTGCAACGGGTGGGCCGGTTGGAGCAGATCGGCGGGGTGGAGGCGACCGTGCTGGACGACGGGCCAGGGCGGGGGACGCGGGCACTACGCTTCGGCAACGCCGCCGGCCTCGCCTGTACCGTGCTGCCCGATCGCGGCATGGACATCGCCCAGATGTCGTGGCAAGGCCAACCCCTGTCCTGGATCAATAACGCCGGGGTGGCGGCGCCCGGACTGGCTATCCACGACGAACAGGGCTTTGGCCGGACCTTCTTCGGCGGCATGGTTACTACCTGCGGCCTGACCAACTCCGGACCCGGCGGGCACGACGCCGGCGAGCGGATCTACATGCACGGACTGGCGACCTACGCCCCGGCCGGAGACCTGGCCTGGGGCCACCGCTGGGAAGGCGACCGCTGTATCCTCTTCACCCGCGGCACGATCCGCCAGGCGCGGTTGTTCGGGGAAAATCTGACCCTGACCCGCGAGGTTTCCCTGGATCTCGATGGGGCGAGTCTCACTCTGGATGACGTGGCGCGGAACGAGGGCTGGGAGACCAGTCCACACATGCTGATGTATCACTGTAATGCCGGCTTCCCCTTGCTGGACGAAGGGGCGCGCCTGATCGGACGCTTCGCCTCGGTGGTCCCGCGCGACGAGGAAGCCGCCCGCGGGCTGGAGCGGTTCGCGCGGGTCGATGGGCCGCAAGCGGGTTTCAAGGAACAGGTGTTCACCACCACGCCTCTGGCCAACCAGGAGGGCCGCCATGAAGTGACGCTGTGGAATCCCACCCTGGCCGGTGGACTGGGGCTGCGCCTCGACTGGGACGCGGCGACCCTGCCCTGGATGTTCGCCTGGCGGCAATTGGGCCAGGGCGCCTATGTGCTGGGCCTGGAGCCATCTAACTGCCCGGTGATCACCGGCAGAGCGGAAGCGAGGGCGAATGGAACTCTCCCCTTCCTGGCCCCGCAAGAAGAGCGGCGCTACCGCCTCCGATTCACTGTGGTGAGCGAACCGCCAGGCGACCAGTAGAATATGCCGCATAATCCCGATAGGGTAACTCCTGAACCAGAAAACTCTCTTGACCGCACATCGGCCCTGGGGTATGTTGGTATCAGACGGATCGGCTTCGAGACCTACCCGCCCGGTGAGCCTCGGTGGGTATGAAAGGTATATCACTCATGATCGGCGTGAAAGAACTCAGTGTTGTACAGACCCCACCGGTCGTGACTCTGTCCGCCAAGGCGTCGGAGATGGTGCGCGACATCCTGGCTAAGGAAGAGAGCAAGAGTCTGGCCCTGCGCGTCTACGTGGCGGGCGGCGGCTGCTCCGGCCTCCAATACGGAATGGCCCTTGATGACCCGATGGAAGATGATCTGACCCTCGATTACGAGGGTATTCGCGTAGTCGTCGATTCGGAGAGCCTGCGCTTTATCGAGGGGGCCGAGATCGATTATGTCGATAGCCTGATGGGTGCGGGGTTCACGGTGAACAACCCCAACGCGGTCTCCTCCTGCGGCTGTGGCCATTCCTTCCGGACGGCGGAAGAGAGCGGCGCCGCCCGTGGATGCGGCTGCCACTAAACCGAATAGCTCAGCAAAAAGGATCCTGGCGACCATGGTCGCCAGGATCCTTTTTGCTATTGACTCACTCGAAGCGCCAGCGGAGCGCACTCTGGGGAAAGTTCTCCTCGGCCCACGTGAAAGCGCTGGTTGGGCGTAGCCCATAAATCACCTGCTTGGGATCGATGGTGCTGGGGCGAATCGCGTATTTGACCTCATACGCATCGACGAAGCGGGCCAGAGCCTCGGGATCGTTGATCTCCTTGACCACGCCTTCCAGGATCACCACCTGATCGCCACTCTCCAGGTGCAGGGCCACGCGGGGGTCAGCGGCGAGGTTGTGG
>DATLQX010000058.1:0-48161 GCA_035534995.1 Chloroflexota bacterium | reverse complement strand
TCCCCGGCAGAGGGCGATCACCCACCTGACCATCCGAGAGGGGCATCTGCTCGGCCGCAAGGACGTGACCATTCCTATCAGCGAAGTGGCGCAACTCGAGGATGGCGTCGTGTATCTGAAACTGAGCAAGGAGCAGGTCGAACAGTTGCCGGAAACGGCGGTCGACGCAGGAGGAGGCAACAAATGAAGGTCAAACACGAGGAGGGGTTCGCGGCGCCATCCGGCGGACCCCGGCGCCAGCACGCAACCGCGCCCCTGCCTGAAGGGGACGGCAGCGGTCCAGATCGCTTTTCGCGGCATGCCGTCGCGGCGCTGTGGACCCTCTGCGATGATGCTTACCGGCGCCTGAACGAGCGAGCGGCGGTAACCGGGATGCCGTGCCGCGTCAGCACAACCCGGATGCCCGACGGCCGCCGCTGCTGGCTGGCGGGGGAGGAGGGCTCCCAGCGTAGTATCGCGGTGGATAGTATGCTTTCGGTGATAGAGGGACGAGTGCATGGCGGGGCCTTTATACGTACGAGCCGGCCGTACCTCTCGCTCTTCGTCGTGCCGGTGGCGGAGCAACACCAGATTGGTTGGCGGGTGGGGACGAACGGCGTCCTGCTTACCCCGGCGCTGATCGACGATCTCTTTCAAGGCGTGCTTGCCGGTGAGGAGGAAGCCGCGCGGCGGCTGGCGCGCCTCACCGTCTACGCCCTCGGGTAGTAACAGGCGCTCCCGCAACTTGCCGGCATCTGGATACCAGCCGAGTTTGACCGTGGGCCTGGATCCGATTACACTGTGACCCATCTGATAGATTTAGTCATATGGTCAGCCAGTCACGGCAAGCACAGGCAAAGAGAGGATGCTGATGGCCGCCATTCAGGATCGCATTCGCCTGGCCCGATCCGGCCCCGGCAGGCGGGCCGGCGCGACCCCGGCAGGCGGGTCGGCACCCGACGAGCGCTCGTTGCGCCAAGAGCGACTCTTGGATGCCGCCGCCAGGCTGCTGGCGCGCTGGGGCTACCGGAAGACCACGATTGACGATGTGGCGCGGGAGGCGGGTGTAGGCAAGGGCACCATCTACCTGCACTGGAAGGATAAGCACGACCTCTTTCGCGCCGCCATCCGGCGCGAGCAGCGACGTTGTAGCGAGGACATCCAGCAGCGGATCGCGGCCGATCCCGAGGGCGGGTTGCTGCATCGTGTCGCCACTCATGGCATGCTCGCGGCCCTCGCCTATCCCCTCCTGGCCGCCATCATCGGCGGCAAGTCCGACATTTTCAACGGTTTTATCGAAGCTTATAATCCGGGCTTTTACTACCAACTCGCCGGCGAGGCCGACGCTTATTTGGTCCACATGCAACAGGCCGGATTAGTCCGCGCGGACCTTCCCGTGGCCAGTATTACCTATCTGTTGACCGCGCTGAAGATTGGCCTGATCAACGCGCCTGAACTGATTGGCCCGGACAAGGTGCCGCCCATGGAGGAGTTGACGGAGGTACTCAGCGACTTGCTGCGTCGGTGGCTTGAGCCGGACCCCCTGCCGAGCAGCAGCGAGGCCGGCAAGCACCTCTATGCCGCGTATCTGGAAAAGCTGCAACAACCCGAATGATCGGCAACCTCCAAGAAGGACACCTGGCATGACCGCAATGATCGCGACCCACGATCTGACCAAGGCATACGGCGGCGCGCGCGGTATCGAAGGCGTGAGCCTGGCGGTGGCCGAAGGCGAGGGGTTCGGCTTCCTGGGCCCTAACGGCGCCGGTAAGACCACCATGATCCGCCTGCTCATGGCACTGCTGCGGCCTACCGCAGGGCGAGCGGCGATCAGCGGCCTGGACTGCTGGAAGCAGGCACCGGCGGTCAAGCGCTTGGTCGGCTACCTGCCCGGCGAGTTCACCTTCGATCCGTCGTTGCGCGGGGCCCAGATCATTGCCTACCTGGCCAACCTGCGCGGCGGCGTGGACAAGGGCTACGTGCGCTCGCTGATCGAGCGGTTGGACCTCGATCCTACCAGGCGCTTCCGAGACTACTCGCGGGGGAACAAGCAGAAAGTGGGCCTCGTACAGGCATTCATGCACCGGCCACGCCTGCTGCTGCTGGATGAACCTACCAGTGGGCTTGACCCCCTCAACCAGCAGCAGTTCCATGCCTTGATCGTCGAGGCACGACAACAAGGACAGACCGTATTTCTGTCCTCGCACATCTTGCCGGAGGTCGAACAGATGTGTGACCGCGTCGGCATTATCCGCGAGGGCCGTTTGATCAAGGTGGACCACGTATCCACGCTCAAGGCGCTCAAACACCAGGTCGTGGATATCGGCTTCGCCGCGCCGGCGTTGCCGGCGTGGTTTGCCGGCGTGCCTGGGGTCGAGACCGTCACGTCCGCCGCGGGTGGCCTGGCTCTGCGCCTGACGGTCCAGCAAGACCTTGGCCCGGTGCTCAAAGTGGCCGCGCGGCACGACGCGGTTTCCCTGACCTCGCATGAACCGAGCCTGGAGGAGGTTTTTCTGCGCTTCTACGCGCCGGCCCCGGCCCCGCCGACCGCGGGCGATCTCGTGGCGGCCGGTGAAGGGTAGGCGTCCCATGCCGCGATCGATCTGGACCAAGACCCTGCGAGAGTATCGCCTGCCGATCCTGGGCTGGGGCCTCGGACTGGCCGGCCTGGTCTACTTCACCATTGTTTCCTACGGGCAACTGAGCCTGAGCGCGCGGCAGGATGCGGCCCACTTCGCCGGGACGCTCCGCTTCTTTGGCGATCCGGTGGCCCTGACGACTCCGACCGGCTACACGACCTGGAAGCAGATGGGCTCACTCCCCCTCATCTTGGGCATCTGGGCCGTGCTGGCGGGGGCGCGGTTGCTCCGGCGCGAAGAGGAGCGCCACTCCCTCGACCTGCTGCTGGCCACCCCGCGCTCCCGCCCGCGCGTGCTGGTCGAGAAGGTGCTGGCCCTGGTTGGCGCCCTGGCCGTCATCGGCCTTCTGATCGGCCTGGGCGCGCTGGGTGGTGAGGCCAGGGCAGGCGTGCAGGTGGATGCCGGGGGCGCCCTCCTCGCCGGCCTCAATGTGAGCCTGGCGGCCCTGGTCTTCGCCCTGCTGGCCCTGCTGCTGGCCCAGGTACTGCGGACGGCGGGCGCGGCGGCCGGTCTGGCGGGCGCCGTGATGGGGCTGGCCTGGTTGATGGATGGTACTAGCCGGGTGGCCAACGCCGGCTGGCTCGGCCACCTCTCCCCCCTCTATTACTGCGATTTGAGCAAGCCTTTGATTCCTTCCTCTGGCACCAATGGCGGCGGCCTGCTGGTCCTGGCGGTGCTGGCTGGGTTGTTCGGCGGCGCCAGTGTCCCGCTGTTCGTGCACCGGGACATCGGCGGCATGGCCTGGCCTCAGCGGGGGCCCGCGGCTGCCGGGCGGCGTGCCGCGCCCGAACTGCCCTACGCCGCCTGGTCCTTGCGTGCCGTCTGGGCCCGCGCCCTGGCCGCCGAGTTGCCTACCACCCTCTGGTGGATCGCGGGTCTGGGCGTCTACGCCGCCTGGACCACCAGTATCGCCCGGAGCAGCGAGGACAGTCTGAAGAAGATCCTGGCCGATGCACCCCGCCAACTCAGTCAGGTGCTGGGCAGCCACGATATCGCCACCGATGCGGGCTTTCTGGCCAGCATCCTCTTTCTCTACCTCCCGCTGTTGCTCGTGGTCTTTGCCCTGGTCGAAGCCGCGACCTGGGCGCGCGATCTGGACGGCGGCAGGCTGGAACTGGTGCTGGCGACCCCGGTGCCGCGGGCTCGGGCGATCCTCGAGCGCTTTGGCGCGCTTACCCTACTGCTCATCGGCGCGCCATTGGTCCTCGGGCTGGTCGTGCTGGTGAGTGGCCGCCTCGTGGGCTTGCGGCTGGATGGCGGCTCCGTGGCGGCGGCCCTGCTCGGCATCCTGCCCCTGGAGCTGGTCACGGCCAGCGTGGTGTTTCTCCTGGCGGGCCGGGCCGGAGCCGGGATCGGGACCGCGGTCGTCGGGGTACTGGTGGGTGTCTCGTTCGTCGCCTCCCTGCTCTATACCGCCCTCAACCTGCCGGCCTGGCTGGCCGACCTCTCCATCTTTTATCAATACGGCAGCCCCATTACCGATGGGCCGCGGTGGGGCTCCTCGCTGGCGATGACCGGACTCGCCGCGGTCGTGCTGACCCTGGGCGTGGTTGGATTCACGCGCGCCGATGTGCGGCGTGGTGACTAAGCCACCACGCTCGGGAGAGTACTCACGTACGCTGAAACGCAGCGTGAAGAGTCGGACAAGTCGGGCGGATCCTTATGCCCGTGCTGCTCTGGAAGCGGCTTGATCCAGGTAGCGCGCTCCGCTCACGGCAGGTAGGTACGCCCTGTACGCAGCTTCCAGAGCACGTAGCGCGTCAGCACCTTCTTGAGTCTATGCGCGGACCGCCCTGGTAACAGCACGGCGGTCCGGAACGGTCGAATGAAGGTGCCGCTCAGGAGCAGCATGCCGGCGTCACCGCCATCGATGATGCGGAGATCCAGCAAGGATGGCAGAGCACGGCCACGTGGCGCTTTGTGGGTGATAGCCGAGGCCAGATTTCTGGCCGCGGCGCGGGCGGTCGCGGTCGCAAGGTAACCGGTCTTGGGGAGGCCGCCGCGCGGAGGCGCCGGCACATTCGCCTGTGCCGCCTCGCCCGCGGCGAAAATCTCGGGAAACGAGCAATGACGATACTGGGCATCGACCGGCACGAAACCGCGCGCATCGGTCACCCCTTCCGATTTCCAAACATCCGATGCACCATGAAATCGGGGGATCACCAGGCTAAAGCGGGACGGCAACGCGCGGCCGCCCCGAAGATACACGTGCTCAGGATCCACACGTGCTATATCCATGCCGCTCACGGTGAAGATACCGCGGCGGGCAAAGAGGCGCTCCATCAGCCGTCGCGCGCGCGGCGCCCCGACACCGAGGTGGCCGAGATACTCCTCTGGCGTGACGAAGGTGATGCTGGCCCGCTGACGAACGCCGGCGCGTCGCAACCGATACTCCAACCTCAGAGCACACTCATAGGCCGCGCTGAGGTAGCCGGCACCCGTTGCCAGTCCCACGACCGCGGGCCCCGGATGCTTGATGAATTCCTCAAGCGCCTGGGCGGTCTCGGCGGCGGTCATTTCGGAGTAGATAGAATGGCTGGCGTTGAACTCCCCACCTACGCCAGGCACGGCGACCGGATCCACTGTCTGCCCGGTAGCAATGAGGAGGTAGTCGTACGTCACATCCCGCCCTCCAGCATGGACCACGCGCCGATGGGGGTCAATGTGTTCTACCGATGCATGCAAGAACTCGATCCCACGACTGACCAGCGAGGGCGCGATTGGGAAGCCGGTCGAGGTGTGCTTGATGGCAAACGGCATGTCCAATAGCGCGGGGCCGAGGGTGAATTGGTCATTATCGGCAATCAAGAGAATACTGATGCCCGAGTCAAGCCGCCCGCGCAACTCATAAGCCGCGGTCAGGCCGGCTACGCCGCCGCCCAGCACCACTACCCGCTGTTGCTCGGCGGACCGGGACACAGCGGTAGTTGGTGCCGTCGCCGCCTGGGTTGGCGCATTCATACCGTTTGTCATGGCGTGCTCGTTGATCGTTGACAGGCTCATCGTGGTCTCCCTCCCACATCCTGAAGCGCGGGATCTTGGTCGTCGCTTGGGCGGCGCCCGGGGTCGTGTTACCCTTCTTGTCCCTACCATAGCCACTTTACGGGGCTATGCCGAGGGCCGGATGCCCTCAAAGTGGGGGTCCTTTGTCATCTGATCGTTCCCTGCCATGCGCGAGGCAGCGCGCGGAGGGACCTTTGGCACCGTTACTTCGGGCCATTCCCCGCTAGGATCCGCTACTGCCGGCACGTATGGTCCGGGTAGGACGAAGGAAATCCACGGCATGCCCTTGACCGTGGACTCATCCCAGAGGCACCTGGCAAGGAGCAGAAGGAGGTATAGGAGCCATCAAACTCATATGGTGATCGATCCCGGCGCCTATGATTGGGAGGGGGATCGGCCGCTCCGCCTACCTCTGCGGGAGAGCATCATCTACGAGTTGCACGTAGGCGGCTACACCCGTTCCCCGTCCGCCGGCTGCCGGAACCCGGGCACCTTCAGCCGTGTGATGGAGAAGATCCCCTATCTGCGGGCCCTGGGGGTGACGGCGGTCGAGCTACTTTGGGTCAATGGCTTGCTCCTATCGCCGGTCACCGCAATCGTCCAAAAACCATCTCCTGTTACGAAAGCCTCATCCGAACGCGCACCGTGCCCACCCTGGGCAATCCGCGCCTCCAAGACCTCCGACCGTACCATCTCCAGGATTTTTACACAGCGCAACTCAACAGCCCTAAGCTTGGACTCCAAAGGGGCGCGCTATCCCCACGCATGGTTCGGCTAATGCACTCAATTCGGCACAAAGCCCTCAAGGACGCTGAAGGTCTGGGCCTTGTTGCTTTCAATGCGGCGGCCAGGGTGAGCCCACCCAGCGTACCTATGCCGACGGTGCGGACCTGGCAGGCAGAGCACTATCTGGCTTTCCTGCCGCGTACATCGGGCGACCACTACGGTGAGGCGCTGTGGCTACTGGCCCTGGCAACGGGAATGCGCGAGGGCGAGATCTTGGCAGGCCGGTGGCGAGACCTCGACCTGGTGCTCCCGAACGAGCGCGGTGGCCCTATCTGGCCACGCAACTTGACCCGGCACTCCAACTTGCTTCAGGAGCGATCCGGCGTACTCCGTCTCCGATTTCACGACTTGCGGCATACGTCCGCGACCATCGCGCTGGAGACCGGTGTGCCGGTCAAGGTGGTGGCGGAACGGCTCGGCCACGCTTCCACACGATTCACGCGGGATATCTACCTGCACGTCAGCCCGCACATGCGGAACGAGGCCGCCACGCTCATTGGTCAAGCCCTCAACCGCGGGAGGCCGAAACCGGCGGTGACCAAATTGTGACCAAATCAACCGGAAACCAGAAGAAGCGGCACACGACGGTAACTCTTCTTTTCTTGAATGAACGGGTGGGCCCTCCGGGATTCGAACCCGGGACCAACCGATTATGAGTCGGATGCTCTCACCGCTGAGCTAAGGGCCCTTGCTCACCGCGTCTTGAGTGTAGGCTACCGGCCACGCCCATGCAAGCTGCCCCGCGTGTATCCAGCGAATCTGGTACATTCCTCTACAATCACGTTGACGGAGAAAGTAGCCCACCACGACAGGATGACAGAGAACCGGCGCCAAAGGCTGAGAGCGCCAGGGACCAGAATCTTGGTAGGTGAAGTTCCCTCCCGAGCCGGTGTCCGAACGGGCAGTTTCGTCCAGTAAGTCGCCGCGGCGCCCGCCGTTACCGGGCAATCAAGGCGAACCCCGCGTGGGGTTCGTGAATCTGGGTGGTACCGCGGTGCAGCGAAGCCAGCCTCGCCCCAGGCGAAAATAGGCATGGCTTCGTTTCAGCCCGCCCGAGGCGGGTAGGTGGTATCACATGCAAACCATTATTTCGTTTCTCTCTGACTTTGGCCTGTCCGACACCTCGGTCGGCCAGTGCAAGGCGGTGATCGCCGGGATCAGTCCCAAGGCAGTGGTGATCGACATCACGCACGCGGTGCCCCACTACGACATCGTCACGGGCGCCTGGCTCTTGCACCACGCCGTGCCCCATTTCCCTCCGTGCGTGCACGTGGCGGTCGTGGATCCCGGGGTTGGTACGCCTCGGCGCTCGGTGGCCCTGGAGTGTGGGCGTGGCGACGTACTGATCGGTCCGGATAATGGGCTCCTTCTCCCCGCCGCCGAGGTTCTGGGCGGCATCACCTCGGTGGTCGAGCTCACCGATCCGCAATTTCGCCATCTCCCGGTGTCGAATACGTTTCATGGCCGCGATATTTTTTCGCCCGCCGCCGCCCATCTGATCCATGGCGTCACCCTGCATCTGCTCGGTCCTCGGGTCGACACTGAAAGCCTGGTGTCCCTGGATCGTGCGCCCGCGACCGTGGAGAATGGGGTGATCCGCACGGCCGTCGCCTCGGTGAACGAATTCGGCAGTCTTGCCCTCACCGCCCCTGGAACCCTACTAGCCGATTTTGGCGGCCCCAAGCAGGTTCGGTTCGAGCTTCAAGGCGAATCGCACGACGCGCAAACGGTCAAGACATTTGGCGAGGCAGCTCGCGGTGAGACCGTGCTGTTGGTTGATTCTTACGGCTATCTGTGCCTGGCGATCAATCAGGAAAGCCTGGCCGCGCGGCTCGGGCTGTCGCGAACCGACCATCCCGCCGTCACCATCCGGGTGCTTCCCGGCGTCCAATCGGCATAGGAGGGTCCGCATGACTACCGCCAATTCATTGATTGCCACGCTTGCCGATCTCCGACATCGAGCCCTGGAACGCCTGGCCTTGACCACGACCGCTGACCTGCTGGAAGAATGGCGGATCGCCTTCATCGCCCGCAAGGGCGAACTGCCGGGCCTGCGCGAACAGCTTCCCTCGGTACCCAGGGAGGATATGCCCGGAGTCGGCAAGGCGTTCAACGCGGCCAAGCAGGCGCTTGAGCAGGCATACGAGGCTCGGAAGGAGGCCCTCGGCGGCGCCGCGCTGGAGGCGGGCTTGGCCGCCGAGGCGATCGATATCACTCTACCTGGCCGCGCCCCTCTCACCGGCTACGCCCATCCAGTCAGGGAAACTCTCCGCGAGATCATTCGGATCTTCGGCTCCATGGGATTCTCGGTGGCCGAAGGCCCGGAGGCAGAGACCGACCGGAACAACTTTGAGTTGCTGAATATTCCGGCTGACCACCCATCGCGCGATACCATGGACACCTTCTATCTTGATGTGCCTGGCGGCATTCTCCTGCGTACCCATACTTCACCGGTGCAGGCTCGCGTGATGTTGAGCCAGGATCCGCCGATCCGCATTATCGCGCCCGGGCGCTGCTTCCGTCGCGATCAGGAAGATGCCTCGCATCTAAGCTACTTCTGGCAGTGCGAGGGCCTGGCCGTCGATCGCGATATCACCTTCAGCGATCTCAAGGGCGTGCTGGCGAATTTCGCCAATCAGATTCTCGGCTGTAACGTGCGGTTCCGCCCCCATCACTTTCAATTCACCGAGCCGAGCGCCGAGTTCGACTTTTCCTGCCTGGTCTGCGGCGGCAAGGGATGCAGGGTCTGCAAGTACGAAGGCTGGCTGGAGATTAGCGGGGCGGGCATGGTGCATCCACAAGTACTTCGGAACGTGGGCTACGACCCCGAAGTCTACAGCGGTTTCGCTTTCGGCATGGGGCCGGAACGGATCACTATGATGCGCTACGGCATCAACGATATCCGCTTGCTCAATGCCAACGACCTTCGCTTTCTGCGCCAGTTCGCTTGATCAACAGCCCTCAACGTGCGAGAAAAAAGGTGTGGCCTAACCAATCATGAAAGTACCACTGCGATGGCTCAACGACTATGTGAACCTCAGCCTGTCTCCTCTGGAATTGGCGGAGAAGCTGACCATGAGCGGGAGTCTAGTCGAACGAGTGACCAATTCCGGCGCGCATTTGGATGACATTCTGGTCGCCCGGATTGAGAACCTGGAGCGCGTGCCCAACTCCGATCATCTGTGGCTGGCTCACCTGGATCTGGGAGATCGGCGCCAGACCGTGGTGACCGGCGCGCAAAATCTCTTCCCAGGGGCAATCGTCCCCTACATTGGCGTCGGCAAGAAGTTGCCCGGCATGGAGACGCCGTTGAAGCCGAAAAAGCTCGCCGGCGTGGTCTCCGAAGGTATGGTCTGCTCGGGGCGGGAACTGGGGATTAGCGATGACCACGAGGGAATCCTGATTCTGGACGTGGTGGTTGAGGGGGAGCGTGCCGCGGCGGCGGTGGGCCAACCTCTCTCGCAACTCCTGGGTGAGTGGGTGCTTGACCTGGAGATTACCCCCAATCGGCCGGATTGTCTCTCCATGATCGGAGTCGCCCGCGAGGTCGCGGCGGTGACGGGGACGCCCCTTCACCTGCCCGAACCTAAACTGGTGGAGGTCAGTCCGCCGGCATCACGCCTCGCCTCGGTGCGGATCGAGGCCGCCGACCAGTGCCGGCGGTTAGTCGGCCGGGTGATCACGGAGGTCACGGTGGGGCCGTCCCCAACCTGGTTGGCGGAACGCCTGAACGCCGCCGGCATGCGGTCGATCAACAATGTGGTCGATGTTACTAATTATGTCATGCTGGAATATGGCCAGCCCACGCATGCGTACGACCTGGATCTGGTGGCGGGACATGTGCTCACGGCGCGAAAAGCTCGCGCGGACGAGCAGGTGACCACGCTGGATGGAGTGGTGCGTACCCTGACCTCGGACATGCTGGTGATCGCGGATCGGGATCGTGCGGTAGGCATCGCCGGGATCATGGGTGGAAGCGATTCGGAAATCAATCAACTAACCACCAAAATCTTCCTTGAGGTGGCCAATTTTCACCCTCGCGGGATTCGGCGCACCAGCCAGGCTCTGGGTCTGCGCTCGGAGGCTTCTAGCCGGTTCGAGAAGGGCCTGCCGATCACCCTCCCTGCTCTGGCCGCCGACCGCGCCGCGGCATTGCTCGTCGAGGTAGCGGGTGGGGTGGTGGCCAAGGGCGCCCTTGTTGCCGGACAGGCGGACGTGGTGCCGCTGGTGATTCGCTTCGATCCCACCGAGGTGCACCGCCTTCTGGGGGTTTCCTGGACCAACGAGCAGATCGTAGGGAGCTTGTTGGCCCTCGGGTTCACCTGCGCCCCCACCGTGGCGGGAAACCTGGAGGTCACTGTGCCCTGGTGGCGTGAGGATCTGCACGAAGGCGCTGATCTGGTCGAGGAGGTCGCGCGGATCAACGGCTATGACGCCATCCCCGAGACCCTCCTCCGCGGATCGGTGGCGCCCCGCCCCGAGTCGCCAGGGCAGCGTTGGTATTGGCCCGCCCGATCAACTCTCCTGGCCTGCGGGCTCAGCGAGGGAAGCAGCCCGGGCCTCACTAGCCTCCGGTCGCTTGAGCTGCTCCGGCCGGATGATTCAACGGAGTGGCTGGCGGCGATCGTCCCCAATCCAGGCCCGGTCCAGGCTGCGGGCGCCTCGTTCCATCCGGCAGCGGTTGTAAACTCCTTAACCCCGGATCGCCAGTATCTCCGGCCGACGCTACTGGCGGGGCTCCTGGAAGCGGCGCGGGATAACCTCCGGGCAGGCGAGGATCGGGTAGCCTTTTTCGAACTGGATACCTGCTCGTTTCCGCGGGTCGGTGATCTGCCGGTCGAGCGCCGCACCCTGGCCATCGCCATGGCCGGCCGGCGTACTCCACGTTCGTGGGCCACCCCTGAAATGGACCTCGACTTCTTCGATCTAAAGGGCATCGTGGAGGAGTTGCTGACGCGGCTGGGGATCGTCAACCCACGCATCTCGGCCGCGAGCCATCCGCTCTTGCATCCTGGACGCGCGGCGGAGCTACTAGTTGGCGGTGCCGCGCTGGGATTCCTTGGCGAGTTGCATCCGCGCCTGGCCGAACGCGGGGATCTGGGCATTCATCGCGCCTACATCGCGGAGTTTGATTTCGACGCCCTCGCGGCACACGCGAGCGCCGAGCGCGCCTTCGTCGAGTACCCACGGGTTCCCTTCGCTAAACGCGACCTGGCGGTCGTCGTCGATCAATCCAGGCCGGCCGAGGACGTGCTGCGCGTGATCCGCGCGGCGGGCAAGAACCGGGTCGCGCGCGTCACGCTGTTCGATGCCTACCAGGGCGGTCAGGTGCCGGATGGGAAGAAAAGCCTGGCCTGCGCCCTGGATCTTCAGTCACCGGACAATACCCTGGGAGAGCAGGAAGTCGAGCAAATCATGGTCCGAATCAGGAAAGCTCTGCAGCACCAGGTGGGGGCGTCGTTCCGGGAGTGAGTGGCGGCAGGTCAAATCCCCAGCGGCAGCGCCTCCGCCAGGGCCATGCTTTCCGTCCGCTGGGCAATGGTCACGAAGGTGACCAGAGCTACCGTGGCGCGCTCATGGGCGGGCCGGCTCTTGAGCGCGTGATCGGCGGCCAGCAGGAGGCGATGAGCGTCGATCAACTCCGACATGGTAAAATCGGAGCGGCCGCGGGTCACACTGCCGAGGCGCCCATCGCTCCAACCCGCGTTCAGCCCCACCTGTTTGGCGGGGACGCCATCGGTCTGCCCAGTGGCTAGAAGAAGCTGGTCACGTATCCGCCCTGCCATCAGGGCTAGCAGTTGCTCCGGCGCCACGCCTCCGTCCAGAAGCGAGAGGGTGAGCTGGGCGGCGAGCCCTGCCTTGTTTTTGGCGCATATCGCGTCTATCAGGTCAAAAACCTTGGTGAAGGCCGCTTCCGGCACCAACAATTGTACGTCCTCACGGCGAATGCGACCCGTGGGCGCGGTAAAGCAGAGCATCTTGTCGATCTCCTGGGCCACCAGGGCCAGGTTGTCCGGCACGCGGGCCGCCAGCAGTTCCGCCGCGTCGTGGTCAATTGAACCGCCGCCTGCCCGCGCCTGGCGCAGCAGCCAGTCGGTTAGGGCGGCATCCTTCAGGCGGCTAAAGCTGACGATCCGCGTCCGCTCCGCTCCCAGCCCGGTGAGGGGTTTGAGATATCGGTTATCGGCCCGCAAGTCCCCTTCCAGCAGGATCAAGTGCGTACTGGGAGGTAGCGCGCCGGCGAAGGCGGCGAACTCGGCCGGCGAGGGGCGGCCCGCCGTGGATCCGCCATCATCTGTTTTGCCGGTCCAGCGGCCAAGCAGACCACGAATCAGCACGACCTGAACCGACGAGAATAGTGACTGGTTGAGGCAGGCCGCTCGCACGGACTCCCATCCGGTAGCGGCTCCATCCAGTCGGCTCAGGGCACCGATATCACCGCCGTCCAGAGCGACGCGAAGAATCGTCTCCGCCTCGGCCTGGGCTCGATACTCGTCCGGCCCGTACAGCACATAGAGCACCGGCTATCCGCACTTCCTGATCTGAAGTCGAAGTCGGGGTGAGAGGATTCGAACCTCCGACCTCAGCGTCCCAAACGCCGCGCGCTGCCAACTGCGCTACACCCCGTGCACACCGTAGGTAGTCTAGTGCCGTGGCCGCCAGGCGTCAAGGCACTGGCCGGGGCGGCGGTTCACTTGCTATCCTGTTGTCGAATCACCTGGCGCCCAACCGGCGCCTCCCTCGACTACCCTTGGAGGCACATACTTAATGGCCGCCCCGTTACCGTTCGGGCTTGTCTACGACCCGCGGTTTCTCCTGCACGACACGGGCATGATGCACGCTACGCTTCCCGATGGCTCCGTGCTGGAAGCGGCCGAGCATCCGTCGAGCGCGCGGATCATCCGCCGTATTCATGCGCTACTCGTGGGATCGGGTCTGGCGGATCGCTTTGTCCCCATTCCCTCCCGCGAGGCAACACGCGAGGACATTCTCGCCTTTCATACGCCAGGGTACCTGGACCGGCTGGAAGCCCTTTCACGGGCGGGAACCGGAGACGCCGGGGAGAGCGCGCCGGTCAGCCCCGGCTCGTGGGAAGCGGCACTACTGGCAGCTGGGTCGACTATCGCGGCCGTGGACTCGGTGTTGGACGGTCCGGCGCCCTACGCGTACGTTCTCGCCCGCCCGCCAGGGCACCACGCGGTGGCGGATATGGGAATGGGCTACTGCCTGCTCAACAATGTCGCCATCGCCGTCCTTCATGCGCGCCGGCGCGGCGTGCCGCGGGTGCTGATTCTCGACTGGGATGTCCACCATGGGAACGGCACCCAGGCCGCGTTCTACGACGACCCTTCGGTGCTGTTCATCTCACTGCATCAGGAGGATTGGTATCCGACCGGCATGGGCGGGCTGGAGCAGCGCGGCGCCGGCGCTGGAATCGGCGCCACGGTGAATGTGCCGCTGCCCGCCGGCACCGGAGATCGCGGCTATGCCTACGTGCTGGATCGGGTGGTGGCGCCGGTCGCCCGCCGGTTTCAGCCCGATCTGATCATGGTCAGCGCCGGCCAGGATGCTTCGATGATGGATCCGCTGGGGCGAATGCTGGTCAGTATGGCGGGCTTCCGGGCCATGGGCAGGCGGGTGCGGGCACTGGCGGACGAGCTGTGCGATGGACGGCTCGTGCTGGTCCAGGAAGGCGGCTACAGTGAGGTTTACACCCCGTTCTGCACGCTCGGTGCCCTGGAAGGAGCCTCCGGAGTGCTAACGGGGATCGCCGATCCCTATCTGGACCAATCAGAATTGGCACGGGCGGAAGTGGTGCTGAGTCGCGACACCGAGCTGGCGATCGAGGCGGCGGAGCGGGTTCATTTTCATTCCTTGTAGAAGCAATGCGATCGTCGTTGCCGGATAGACGCTCCCGTCGTTACAATTGCGGCGGATGGTCCGGGATGTGCCCTGCGTACGCAGGCCCCGTACCACCCGGCGCTCAGGCGCCGCGTGCCAAGCGTCCGGGAGCGGTTCCATCGGCTCAGAGACATCCTCCTCGATCAATTCGTCTGAAACCCTGCCCACGACGCATCCTTTATCCACGGACGCGGGCGTCTCGGAAACGCCGCTGCCGGTCTCTCTGATCGGCGCGGGAGCCGATGAGGCGGCAGGCTCGTCAGCCGGCGCGACGAACCAGGAGCGCCCAGCGGCCAAGGCTGGACTTGTGGCGACTTGGTGGCCGCGCCTCGTGCTGTTCGCCATCCTGGCCGTCGCGTTGGCACTGCGGCTCTATGGCTTCAACTGGGACAGCTCATCCGAAATTCACCCAGATGAACGGGCGATCTCCGGTTGGGTGGATCGGCTGGCTTTTCCCCGGAATCCCTGGGATCTCTTCAATGCTCAGGGAAGCTGGAATCCAGGATGGAATCCGGTAGCCAAGACGCATGACATCTCCGGCTTCAATTACGGTTCCCTGCCTCTGTATCTCATCTACTTCTTCAGCCATCTCCTCAGTTGGCTGGGGGGCATTTTCCCCTGGTGGGCAAGCTGGAAAGACGCGGCGCAAGACCCGGATCGCATCCTGGCCGGCCGGATACTCTCCGCGTTCGCCGACACCGTGACCGTGTTTCTGGTCTACCGCATCGGCTCTCGGCTCGCGGGAATCCGGACCGGGCTGTACGCGGCGGCGCTGGCCGCCTTTACCGTACTCTCGATTCAGCTCTCCCACTTCACCACGGTGGACGTTCTCCTGACCACATTCTGTACTGGGGCTGTCCTGACCTCCATCGCCCTTTTTACCCATGGCCGGCCGCGTGACTACATTATGGTCGGGATCTGGGTAGCGGCGGCGGTGGCCACCAAGGCAAGCGCCGCCCCTCTGCTATCGGTGGTAGCGGCCGCCCATTTCTGGCGTCAATGGAGGCTCCACGATCTTGGCGACTGGCGAACCGTTGGCATGGCGGCCCTCGCCGCCGTTTCGGGCGCTATCGCCCTGTTTATCTTCCAACCATTCACCTATCTGGACTGGCCGACTTTCTGGTCTGGGGTGCAATATCAGAGTGACCTAGCTCGCGGCACCCAGTTTCAGTTCTACACCTTGAAGTGGGCTGGAACCACGGCGCTCATCTACCCTTTGCAACAGCTGACCTATTTCTCGCTCGGCCTCCCGCTGGCCCTTCTGGCCTATGCCGGAATGCTCTATGAGGGCGTGAGAGTCTTCACGGCCCGGCGGAACGCGGGTGCCCTGGTGGCCTGTTTCGTGATCGTCTATTTCTTCGCCGCCGGCACGCTCTACATGAAGTATCTGCGCTACATGGACCCCATCGTCCCATCTCTGTGCGTGATGGGGGCCATCTTCGTGAGCGCCGTACTCCGGGGCCGCGTCTGGCTTACGGGCCAAGCGGCGCGGGTGGGCGGCTTCGCGCTCGGAGCCGTGGTTCTGATCCTGACCGTGGGCTACGGTCTGTCCTACATCAATATCTATCGCCAACCGCTCACCCGGATCCAGGCGACCTGCTGGATGTTCTCCCACATACCGCAAGGAGCGCGCATCGTCCAGGACGGGATAGACGAGACGCTGCCCGTGGGCGGCAATCAATGTAAGAACCCGCAGCCCATTTTTACCCTGGAACCATCGCTGAGTACCTACGACCCCGAGACCCTGGCCAAGGTCAATACCATGGCCGCTACCCTCAGCCAGACAAACTGGTATATCATCACCAGCCGCCGTTCCATGGACACCTTCCTGCCCCAACCAACGAAATATCCATTTACCAGCCGCTTTTACCATCTGCTCTTTGCCCCAAATCATCCCCTCGGCTTTACCCTTGTCTATCACACCGACGTCACGCCTCGGCTGGGGCCATGGTCGCTGAACGAGAGCGGCGCCAACCAAAACTTCAATGAGTACGATCACCCTCCTGTGTGGATATTCAAGAACACCGGGAATCTGTCCCCAACCGCATTGATCAACGATCTGACCGCCAACGGAACCATTGGCCCGCCCTCGCCTTATGCCGTCCCGCCCAAGTCCCTCCTGCTCTCACCCAAGGACATCGCGACCAATCAGCACGCGCCCAGTTATGGGCAGATGTTCCCGCCTGACAGCTTTCCCATGCAACATCCGATTATCGCCTGGTTGGTGATGATGGAGGCACTGGGTCTGCTCACTCTCCCCCTGAGCATGAGGCTCTTCGGCAAGCTGGCTGACGGTGGTTGGTTGTTGGCCAAAACAACGGGCATCCTGTTCCTGTCCTACTTTGCCTGGATTCTGGCCAGCCTTCATATCGCCGAATACAGTCGCGGGGAAATCGCCCTGGGCCTGGTGCTTATCGCCGCCGTTTCGCTTCTGTGGGGCGTTAGGGTGAACGACCTTCCCCAACGGCTCCGGGAACGCCGCTCCGCCGTGCTGGTGGCCGAGGGCGCGTTCCTCATCGGGTTCGCGGCTTTTGTCTACATCCGCATGCTCTATCCCGACCTGTGGCACATCATTTCCGGCGGCGAGAAGACCATGGATATGTCGTTTCTCAATGCCATCGTCCGCAGCCGGGTGATGCCGCCCCTCGATCCCTGGTTCAGCGGCGGCTACCTCAACTACTACTATTATGGACACTTCACCGTCGCCACCCTGCTCAAGTTGGCGGCCATCACTCCGGCGGTGGCGGTGAATCTGGCGATCCCCACCTTTTTCGCCCTCGCCCTCGGTACCGCCGTGGTCCTCGGTCACACGATCTGCCGGCGCATCCCGTTCGGCCTGCTGGCCGGGCTCTTTACCGTGGTGTGTGGGAACCTGGCGGCTGGCGAGCAATTGGTGGGCGACTTGCAACAGGCGAGCCCCCTGGCCAATCAGATGGATCCGGTGACCAGCGCCGGCAGCACCGTCTTCTTCCTCGGCGGGATCATCAATGTCGTCTCCTTCTCCTGGTCGCTGGTGACCGGCATCATCCGCGGGACGATCGCCGCCATTCTTGGCCTGATCGCCGTGCTGACCCACCATGCCGCCCTGCCCGGCTACGTGTTCAATAACGGCTGGCCGTGGAACCAAACACGGGTGATCGACAATAACAATATCGTGACCGAGTTCCCCTTCTGGACCTTCCTGTTCGCCGACCCGCACGCCCATATGTGGGACATCCCCTTCGCGCTCTGCGTCCTCGGCTTGGTTTTTACCTTCGTCCATGGGGGCGGGGCCATCCGCCGGGAGGACGGGGACCGCGTCTCCCTGTTGCCCGGTTGGCATTTGGTGCAATGGCCGCTGATCGGGGTCATCGTGGGGGCGGTCGGCCCCACCAATCTGTGGGATCTGGCCACTATGTTCGGCGCCTCCGGCTTCGGTCTGCTGACTGGGCTCTTGCTAACCGGGCGCGCCCTCAAGGCCGCGATCGTCGGCGCCGTATGGCGTCTGGCGTTGGTGGCCGGCTTCGCCCTCGGCCTCTACCTCCCGTTCTATAGCCATTTCCAGTCGTTCTACTCCTCCATTGGCCTGACCTTGGTCCGCCATCAAACTAACCTGGGCGACTTCACCAACATGTTCGGCTTCTTCCTCTTCATCCTTGGCTCCTACCTTGGATTCGCCGTGCTTCGAGAAACGTATACGGGCCGGTGGCTGCGGCGCCAGACACGGGTTGCCCTGTTCAGTCTCTATCACTGGGACCGGCACGACGATCTGGAGCGTTTGTATCGTCTGGCCCGCCGGATGGCGGGGCCCCACGCGCTCCGCGGCGCCTACCATGCCGTGGTGCCCGAGGCGCGGCGCGCGGTATTTGGCTTTGGGGCCGTGATGCTAGTCCTCCTGATTTTCCAGTACTGGGCCTTTGCCGCCATCGTGGCGCTCCTGGGAACCGCCTGGATTGGCCTGTCGGTGGGAGATCGGAAGGACGAGAAAGTTCGAGTGTGGCAGCCGCTTCTGGAGCGGCCGGCGGCCGTGACCCTGAGCATCCTTGGGGTGTGCATTATCCTGTTGCTGATCGCCCACTATCTGGTGCTGGCCCTTTTGCTCGTGATGATCGGGGCCACGGTGCTCCTGATGGTGGACCAGCGGGCGCCAAAGCCACCCACCGTCTATTGCTTGCACCTGGCAATCCTGGTCGGGCTGGGGATCGCGGCCGCCGGCGAGATCGTCTATGTCAAGGACTTCTATGATGGCGGTCCCCTCACCTTCCGCAATAACACCCTCTTCAAATTGTATGAGGAAGCATGGTTGATGATGGCGGTGGGAAGCGCCGGAGCGCTGGCCAGACTGGGGGCTTTCGCGGGGGTGCTTCACCCGCTGGGGCAACCCACCGAGGAAATCGCCGAGCCAGTCCCCACGCTGGAGGACGCCCGAGTCGAGGCCGAGGATGAGACGCCGGCCTCGCTGCTGAATTGGGGACGGATCCGTGGTGGAACCCGTGTCTGGGTAATACTGTTCAGCCTTCTCTTCACCTGCGTGGAAGTCTCTCCCCTGCGCACCACCCCCTTAAGGGTGGCGGAGCGAAACTCGTGGTCAATGTTGCAGGGCAACCACATTGGCCTGACCCTGGATGGGATGGCGTTCGTGAAGTACATCTATCCGGACGACTACGCGGCCATCCAATGGCTTAACGCGAACGTGACCGGTTCCCCAGTGATCCTGCAAACCACCGGCGGCGGCTATCGCGACTTTGGCGCCCGCGTCACCATGTTCACCGGTCTGCCCAGCGTGGTCAATTGGCCCGGTGAGGCAGGGCAACAACGATACTCTGGGCAACTTGGCCCGAACAACCTGCCTTACCCAGACGAGGTAAACCCCAGGGTCACCGACGTGGATCTGATCTATAACACGTCCGACTCCGCCCTGGCCCTCCAATTGCTGCATCAGTACCATGTGAGCTTGATCTTCATCGGCCATATCGAGCGCTTTGGCGACCCGGAGGACACGGGAAATCTCCGGCCCTATACCCAATCCGGATTGGCGAAGTTTCCCGCGATGGCGGCGGCCGGCACGCTGACACGAGTCTATCCGCCCGCCGGTAGTCCGGTCACTCCGACCAGCACGGTCATTTACAAGGTGGTCCGATGAAATCGATCGGATTCAAACGATGACCAGTTGGCTGTTATGGCTGATTACGCTCGAATTGCTGGGGCTGGCCGGCCTGCCCCTGGCGGCCGTGCTCTTCCGCGCCCTCCCGGACCGTGGATACGGCTTGTGCAAACCGCTGGGTATTTTGCTCATTGGTTTCCTCAACTTCTGGTTGGGTAACGTGGGTGGCTTCGCCAATCAGTCGGTGCTCCTCTGGCTGCTCGCCATCGCGGTTTTCGTTCTGGGGGCGTTCCTGATCCTCCCCGATCTGCCGGAGCTGCTGGCCAGACGCCGGGACCTGCTGACGACGATAGCTGTCGAGGAGGCGGTGTTCTTGATCGCATTCGGGGTTTGGACCTCGGTGCGGATGGTCAATCCCGATATCTTTTCCACTGAAAAGCCCATGGACTACATGTTGCTTCAAGTGAGCGGCATGACCCATGGTTTCCCTCCCCCCGATGCCTGGCTCAGCGGCCATACGGTTAACTACTATTATCTCGGCTACGCGATCTTCGGCATGTTGGGCAGGATGAGTGGGGTCGATCCGCGGTTCGGGTTCGATCTCTCGAACATCACGGTGTTCGCCCTGGGCTGCCTGGGCGGCTACTCCCTCACCCTCGCCTTGGCGCGGAGCCGGATCTGGG
The DNA here is from genome assembly GCA_035534995.1 of Chloroflexota bacterium. GTDB lineage: Bacteria > Chloroflexota > UBA5177 > JANWHV01 > JANWHV01 > JANWHV01. Next base: position 28,086 of record DATLQX010000058.1, on the reverse strand, counting down.
GTCTGGCCGGGGCCTTTGCCTTGATGCTGGCCGGCAACCTTGACGGCCTATCTCAATTCGTGGCCCAGCTCGCCAACGGCGGACCGGACGGCAGCGGGCTCAACCTGTGGTGCAGCACCCGGATTATCGATGGCGGCTGTGCCAACTATCATACGATCACCGAGTTTCCCATCTTTAGCATGCTCTGGAACGATCTGCATCCGCACGTCATGGCCCTGCCCTTTGCCGTGCTGGCGGTCGGTGTGGCGGTTCATGCCATGCTGGACCCCCAACCGTTGGCGGGCTCCCGCGCGCATTGGTACGCACGCCTAGTTTTGGCGGCGATCGCCCTTGGGGCTCTCTTCCCCATTAACTCCTGGGACTATCCGACCTACCTGATCCTGGCCATCGCCGCCCTGTACGTGGGCGCTCACCGCGGCGGTGGGATCAGCGCCCGCGCGGCGGCCGAAATCGGCGCCATCGTGCCCGGAAGCCTCCTGCTCTATCTCCCCTATTACCTGACCGTTCATAACCGCACGGGGATCGGCCTCCAGCACGCGGATACCGCGATCAACGATCTTATGGATGTGGTGGGCGGCCTCTTGATTCCCCTCACGCTCTTCGCGATCTGGCGTCTGATCGATACCCTGGCCAGATCGGCCGCTGACCCGGATGCCGAGCAGCGGTTTCCCTTCGGCTGGATTCGTGACCTGGCGCCCGGCGCCGGCTGGTGGGTGGTTGGGATCGTCGTCCTCGCCCTGATCGCCTTCCCCGCGCGGACCGATCTCCTGTACTTCCTCCTGATTGTGATCGCCGGTTCCACGCTCGTCACCCGGCTCGCCGACGAAGACGGGTCCGTCCTTCTCATCCTGGGACTGTTGATTGCCGCCGCTGTGATTCTGTTCCTGGGGGATAACGTCTACCTGCGGGACAACTTCGACAATAGTCCCAATTACCGGATGAACACGGTGTTTAAGCTCTATTATCAGGCGTGGATACTGCTCGCGGTGGGTGCTCCCGCCGCAATCGCCATGATGCTTCGGGCCCTGGGCGGGGCCTGGCGATCGTTCCGGATCGCGGGGATCGCGGCGGCCGCGTTCCTGGCGGCGGCTCTGGCAATCTATCCTATCGAAGGGGTTGGCAGTCAGACCCCTTCGATGGCCACCAATGCCGGCCTGGATGGCCTGGCCTACGTGCGGCAGGTCGACCTGCCCGACTACCAGACGATTGTCTACATTCGCGATCATCTCCCCACCGGCGCGGTGATCGCGGAGGCGGACGGCTCGGCCCTGGCCGGGAACACCGCTTTCGGATGTAGTATCGAATACTGGACCTGTCCCCCGCCCATGACCTTTGACCGGATCTCGGCCCTCACCGGCCGGCCCACGATCATCGGCTGGCCGGGGAGCCACGAGGCGTTGTGGCATGGGGCCTACGGGGGCGGCCGTGACGCGATCGCCGCCGGCCAGATGCTGGCCCAGCGCGAGTCCGACGTGCGCACTCTGTATACGACCACCGATCAGGCGCAAGCGATCACCATTCTCCGGCGCTACAAGGTGGAGTATGTCTACGTTGGCCCCCTGGAACGGACCGCCTACACGCAGTATCTCGCCGCCCCGGCGGCGGCTCTGGGCAAATTCGCCCAATTCCTGCATCCGGTGTTTACCACCCAGGGAGCCGTACTCTATCAGGTGCCGCCAAATCTCCGCGGCGGCTGATGCCCCGCCACCAGACGCGGCCTGCCTCATCTGTCACCCGCGCGTCATGTTGGCGCTGCTAGCCTACGGAAGAAGCAAGTAGGGATAGGCGAATCGTGAGATGGAGCCACGCCGACGCCACAAGATCGCGAGGGGCGCGAACGTGCTGGATTGCCTGTGGAGTCGCGCTTGCCATGGCTCTCTCTCTGGGAGGACTGATCCGTTCCGATATCCCGTCCACCGCCGCCCCTTCGACCACCGCTGGGCCGCCCTACACCGGCTGGGCCATGGACGCCTATCCTGGTGACAGCGTCGGTACCCTCAAGTCCGAGATGGCCAGGCAGCAGGCGGCGGGAGCCAACGTGGTCTGGCTCGGGCACAATAATCCCGGTGAAGTTGACGCCAACAAGGGGGAGCCCGCCATCTCCTACGCCGTGTGGACTGCCTATATGCAGCCCAGCGACCCAAAGCACTCCGATGCCGTGGCCATGGTCCAGGCCCAAATGAATGCCCTCGCGGCGGCGCGCCAGCTCGGGATGCGGGTGGTCTTCCCCATCGGTTACCAGATTCAGATGGGCCAGGCATGGAATGCCGCGCATCCCCAGGATCTCCGCCGAGACGCCATGGGCCACGTCTACGAGCACGGGGGGAAGAGCGCCGCCTTCCAATCACCGACCTACCAGCATGATATTCTTGCTTACTATCACTGGGTGGATGCCGCGATCATCCGCCCCAATGCCTCCACGATCATGATGATCAACCTGGCGGATGAGCCGGCGGACGGCGACTACTCGGGCTGGGCGGATCAGGCATTTCGGGCGCGGTACGGCTACGGACTGCGCGAGGCCGGCCACGATCCGAGGCGGCAAGAGGCGGTGGGAAGGTTCGAGGCGGATTACATCGCGGATTATGAGGTATGGAGCGCCGAGCAATGGCAAAAGATCGACCCGGCCGTTCTGACAACCATGTCGTTCTGTGGCGGCTATGGCCGGTACCAGCACGAGGGACCGGATCTCGAGGCGGTATTCCGCCAGGCGCCGAGCAACTTCGTGGTCACCTTCGATGCCTACCCCCGCGATGGGCTCTACAGCACTCCACTCCGCGAGGGCGACCTGATCTCCCTGTTCGCCCTGGTCCGTACCCTTGGCTACTACTCTGCCAACTATCACCGGCCTCTTTGGCTGTGGTCAACCGCCAATAGCTGGGGCCTGAATGGGGCCAGCAACGATCCTGGCACCATCGCGGACGCCGTGGCGAACGGCATCTACCTGGCCCAATTGGCCATGCAAGGCGGGACGCTGCAAGGGATCGCGGTCTGGAACTACAATATCAAGGGCCAGGGGCTCTTCAACGATACCCATCACTTGACCTACGATCCCAACCAGATGTTCGCGCGCGTCTCCGCCGGCTTCCCCAGGTTACGGGCGATCATGAGCATGACCCCAGGACAACCCGATACCGTGGTCCTGGCGCCTAATGAACCCGCGCTCCAAACAGCCGGCGCCACTCTGGCCCTCCGGGCCACCGACTCCTATTCCTGGACCTCACTGGCCGCCCTGGCTCGCGACAACGTGGGGGCGCCGGTGCTCACGCATCTTGACCCGGCCCACTTGCCGTCCCTCCGTACGGCGATCGTCCTGGCCCGTTCCGCCGATCAGCTCACCCTGGGTGACCGGGGTGCCCTCCTCACCTTGCTGAGTAACGGTGGCACGGTACTCGTGAGCATGCCGGTGGCGGCGACCCTTCTGGGGGGCGTCTCTTCGTATAAGACCCTGGCCGTTGAACCAGCAGGCAGTCTCGGCATTCGCTTGGTTGCCACCGCCCAGGGCCGGTTGCTCACCGTGGTCGGCGGATCGGTGGAGAGAGTTTTCGCTGACTCCGCCGCGCAATGGGCAGCGCCGGTATGGAGACAGTGGCTGCGTTGGCCGGTTGAACCGGGGGGCTACCTCGTCTCAATTCCTGACGCGACCCTCTTCTATAGCGGTACGACGAGCACGTCCATGACCCTGGATCAAAAGGCGCTAGGCCTGAAGGGTAAACTGACCATGGTCAATCAGTTCGGCGCCTCCAGCCGAACGATCTCCCTTGCGGCCCACAATGCGGCAACTCAGATCCTCGTGCCAAGGCGGACCTACGGCATAGTGGGAACCTAAAGTACTCTTCTGAATAGTTGCCGTATCCTTGACAAAGCCCGACTCAAGTTTTATACTTAAGCCAGTGATGGCCCCTAAATGAAGGAAAGCGGCACATGGGAAGAGTGGTGGGTATTGACCTGGGCACCACCAATTCCGTCATCGCGACGGTTGACGGTGGTGAGCGGATTGTCATTCCTAATGTCGAGGGTAGCCGCCTCACTCCCTCCGTGGTGGCGTTTACCAAGAAGGGCGAGCGGCTGGTGGGTCAGCTTGCCAAGCGCCAGGCGGTGGTCAATCCCGAACGCACTCTTATGTCGATTAAGCGGCTCATGGGGACGAACCAGCGTATCATCATTGACGATCGCGAATACACGCCGCAAGAAATATCAGCGATCATCCTGCAGAAATTGAAGCGCGACGCCGAGGTGTTCCTGGGCGAGGAGGTAACGGCGGCGGTCGTGACTGTTCCGGCCTACTTCAACGACGCGCAGCGGCAGGCGACCAAGGACGCGGGACGGATTTCCGGCCTGGACGTACTCCGGATCGTCAATGAGCCCACGGCGGCGGCCCTGGCCTATGGGCTGGAGAAGAAAAAGCTGGAGACCATCCTGGTCTGGGATCTCGGCGGCGGTACCTTCGACGTCTCGATCCTTGACGTGGGCGACGGGGTCTTCGAGGTGAAGGCGACCTGCGGCGACACCCGGTTGGGAGGCGACGACTATGATATTAAGATCGTCGAATATCTGGCCGAGCAGTTTCTGGCCGAGCACGGCATAGACCTCACCAAGGAACGCGAATCGCTGCAACGGCTCCTTGATGCCGCCGAACGGGCGAAGATTGAACTTTCCTCCGTGGTTACCACGACCGTCAATCTGCCCTTTATCACCTCTGATTCCACCGGCCCGAAACACCTTGACATGGAGTTGACGCGGGCCAAATTCGAGGAATTGACTGGCGAACTCACCTACCGCTGCATTCGGCCTTTCCGCCAAGCCCTGGAGGACGCACGGATCAGCGAGGATGATATTAGCGAAGTGGTGTTGGTCGGTGGTTCTACCCGCATGCCGGTGGTCCAGCAGATCGTGCAGCAAATTACTGGGAAGATTCCGCGGCAAGGTGTGAATCCGGATGAAGTGGTGGCCCTGGGCGCCTCCGTGCAAGCAAGCATCCTGATCGGCGAATTGAAGAATGTCGTGCTGCTTGATGTTACCCCGCTCTCGTTGGGAGTGGAGACCGTGGGCGGTTTTTTCACCCGCCTTATCGGACGGAACACCTCGATTCCCACCAGGCGAACCGAAATCTTTACTACTGGCCAGGATAACCAGGTCGGAGTGGATATTCATGTCCTGCAAGGTGAGCGGGATCTGGTGGCGGAAAACGAGTCCCTCGGGCACTTCAACCTTGATGGAATTGACCCCGCCGCCGCCGGCCAGGCGCAAATCGAAGTGACTTTTGATATTGATCATAATGGGATCGTGAGCGCTTCCGCCCGCGATCTGGCGACGGGCCGGGAACAGCAGATCACCATTACGGCCAGTACCAACCTGAGCCACGCGGAAATTGACCGCCTGATTACCGAGGCCGCCACCTTCGCCGAGGAAGACGCGCGGAAGCGCCAGGAAGCGGAACTGCTCGACAAGGCCGAACGGCTCCTTAACAACGGCCGCCGCCTGCTGGACAGTGGCACGGTGGACGATGAGTATACGGCACGCGCGATTAGCGGTGCCGTGGTGGATGTCCAAACGGCCACGGAGAGCGGAGACCTGCACGGGGTCCGGGAGGCGTGCACTCGCCTCGAATCGCTCCTACCAAACAGCGTGGACGTGTTGGCCGCCGGTCGCCTGGGGAGCACGAGTTCAGTACGCAACGGGTTCAACCGCGATTAACGTGTGGCGCGTTCTTGCCTCTTCCAACTTTGATGCTGGTGAGTGACTATGGAATATAAGGACTACTACAAGGTGCTGGGGGTGCCAAAAGCGGCACCTGCCCCTGATATTAATAAGGCGTACCGGAAACTGGCCCGGAAATATCATCCCGACCTGAATCCTGGGGACAAGGCGGCCGAGGCCCGCTTTAAGGAAATCAACGAGGCCCACGAAGTCCTTACCGACCCCGACAAACGGCAAAAATACGATGCCCTGGGTTCCAATTGGAACCGACCGGGATTCGATATGGGGGCTGCCATGCGTCAGGCGGCGGCCCGTGGGCGAACTCGAGCAGGGGCCGGTGGTACCGGAACGTCAACGGAGAGCGGCAGCGAGAGCTTTAGCGATTTCTTCCAGACCATCTTTGGTCAGGCCACCCGCGGCGGCGGCACGCGAACCCAGCCCCCTCCGGCCCGAGCCAGACGCGGCGAGGACATCGAGCAGCCGGTCGAGGTCACGCTGGAGGAAGCCTTCTCCGGAGGCCAGCGCATGTTCACCCTCACTGGACAGGATCGGTGCGCGAAGTGCGGGGGGACCGGCCTCGACCAGGATGGCAAGACGTGCTCTACCTGCAAAGGCACCGGCTGGACCAACTTCTCTCGCCGCATCGAAGTGAAGATTCCGGCCGGGGTACGGGATGGTTCACGGATCCGGATTGCCGGCGAGGGGAATCCCGGCATGGGGGGCGGTCCTCGGGGAGATCTGTACCTCGTGGTGGCCTTGAAGGCGCACTCGCGGTTCCGGGTAGAGGAAGATAACCTGCTGTCCGACCTGGACGTGCCCTATACAACCCTGGTGCTGGGGGGAGAGACGGTGGTGCCTACGGTCAAGGGGAAACTTTTGTTGAAGGTGCCGGCGGGGACCGCGAACGGCAAACAATTCCGCCTGGCCGGCCAGGGACTGCCCCGACTGAAGGATGGGACGCGGGGTGACCTCCTGGTAAGGGTCCACGCGCTGCTCCCGGGAACCCAGGGAAGCCCGCTGTCTAACCGGGAACGAGAATTGTTTGACGAGCTGTCCTCACTCAACACCGCGAGGGCCGCCGCTCAGTAGCCAACGCCCGCGGACGCCTGTTCCCCGGCCATCGAACCACTTCCCGGCCAGGGGGGCGCCGGTCCGTTTGGAGGTCAGGATGCCCACGATAGTTCGCGAAGTAGATGTGAATAGCGAGGAGAACGGACTGGGTCTGCGCTTCACCATCCGGGTGGCGGCGGAGGCCGTAAATGTACATCAACAAACCCTGCGTCATTACGAACGTTTGGGACTGATAGCTCCGCATCGGGGTACTGGACGCATCCGCTACTTTACCCCAAAGGACATCGAGCGCCTCCGCTTGATTCGCCGCCTCATGGAGGAGCTGAAGGTGAATCTGGCCGGGGTCGAGGTTATCCTCAACTTGACCGAACGGATCGAACTCCTCCAGCGCGAGATGGAAGATCGTCAGGAGCGGATGCGCGAGGGCTACGAGGCGGAACTGCGCCAAACCCAATCCAACCACGAGGCGGAAATTGCCCGGCTCAAGGATATCATTCGGCGGGTGACCGCTCAGGTATAGACCATCCGGCGTATAGAACGCGGAGGAGCTTTTCGTGCGGCTGTATAACACTATGACTCGGCGCCTTGATGACTTCTTTCCCGGGCCCCTGGTCAGTCTCTATGTCTGCGGCGTCACCCCCTACGATACCACCCATCTCGGACATGCATTCAGTTATGTAAACTTTGATGTGCTGATCCGCTTTCTCCGCCATATGGGTCACGAGGTACGTTACACCCAGAACGTCACCGACATCGACGACGACATTCTCCGCAAGGCTGGTGAACTGGGGGTGGCATGGGATGATCTGGGCCGCGAGCAGACTGCACAGTTCCAGCGCGACATGGCGAACCTGAACGTACTCCCACCCACCCACTATCCCAAAGCCACCGAGGAAATTCCCACCATCCTGAATCTAATCGAGCGCCTTTTGGCGAAAGGCCATGCCTATCAGGCGGGAGGGAACGTCTACTTCACCACCAAGAGTGATCCCAGCTTCGGTGCCCTGGGCCGCCTATCACGCGATGAAATGGCTGCTCGCTTCGCCGAGACCGGCGACCCGCCAACCGATCCCAACAAACGCGACGAACTGGACTTTATCTTGTGGAAGGCTGGGGCACCGGGAGATCCTTCCTGGTCCAGTCCCTGGGGCGACGGGCGCCCCGGCTGGCACATTGAGTGTACGGCGATGGCTACACGTTACCTGGGTCCGCGGATCGACATTCATGGCGGCGGCGACGATTTGATCTTCCCTCATCATAGTTGCGAAATCGCGCAGAGCGAAGGCGCCACCGGGCAGGTGCCATTCTCGCGAATCTGGATGCACAACGCTCCCGTGCGTCTGGATGGGGTGAAGATGAGCAAATCGCTTGGCAATCTGATCATGGTGCGAGATCTGACCAAGCGCTTCTCGGCCGACGCCATTCGGCTCTGCCTCTTCCGCCATCACTACCGCCAGGCATGGGAGTATGACGAGATGGAATTGGTTCAGGCGGCCCGAGTCGCGACCGCCCTGGCCGAACGAGCGGGCGACAGCTCCCCCCAAGCAGGGGATAGCGCGTCGGTACGGGAGGCTCGCCGGCGCTTCACCGCCGCGCTGGCCGACGATCTCGACCTTCCCACCGCCGTTCATGCACTGACTACCCTGATTGCCATCCCCGGCGCCGAGGCGACCGAGGCGCTCCGAGAACTGGGCGGCGTCCTGGGATTACTCCTGGGATTCTGAACGCGCGACCATTCCTTGGCCGTTCCCTACTTGTGGGTGCCCTCGGGCGGAAATGTGGGCCGAGCTGAACTAGCTCAAGGTCCGAGTTCTATGGGCCCCCTGAGCGGAAATGGTGAGAATAAGCGCGCGAGCGGCAAGGCCATGGCGCGCCGCCGCCGCCACCATCGCCGAGGCCACGGCGTCCTCGTGCCCCGTACATAGCGCGATGACCGATGAGCCGGAGCCTGAGAGGGCGGCTCCGTGGGAACCGGCGGCACGGGCGGCAATAATCGCCTCGTCCAGATAGGGAAAAGTCAGAGCCCGTTGAGGCTGGTGCAATCGATCCTGCATCGCCACGGCCAGAAGATCCCACCGCCGCTCCCGTAAGGCCAGGGCCAACAAGGCACAGCGGCCCCCATTGAAGACCGCGTCAGACCGCGAGACCGAGGCAGGCAGGGTCTGGCGCGATTCCAGGGTGCCGGCGAACATCTCCGGCACCAGCAGCACGGCTCGCAAGTCCTCGGACGGCAGCACACGGAGCACACGCGGGGCACCTTGCTCCAGTACCCCAACCGTAAAGCCGCCATGGAGAGCGGCCACCACGTTGTCCGGATGACCTTCCAGACCAAGCGCGATAGGCAGCAGGGCCTGGGGAGAGTCGTCCAGGTGAAGAAGCGCGGCCGCCGCGACCAGTCCTCCAGCGATCGCGGCGGCGCTACTGCCAAGGCCCCGCCCCAGCGGGATGGTGTTGTTCAGGGCAATCTCACAGGGTGGTATCCGGCGGTCAGCCTCGGCGGCCAGGCGATGCATGGCAAGAAGCACCAGATTCCCGGCATCCCGTTCAAGGCTCTGGCTCCCCTCGCCTTCGATAGCGATGATTCGCGGGCAGTCGGTCCCCCCAAGGCGGATATCGACGGAGTTCCAGACGTTCAGGGCCAGGGCCAGTGCGTCGAAACCGGGACCGAGATTGGCGGAGGTTGCGGGCGCCACGATCCGCAGGTCGGGAGAGGCTATCGGCGGACGCTCCGTCACTGGGAGCGCCCCTGGCCCACCAGGGCCGCCTGGGACTCGCGGGCGGTGTTGATGACGGCGTCGCCACCGGACAAGGCGGATCCACCGTCCGGGGTGGACTCGCGCAGGATCGACACGCTCAGGCGCAGGTATACCTCGGCCAGGCGGACGAGATCGTCAATGGCCACGCATTCCTCCCCGCCTTCGGCGCGCACCGACACCTGCCTGGGCCCGTGACAGACCGCGGGCACTCCATGGGAGAGAAAAATTGGCATGTCAGAAGGGACGCGGCAACCTCCCTCCGGCAGATCGCTTCCCCATACCGCGCGGTAGCTGGCTTGCAGTTCACGGACCAGCGGAAACGCCCGATCAAGCACGAATGGCTGCCGGCCAACGCGAAACGTCGTCACGGCCGTCGCCCCGCACGCGGCGGCGGCCCGCCGCGCCAGCCCTTCGATCTCCGCCCGAGTGGATCGCTCGCCGCGCGAAGGACCAAACCGCCAGACGCCCTGAACCCACGAAGTTCCTGGCGTGAGTTCAAAGTGCTCCCCGCCGCCCATACGGCCAACCACGACCGCCTCTGGGCCGGCCAATGACGTGCACTCCCGATGCAGGGCGCGCTGACGCCGTCGTAAGGCGCTACAGAGCATATGGGCGGCATCGATAACTGTTGCTTCCGGACCAGACATGGTCGCATGTTCGCCTGGCGCCGTGAAGACCACCTGGAACATACAGGAGCCCAGGCCCTCAAGGGGAACCAGACGCGATGGTCCACTGGTGATCACCGCCGCCTTCCCCACTATTCCCTGGCCAATGAGTCGGGCGAAGTCCTCCGTCCCCGCGCTTGGATCCCCGATTGGTCGGGCCAGGAACAGCAGCCCGCCTCCTGGAAGGGGAGAATCGGTAGCCAGGACACGCGCCGCCTCGGCCGCCGCGATCAGGCCGGCGGCACAGGTGCCCACCGCTCGGCCGTAGACATGGCCATTCACGGAAAACGCTCGCCGGCGCACCGGGCCGGGAAGGGCGAGATAACCGACGAATTGCAGAGCCGGCGCCCGCATGGTGCCGGGAAACCCCGCCACCACGGCCGGGGCGATCAGTCCCTCGTGACGCACCCTTGCTTCCACCGCTCCAGAGGCTCTTAAGAGACCGGCATACCACTCCGAGGCGGCAAGCGCGCGGTCATTCACGCTCTGAAGGTTCACGAAATCAACCAACAGCTCGCGCATCCGCCCACTGTCAATCCGGTGAACAAGCGCGTTTACATCTTCCCGCATTCGGTGTTTTCGCCTCGGGCTGAAACAACTATTCGCCCATGGTAGGACCTACCGGCTCGGTGCACAAGGCCCGCAAATTGGGTAGCATCCCCTACCGCCTTTGCGTCTAGCCCGCGCCTAACCCAACCTCCGTAAGGTGGCCTCGGACACGCTCCCGATCCTCCGCCGAACGGAGCGCGATGAAGATGGTGTCGTCTCCCGCCACCGTGCCGACTACCTCGTCAAACGCACAGGCATCCAGAGTGATGCAGACCGAATTCGCCATGCCGGGCGACGTACGTACCACGAGCAGGGAGGAGCTATCTCCGAAGGCCAGGGGAACCTCCCGCACGATCCGGGCCAGACGGCGGCGCGCCTGCGAACTGTCGTTTTGACTGACGGCCTCCGGGAGCGTGTACACGACCTTGCCATTCTGAATCGCCCGCACCAGGCCGATCTCCACCATATCGCGCGAGATCGTCGCTTGGGTCACGGTGGTTCCTTCCCGGCGCAGCGCCTCCACCAGATCCTCCTGCGTGTGCATATCCCCCGCGGCAACTAACCCGCGGACGATCCGTTGACGGGCCAGTTTGGCATCGCTTTTCATCGTTGCCTCAGCACATCGCCCAGCACCGCCAGTCCCTCGTCTACCTCGGCGGTGGTGATCGTCAGCGGCGGGACCATCCTGATGGTCGAAGGCCCGGTGCTGTTCACCAGGAGACCACCCTCACGGGCCTGGTTGACCAGATCAGGGGCCCAGGGCTCCTCCAGGTCAATCGCGACCATCAGTCCACGCCCGCGAGCCCGCGCCAGGATTCCGGTATCCCGCTTGAGCTTCCGCAGTCCATCGAGCAAATAGGCGCCCACGCGGGTGGCGTTCGCCATCAGACCTTCATCCTCGATCGCGTGAAGGGTCGCGATACCAGCGGCACAGACCAGGGGGCCGCCGCCCATCGTGGAACCATGGTCGCCGGGCTCGAAACTCGATGCCTCACCCGTAGCCAACACCGCCCCAGCCGGAAGACCGCCGCACAAGCCCTTGGCCAGGGTGACGATGTCGCCCCGAACACCTAAGCTCTCGGCGGCCAAATACGTCCCCGTCCGGCCTATCCCTGACTGTATCTCATCCAGAATGAGCAGGAGGCCACGCTCGTCACACCATGCCCTGACCGCGCGGAGGTACTGAGCATCGGCGGGGTGGATTCCACTTTCACCCTGGATTGGTTCAAGCATCACGGCCACCGTCTCGTCCGTGGTTAAGCGGCGGATCGCGTCCAGATCATTGTAAACAGCGTGGCTAAAGCCCGGCGGGAGGGGGGTGAAAGGCGCCTGATATTTTTCCTGGCCGGTGGCGGCCAGTGCCGTCAGGGTACGGCCATGAAAACTCTGGCGAGCCGTCACGATGGCGAAGGCGCCGTTCCGGTGCTTTTTGCCGAACTTGCGCGCCAGCTTGATCGCGGTTTCGTTTGCCTCGGCGCCGCTATTCGTGAAGAAGACCTTTTCCATGCCCGTCCACCGGACCAGCATCTCGGCGAACTCTACCTGGGGTCGATTATAGTACAGGTTCGAGGTGTGCATGAGCGTCCCCGCCTGCTCCTTAATCGCCCTCACCAGCGCCGGATGCGCGTGGCCGAGCACATTCACCGCGATTCCCGCGACCAGATCGAGATAGCGGGTGCCCTCCTCGTCCCACACATAGCACCCCTCGCCGCGGGCCAGGACAATAGGTTGCCGCTTGTACGTTGGCATATAGACCTGGTGCTCCAGGGCCATCACGTCATTCATGCTCATCTTTCTGACCTCCTATCGCTCAACCGCTGGGTCGGCAAACATCGTCGCCCCTGATCGGTCGCCCGCGAGCAATCCCGCCAGTCCTCCCCGCCGCCGCCCATCAGCAATGTAGACCGCCCGTGCTCCGTGACCGAGCGCGGCCAGGCAGGCCCGCGCCTTCGGGATCATGCCGCCGGAAATCTGGCCATCCTGGATCATCGCCTCGACCTCCGGGGGTGAGAGTCGTTCGGCATGGCTGCCATCCTCATAGAGTATCCCCGGCACATCGGTGAGGAACACCGTCCAGCGCGCTCCCAGGGAGGCGGACAGCGCCCCAGCCATCGTATCGGCATTGAGGCTCCGCACCTGACCAACGTCATCAAGGGCCAGCGGGGCCACGCAGGGGACCATTCCCTCCGCCAGCAGCAGGCGTAGGAGAGTGGGCCGTACATCGCCCGCCTCCCCCACCCGGCCAAGGTCCGGGTTTGAGTGCGGGATCGCCCGGACCATCCCAGCATCAACGCCGCTGAGCCCGACCGCCCGCACTCCCTGCTGAACCAATTCGCCCACGAGGGCGGTATTCACCTGACCGCGCAGCACCATGGTTGCCGCCTCCAGGGCGGCCGCGTCGGTGACCCTCAACCCATCGCGGAAGGAAACCGGCAGGGCCAGCTTCTCCATGAGCCGGGTGATTGCCGGACCGCCCCCATGCACGATCACCGACCGCGGGCCACCGGCGGCCAGCAGCGACGGCAGGTCGCCCAGGGCTCCCTCCAGGAATCCGGTGTTGCCTCCCACCTTGAGGAGGAGAATTGGGGGAGCCTGGCTGGTCACGTCGTATACTCCGCGTTGATCTTCACATAGTCGTAGCTCAAGTCGCAGCCCCAAGCAACCGCGCGCCCATCCCCAATGCCCAGGTCGAGGGAGACGTGTACATCAGGCAGGAGCAACGCTTGCGAGGCTGCCGCTCGATCGTACTCCTGTGCTTCGCCCCAGCGGAGCAGGCATATGTCCTCCAGCAGGAGGGTAGCCCGGTCAGGATCGAGATCGGCGCCGGAATAGCCGGCCGCGCACAGCACGCGGCCCCAGTTGGGGTCGCCGCCGAATACTGCCGTCTTGACCAGGGCCGAGGACACAATGGCGCGGGCAGCCAGCCGGGCGTCGGCCTCCGACCGGGCCCCAATCACCCGCGCCTCGATCAGGGTTCTTGCCCCCTCGCCATCCCGCACTACCTGCCGGGCCAGAGACACGCAGACCTCGTGCAGGGCGCGCTCGAAGGTAGGTGCGTCCGGGTGACCGGCATGAAGCAGCGGCGCTCCACTGGCGCCGTTAGCCAGGAGCACCAATGAGTCATTGGTCGAAGTGTCACCATCCACGCTGATCAGGTTGAACGAGGCGTCCGCGGCCCGACTGAGCGCGGCCTGAAGGAAGTCAGGTTCGACGGCGGCATCGGTAGTCAGGATGGAGAGGAGGGTAGCCATATTCGGGTGCATCATTCCCGCGCCCTTGGCGGCGCCCCCAATGCGCACCTCAATCCCTCCCACCTGGCAGGAAGCTCCCATGACCTTCTCCGCGGTGTCCGTGGTCATGATCGCTCGCGCGAAGGTCAAGCCGTCCTCACGGGTCGGGGTGATTTGGGAGATCCCCGCCAGCACCCGATCGATAGGTAGGGGAACCCCAATGACCCCGGTGGAGAGAACCAGTACCTCGGTGGGAGCGAGGCCAAAACGAGCAGCGATCGCGCGCGCCATGGCCAGGGCATCGTTCTTCCCCCGCTGGCCGGTGCAAGCATTCGCGTTGCCGCTGTTGACCACCACCGCCGTCGCCGTGCCATCGCTCAGATGGTTTCGGCAGAGGAGCACCGGAGCCGCGGCGGCGCGATTTTGGGTGAAGACGCCGGCCGCGGTAGCGGGACGTTCGGAAAGCACCAGACCCAGGTCGAGCGCGCCCTCCCGCGCTTTCACCCCGCAAGCGAGTCCGCCCGCCACGAAGCCCCGGGCAGCCGTCACCCCTGCCAATACGCCGATTGACTTATTTGAGGACACCATCATCCCTCCTCAACCCTGCCCTACTCCGCCAGGCGAAGAGGGTGTTTGGCCATTGCCCCATCGCCTATGGATATACCGGGGTCTGACCCAAGCCTGCCCGCTCGGGCAGTCCAAGGAGCAGATTCGCATTCTGTAACGCTTGGCTGGCCGCCCCTTTGCCAAGGTTATCGATCGCCGCCATGGCCACCAGGTGACTGCCCCCGTGCGACAGCGCGGGTTGGACGAAGCAGTAGTTCGTGCCGGAGCACCACTTGGTCCGCGGAGGCACGTCCACGACCCGCGTGAATGGGGCCGACGCATAATACTCACGGTAGAGATTGATCAGCTCATCCCTGGCAATCGGAGTCCGCAGCCTGGCATAGCAGGTGGCCAGCAGACCGCGGACCATCGGAATCAGGTGTGGAGTGAACAGGACGTCGACGGGCGATCCGGCCAGTACCGAGAGTTCCTGCTCGATTTCCGGCAAATGACGATGCCCGTCTATCCCATACGCATGTACCGATTGGTCCATCTCGCCGAAGTGGTTATTCAAAGTCAGGGAGCGTCCGCCGCCGCTGATCCCGGACTTGGCGTCCACAATCAGCGACAATTCCACGATTCCGGCGGCGATCGCCGGGGCGAGGGCCAAAATCGCGGCCGTGGGATAGCAGCCGGGATTCGCGACCAGCGAGGCGCCGGCGATCACCTCGGCATGCAACTCCGGGAGCCCATAGACAGCTCGATCAAGGAGGTCAGGCGCGGGATGTTCGCCATACCACTGGCGATACACACCAATATCATGCAAGCGGAAATCGGCGCTCACGTCCACCACCCGCGCGCCGGCCGCCAGCAGCGGCGCCACCGCGCCCGCCGCCGCGCCATGGGGGAGACAACAGAGGACGAGGTCTACAGGCGGAACCTGTTCCTCGATCCGAAGGTTCGCTCCTGGCCAGAAGGGGAAAACGGTGCCCAGCTGCTTCCCAGCATCGGCGCGCCCGCTCACCGCCGCCAGGCGCAGGTCGGGATGCTGCTCGACCAGGAGAGCGGCGCCCAAACCGGCGTAGCCCGTGACGTTGAGAATCGCGACTTCATACATCCAGAAACCCCTTCCCCTCCATTATACAGATTAACGAATAACTATGCATACATTGCACGCCGCTCCCTACTCTGGTATAGTGTCCTAGTTAAGAATACGGACGTGGATCGGTTCCCCAGCGGGACATTAGCGTGCGTCTCGGGCCCTCGCCCCAGACGCCAACGGAGTGGTTGTCGTGCCCAATATTAAGTCCGCAATCAAGCGCGTGCGAGTAGCCGAAAAGAAGCGTGTGCGCAATCGCGCCGTCAAGTCATCGGTTCGCACCTTCGTCAAAAGCGCCGAGAAAAGCATCACTCTCCCGAGCAGCGGGGTCGAGGCAACGCAAGAATCAGTGGCGCGGGCCCTAAAAGCCCTGGATGCCGCCGCCTCGAAAGGTATCCTGCACAAAAACAACGCCGCGCGCCGAAAGTCGCGGTTGATGAAGAAGCTGAACGCGAGCGCGGCCAAGGTCTAGGAAGAAGGAGTCGATCTCGTGCGAGACCCGCGGCCGGGGATGGGGGTCAATCTTCGCCAGGTAGGCGCGGGCATTGCCTGGGATCGTACCTCGACCCGGTTGGGGGTGGCGCTCCTACTGGTTTCAGCCCTGTTCTTCGCCGCGAATTTCGCCGATAAGGCGTGGACTAGCCTGAACGTCTCGCATCAGCGCCAACAGACCGTCGAGCAGATCGCGGCTATCAACACGCAGATTGACCAGTTGAAGCAAGATATGGTGAATCTGCAGTCCGGCAGCTATTATTTACAGGCCGCGCGATCGTATGGGTTTGTCCGCCCTGGAGACCAACAGATCGAGGTGGTGCGCAACACCGTACCGAGCATCACGCCCGCCGGCGGCGGGGCCGTGGCCGGCGTGCCGCCCCTCTCGGCAAAGTCAGAGTCTCCACTCCGCCGCGTTTTGCAGGCCATCGTTCCCGGCCTGTAGCACAACATTGGGCCAGGTTTCCCTACATACGTAGGGGCACCCCTTGTGGGTTCCCTTGGCGGCACAAACGAAGGCACCCGCAAGGGGTGCCCCAAAGTAACCGCCA
The DNA here is from genome assembly GCA_035534995.1 of Chloroflexota bacterium. GTDB lineage: Bacteria > Chloroflexota > UBA5177 > JANWHV01 > JANWHV01 > JANWHV01. Next base: position 11,427 of record DATLQX010000058.1, on the reverse strand, counting down.
AGTGCCTGAGCCAAACAGCACGAGGCACCTGAATCCGGTTTCACTCCTTGATCCCCGGTACCGGGTAGCGGCTGCTCAAAGCGCGTGCCCGTTCCGCCGCCTCGGCCAGGGTCGAAGGGTCGGCGGGAGCCCAGAGCACGGAGGCGATGATGTTTCCAAGTTCGCGCATGTCGGCCACCGTGAAGCCGCGCGTGGTCACGGCGGCACTGCCCAGGCGGAGACCGCTCGTGACCATGGGTGGGAGAGGATCATAGGGGATGGCGTTCCGGTTGGCGGTGATCCCTACCGCGTCCAGCGCCTTCTCGGCCACTTTGCCGTCGATTCCGGCCGGTTGCAAGTCCACCAGCATCAGATGGGTGTCCGTGCCGCCGCTGACGATCCGGAGGCCGGCCCCTTGTAGCGCCTCTGCCAGCGCCGCCGCGTTCGCCACCACCGCCGCCGCGTAGGCCGCGAACGCGGGCCGCAGCGCCTCGTGCAGGGCCACGGCCTTGGCGGCCACTACATGCATCAGCGGCCCACCTTGCATGCCGGGGAAGACATTCTTATCAATCCCCTTCTTGAACTCCTCCTGGCAGAGAATGAGCCCGGCCCGCGGACCTCGAAGAGTTTTGTGGGTGGTCGTGGTGACAATTTGGGCGTGCGGCACCGGACTGGGATGCACTCCTCCGGCCACCAGGCCCGCGATGTGCGCCATATCCACCATGAGGTAGGCGCCCACTTCGTCGGCGATGGCTCGGAAACGGGGAAAGTCGATCACCCGTGCGTAGGCGCTGCTCCCCGCCACGATCAGCTTGGGGCGGTGCTCCCGTGCCAGGGCCGCGACCTGATCGTAGTCGATACGCTCGTCCTCGCGCCGTACGCCGTAGGCTACGAAGTGATAGAGGCGGCCGGAGAAGTTCGCCGGATGCCCGTGAGTGAGGTGCCCGCCATGGTCCAACCTTTGCCCCAGAACGATGTCGCCGGGCTCGAGCAGGCTCGCGTAACTCGCGAGATTGGCACTGGCCCCACTGTGCGGCTGCACGTTGGCATGTTCGGCCCCAAAGAGTTGCTTGGCCCGGTCGCGAGCCAGCCGCTCCACGACATCCACCCACTCGCAGCCTCCGTAGTAGCGCCGGCCAGGGTACCCCTCGGCATACTTGTTGGTTAGGACCGATCCCTGAGCCTCCAGCACGGCGGCGCTGGTGTAGTTCTCCGAGGCAATCAGCTCAATCTTCTCCACCTGCCGGCGGCGCTCGCCTTGAATGGCGGCAAAGACCTCGCCGTCCTCCTTCTCCAGGGCGCTTACTTGCTGGGACTCCACGGCAACCGCCATTCGTTCACCTCTTTCCGTCTTTCCTGTCCGCGTCCAGATGTGTCGTCCTTCAACGGCCACTCGTTACACGCCCTGACCGCGGTCGGCGGGCGCTACCACCCGACCTACGTCGGGGGATTGTTCCACACCCACTTCCCGCCTATCGTAGCATGCCCGCAACCAGATCGGCGCATCGGGGAATACTATCCCGCGATCCGTCGCCCGCGGAACGGCCGGGGCTTCCGATCCTCGCTGGTCGTGGGGTGGGTAATGGTGTAGACATGCAGGAGCCTCTGGGCCGTGGTGAGAAACGTGGTCACCAGAAGGATCCATAAGGACGCGGTGAGCACCCACAAACCGAACGGCGCCGAAAGCACGAGACCGGCAACCGTGACTACGATCCGCTCGGGACGAGCCATGAAGCCGACGCTGCAATCCAGCCCCAGTCCCTCGGCCCGCGCCCGCGCGTAGCTCACCATAAGGGCGCCGCATACGCTGAGATAGGTGAGCAAGGAGCCCTCCATGGCGTGGCCATGGTTGACGTAGTAGACGATGATTCCGATCCCAATCACCGCCTCGCCAATGCGATCGAGGAGCGAATCAAAGAAGGCGCCGTAATCGGTGCAGATGTTCCGCGCTCGGGCCAGCGCGCCATCGGCGATGTCGGTCACGCTGGTCAGGGCCAGGACGATGCCGCCGGCCAGGAGATAGCCGGCTCCGACCAGTAAGGCCACTACTAAGGTGAAGATCAGGCCGATTACCGTAATCCAGTTAGGCGTAATGGGCGCCTTGAGCAATGGCTGCACGAGCTTGATTGCCATCCCGCGCACCCAATCCTGAATCGACTTATTAAACATGATGCACCCCCTTTAACCTCCCACTGATGGGCCCGGGCCTTATACAGGGCCTCCGGCACTCGCTGCCTCGGCATGTATGAGGTCAAGATCGCCGTCGTGCGCGCGGGACAACTCGAGATCGACGGATGGCCGCCAGCCGCGGCCCGCCGACTCACGCCGCACCTCATCATAGAACTGAAGCAGCCGGGACGATACGCGCTCCCAGCTAAAGGTGGCCGCCGTGACTTTCCCATGGTTGCCCATGCGGCGCCGGTCATCGGGAGAGACAAGCAGTTCGACGAGAGCCCGGGCCAGGGCCCCGGCATCGCGCGGCGGCACCAATCTCCCCTGCCAGCCATCTTGCATCACCTGCTTGTATCCATCGATCGCGGTAGCCACCACGGGCTTCCCCAAGGCCATCGCCTCCAGGAGCACCATGCCAAAGCTCTCGCCACTCACGGCGGGCGAGCAAAAAACATCGCAACTCTGATAGTAGCGGGGCAGGTCCGCCGCCGATACCTCTCCCGCGAACTCGATGCCGGTTAGCTCATGCGCCCGAACATAGCGCTGATAGGCGCGGCCGGCCCTTCCGGATCGGCCGACCACGAGGATCCGCACGTTGGGAAGGTGAAGGCGCATCTCCTGATAGGCGCGGATAAGAAAAGCCAGGCCCTTGCGCTTTTCGATCCGCCCTACGAAGAGGACGGTTGGTCGCCCATCACGGTACCAGGGAAAAGGCTCCGCGCGCTCGTTGAACATGTGTAGATCGACCCCGTTCGGGATGATCGAGTAGGAGCCGGGGAAGTAACGGCTGACAAACTCGAAAGCCGCCAGTGACACGCACACCCTGCCGTCCAGCTTGTTCACCACTCGGCGCAGGATCGGACGCCCATAGTAGTAGCCGTAGTAGGATTCCCTATACGCATGAAAGGTGCCGACGCGCGCCGCGCTCCCGCCGGCCAACAGTACCGCGACCGGCAAGGACGGCATCAGTGGTTCGTGCACATGAATGACGTCAAAGTGCTCGGCGGCCAATACGTGCCGCACACGCCGCGATAGCCCCGACACAAACGGAACGCTCAGGGTAATGCGAGCAACCGAGCCATTCCCCGGCACCGGCGTGACGCGCCCAACCCGGTAGATGCCCTCACGATCCTCCACCACGCTGTCGGATGACCCTGGCGCGATGATCCGCACATCGTTCCCCGCCGCGCGGAACTGCCTGGTGAGCGCGGCGATATGCTTGCCCACGCCCCCCGGCACGTCATAGTCGTAGGGAGAGACGAGCGCGATCTTCATGCCCTGGTACCCCCAGCATCGCTGGTCACCGGAACCGCTGCCCGAGATGGCACCGGTCGCGCGGCCCCGGCGGCGTGAAACATTGGTTGCAGCACGACCCACTGCGAGGGGTCATGCCTGATCTCACGTTCGAGCATCATACCTAGTTCCCGTAAGCCGGCCCTCAATGCCGGCCGTAGTTCGCCAATGGGGAGCCGGATCCCGGCGCGCGCGCCAGGTTCCAGGCCAAAGGTGAAGGGTGCCGTGAAGTGCCCACTGATCGTGCCGCTCCGATCGCGGAAGCCAAAAGCCCCAAGGAGCGGGGCGCCGGTGCGGAGGGCCAGGAGCAGGCCGGCGATGGGAAGGGTCACCGATCTGCCGAACAGTTCCGCTGGTTCGCCGTTCCCTTGAATATCACGATCAGATACGACTACTACCACTCCGCCCTCTTTCAAAAAGGCCGCCATCACCGCGAACGTTTTCATCCCGACGGGCTCCAGACGCATGCCCAGCTTGCCGCGACACGCGCGCATGAAGTCCAGGAGTGCCGGCGGATCAAGTTTCTCCACTGGAATAAGAACCGGAACCCCGCGCACGGCCAGACGCTGGACCAGGGTGTCGTACGGACCAAAATGGGCGCTTACCAAAACCACGCCTCTGCCCTGGGCGTAGGCCTGGTTGAAGTGTTCCCAACCGTCAACCTTCGAGCGGCGGATCAGGGAGGGAAAGTCCGCCCGTCCTACCGCGAGCAGATCGACAAAGTTGAGAAGCCAATGCCGCAGAGCCATCCGCGAGGCCATCCGAACCTTCCTATCCCCAGGCTGAAGGCCCATCGCTACCGACAGGTTGGCGCGCACGGCAGCCCGCCGCCTGGTCGGGACGAGAGAGAATAGGGTACCGCACCAGCGGGCCAGCGCGTAGGACGCGGAGCGTGGCGCCAGGGCGACCAGGCGCGCCAACATGCGGTATGCCTGCAACTTCAGCATGGATAGTCTCCCTTGGCACGCCAGGCTCTCCTCATGCGTCTCCCCTTACCCGATGCATGTGAGCGCCCTCCAGGCCGTGCGCACGATCGGCAGCCGCCGGGCGTACCAGACAGCGGCAATGACCGACCCATACTGAGCCGCCGGGAGGAGTGCGCGGCGTAGACGAAAGCGCGCCCTTGGCCCGCTAGGAAGGCGGCTCTCCAGCGGTGATGGCCACATATCCCGGAACATATACCATTGGTGTGGCGTCCGGCGGATTGCCGGTTCGAGGCTCTGGACCACCAACTGCATGGTCGCCGCCAGGTCCGCCTGCCGATTTCCCGTGCGGACTGGCTCAATGGGAGGAAGGATCTCACCGTCGAAGCCGCCATCGGGGCGGCGTAGCAGAAAGCCGGGGACGATCACGGTAGAGGCAAGAGTAGCCAGGGCCGCGGCCCCAGCCGGCAAGGTCGCTGCCCGCCCGAAGAGCGACACCGGTACCCCATCGCCACTGGTCACCGGACGATCGATGAGTACCCCCAGCACTTTGCCGGCGCGGAGGGTGCGAACCATCCGCCGCACGTCGGTCATGGGCACCACCCCCAGCCCATAGCGGGCCCGTTCCCCAGTTACCAATGCCTCCAGGCGCGGATCACGAAAGGGCTCGGTGACCGCGAACACCGTTTCAGGACCGCAGTGACCAGCCACCGCCGCGCCCGCCGCGTCCCAACACCCGAGATGGGCGGTGGCGAAAACGACTCCCTTACCGGTCTGCAGGGCACGGTCGAGATGGCACCAGCCGGCGGTATCCTTGGTATCCGCCTGTACCCGTTCCGCGATCGACGGTAAGGTGATCAGATCGAGCATCACCTGACCATACCCGGCCATTTCCTGGCGAGCGAGCTTACGAATGCGCCGCTCGGCCCCAAACGTTCCCGGTTCCGGTGATCCGGTGAGAATGACCCGCAGGTTGCGGCGAATGTTCGCGCGCTTGCGGGGCATGGCCAGAAACCCGACCCAGGCAAGGCCGGCCGCGAACCGGCGGAGCCATCGGTACGGGACAACCCGGCTCAAGATCCAGATTGCATGCCAGACCCAAACGACTAGCACGGCGTAACCCCGGTGGAAAAGGTAGTGGGAACTTCCGCTCCGGTGATGAAGTCCTCCACCATGTCGTGGGCCCAATCGTCGGCGTGCTGCACGGGCGGCGACTTCATGAAGTAGGCCGACGCCCCTTCCAGCGTACCCGCGATCCCGCGATCCAGAGCTAGCTTGGCACAGCGGACGGCGTCAATGACCACGCCGGCGGAGTTCGGTGAATCCCAAACCTCCAGCTTCAGCTCCATGGACAGCGGCACGTCGCCGAAGGTCCGCCCCTCAAGCCGAATATAGGCCCATTTGCGGTCGGTCAGCCAGGGCACATAGTCGCTGGGGCCGATATGCACGTTGTCCTTGCCCATCTCGTAGTCCAATTGGCTGGTCACCGAATTCGTCTTGGAAATCTTCTTCGATTCAAGTCGCTCGCGCTCCAGCATATTCAAGAAATCGGTGTTCCCACCCACGTTGAGTTGGCTGGTCCGTTCGACCCGCACGCCTCGCTCCCGGAACAACCGGGTGAGCATACGATGGACGATGGTGGCGCCCACCTGCGACTTAATATCGTCGCCCACCATGGGGAGGCCCCGCTCGAGAAAACGCCGCTGCCAATACTCCTCGCGCGCGATAAAAACCGGGATGCAATTGACGAACGCGCAACCGGCGTCGAGGATCTGTTCCACATACCATTTGGTGGCCATCTCGCTTCCCACGGGAAGGTAGTTGATCACCACGTCGACGCGCTGTTGACGCAAGATGCTCTTGATGTCGGCGGTGGGACCGGGCGCCTTGGTGATGATCTCCGAGAGATACTTGCCCAGTCCGTCATGGGTCATTCCCCGATGGACAGGTACCCCCAAACGGGGGACATCGGCGAACTTGAGCGTGTTATTCGGCTCGGAGAATATCGCCTCGGATAGATCCTTCCCCACCTTGTTCCGGTCGATGTCGAAGGCCGCGACGAACTCAATATCCCGCACATGGTAGCCGCCCAGATTGACGTGCATCAGACCGGGCACGAAGTCATCGTCGGCGGCATTCCGGTAATACTGGACTCCCTGCACCAAGGACGAGGCACAGTTGCCCACGCCGATAATCGCCACGCGAACCGTTGCCACGGGTTTACCCCTTTCCCTACAATCCGGCGCGTACTGGTGGGGTAACGCCGACGAACTGTCCCGCGTCTTCTCTCGAGGCGCTCTCGTTCTCCAGCCCTCGATCATCGAGCATCTGAGCCAGCCGGATCTGATACGCGGCGAAAGCTTCTCGATTGAGCGAGCAGAACACCTGCCGTCCCTGCCTCCTGGTGGCGACCAGGCCACACCGGGTAAGCACCCGTAGATGCCACGATACCAAGGGCTGGCTGGCCCGCAATTGCAGGCAGAGATCCTTCACTCCCACCTCTCCCGTGGCGGCAAGGATCGCCACCATGCGGAGGCGCCGCACATCGGCCAGCGCCCGGAAATAGAACCGCAATTCACGCCATTCGCGCATTTTCGTCTCGATAGATAAAGATTGTTTTATTCAACTTCCCCTTATGAGTTTGGAACAACGGATGAGGTTTGTCAAGCGCGGGCTAAGGGGCAAAAGGGGTGAGCATCGCTCACCGAGGGGGCAACGACCAGGCGACGGAAATGACGTCGTCCGTCGGCTATGCAGTCTGGGGGCGGCTGGCGCCATCGCGGCGAACTTCATAGACATTCCGCACGCGCTCCAACCGCGAAAAAACGCGACTGAGTTGGTCGATGTTCGAGATGCGGAGCGTCAGGTGAATGGTGGCGCTCCCATCTTGATGAGCGCCCACGCTGGCGGCGGCGATGCTGACTCGCTCCTCGGTGACCGCGGTACTCACGTCGCGCAATAAACCATCGCGATCCCAGGCCCGGACCAGGATGGTCACGTTATAGAGATCCTGATGGGGCGCCCTTCCCCAGTCAACTTGCACCAAGCGCTCGGCTTCACTTTCACCGAGCACGCGGGGGCAACTGGCCCGATGAATCGTCACCCCATGGTTGCGCGTGATGTAGCCCGTGATCTGGTCACCAGGGGCCGGCTGGCAGCAGCCGGCAAGGCGGGTGAGCAGATCACCCACCCCCATGACCCTGATCTGGCCCCCGGCCGGATCGGAGACTCTCGGGACACCGCTGGGTAGGGCGGCTTGCGGCTCCTCGCGCGGCACCAACCGCATGGCCACTCCCTGGGGGCTCACCGCGCCGTAGCCGACCGCCGCGAACAGATCGTCAATGCCGCGGAAATCCATGGTAGCGGCCAGGGTAGCAAGAATGTCCGGTGACATGCCGGCCAACGTCTTCTGATCCAGCCGGCCCAATTCTCGCTCAATCAGATCTCGGCCCCGGGCAATGTTTTCGTCCCGATGCTGGCGTTTGAACCACTGGCGGATCTTTTCGCGCGCGCTGGCCGAGGCCACGAAATTTAGCCAATCGCGACCCGGACCGTGTGGGGTTTTGGTGGTGAGGATCTCTACCCGATCGCCGTTCTGCAGCTGATAGTCCAGCGGCACCATAATCCCGTTCACCTTAGCCCCGATGCAACGGTGGCCAAGTTGGGTATGGACCCGGTAAGCGAAATCCACTGGCGTGGAACGGGCAGGGAGATCAATAATGTCCCCTTTGGGACTGGAGACGAATACCTGGTCCTGAAAGACATCTATCTTGACCGTGTCCACGAAGTCGGTCGCGTTTTGCGTCAGTTCTTCCTGCCAGCTCCTGAGCATGGTGATCCAGGTAGTCAGGGCCGCCGGAAGCGCCTCGGCCGATCCCTGCTCTTTGTAGTACCAGTGGGTAGCCACGCCGTACTCGGATAGCCTATGCATTTCACGGCTTCGGATCTGGACCTCGGTCGGCAGACCCTCCTCGCATAGCACTGTCGTGTGGAGCGACTGGTAGCCGTTCGGCTTGGGCATGGCGATGTAGTCCTTGATTCGAGCGGGCAGCGGAGGCCACCGGTTATGAACGATGCCGAGCACCTGGTAGCACTCGGGAACGCTCGCGACCAGGACGCGAAGCGCGAACAGGTCATAGATCCGCGATAGATCATTCTCGCCCGCTTTCACCAGCTTCTTGTAAATGCTATAGAGATGTTTGACTCGGCCCAGCACTTCCGCCTGGATCTGACTCTTGGCAAGTTCCTCCTGGAGGATCACGCTGACTCGCTGGATATAGCCTTCACGTTGCGAATGGTGGGCCGCCAGCGCGTCAATGACCCAGGTGTAACCGTCAGGTTCAAGATAACGAAACGCGATATCCTCCAACTCCCACTTGATCTTCGCCATGCCAAGGCGTCCAGCGAGAGGCGCGTAGATTTCTCGGGTCTCCAGGGCCACTCGCTGCTGCTTCTGCTCGGGGAGGGCGCTCAAAGTCCGCATATTATGCAAGCGATCCGCCAGCTTGACCAGAACCACCCGCGGATCCTCGGCCATGGCGAGAAACATCTTTTTGATATTCTCGGCCTGTTGCTTGGCGGCCCGCTCGCGGCCCTTCCGCTGTTCCTCGGAGGATGCCGCCTGCTGGTCGGCCCAATTACGCTGGCGCCTGCCAATCTCCTCGAACTTGGTCACCCCGTCGACGATGTGCGCCACGGCCGGTCCGAACCGCTCGCGGATTTCCGGCAGCCCGACGCTGGTGTCCTCGACCACGTCATGCAAGAGCGCGGAGACGATGGTAATCGCATCCAAATGCATATCCGCCACGATCAGGGCCGCCGCCAGCGGGTGTTGCACGTAAGGCTCTCCCGAGCGGCGAACCATCCCCAGATGGGCCTTTTCCGCCAACTGATACGCCTGCTCGATCATCTCCAAGCCGAGCGTGGGCAAATAGCCCCCCGCCAGGGACAACAGATCAGCCAGCGAGCGCGGCGGAGCCGCCAGGGCGACGTTTGGGTGGAGTTGGGACACGGCAGTACCTCGAAACAGTGGATGTTTCGCCCTATTATACCGGTTTGGCGCGCCTTAGTCGCGGTCTCCCTAAGCCTCATAGCCGAAGGCGGGCTCGAAAGAAAGATCGCGCACGCGCAGCTGAAGCGTCCGGCAGCCGTTCCAGTCGTTCGCCTCAAGACTGAAGACCAGGTCAACCTCGCTATTCCGCCGCAGATGGGGGGCTAGGTCGCCCCGGCGGAAGACGAGAGCCGGCAACCGCTGGCCGCCCTTCCCCACGATCATGCGCAGGTGGTTATTCCCCATCCGCCGATATTCCAGGACGCGCAGCCGGCGACAGAGGAAAACAGGCAGAGGATTGCCGATGCCAAATGGCTCCATCAGTTGTAGCTCTTGGTGTAGGGACCAGGTAAGATCGCGGGCGGCAACCTCGGCGTCGATCCGGAGGGTAGGGAGGACATCCTCGGCCGCCAACCGTTGGCCGGCGCGAATCCGTAGGCGCTCCGCCAGTTCGGGGATCCGGTCGAGTCGGGTGGTGAAACCGGCCGCCATCTCATGCCCGCCAAACCGGTCCAGGAGATCCGCGTTGGCCTTGAATGCCTCCAGCACGCCGAAGCCACGAGTGCCGCGAGCCGATCCGCGCACGTCGTCGCCGTTTTCCTGTAGGACGATCACCGGCTTGCCAAACTCCTCAACCAGCTTCCCTGCCAGCAGTCCCATGACGCAGGACGCCCACGGCTCGATCCGGACCATGATCAGCCGCGCGTCGTCCCCGGCCGGGTGAGACGCGATCTCCGCGTGAATCGCGGCCAGCCCTTGCTCGGTCAGCAATTGCCGCTCCGCGTTCTTCTCCTCCAACTTCTGGGCCAATGCATCGGCTTCCTCGTAGGTGCCGGCCGCCAGCAGATCGTACCCGAGCGATCCTTGATCCACTCTGCCCGCCGCGTTCAGTCTTGGGCAGAGGCGGAAGCCAACATCGGTCGAGGTGATGCACCCCGTGCGAAGCCCGCTTCGAGCAATGATCGCCTGAAGGCCGGGGCGCGGGGAGTTATTCAGCACGCGCAAGCCATGCCAGACGAGCGTCCGGTTCTCTCCCACGAGCGGAACCATGTCGGCGATCGTCCCCACCGCCACCAGATCGAGGAGCGCCTGGCCGCGATTCTTTGGTTCGCCCACCGCGCGCAACAGGGCGCGCGCCACCTTGTACGCGACCCCAACCCCGGCGAGATCCTTGTTCGGGTACGGGCAGCCTGGTTGGAGGGGATCGACGATCGCCACCGCGCGTGGCAATGTGGCGATCGCCACGTGATGATCAGTGATGATCAGGTCAACGCTCAATTGTTCCGCGGCATGCGCCTCCGCGACGCTGCTCATCCCGCAATCGGCGGTTACGATCAACCCAACCCCCTGGCCCACCAGCCGCTCGATAGCGGAAACGTTGAGGCCCGATCCCTCGTCTTGCCGGTGAGGAATATAGGGGAGCGCCCGAATACCGGCCATGGCGCAAGCATGCATCAGCACGGCCACGCTAGTGATCCCATCCACGTCGAAGTCACCATAAATCGCCACCAGTTGGCCCGCTTTCCGAGCCTCCAGAAGACGTCGCACGGCCTCCTTCATCCCCAAGAGGCTGAGCGGATCGTGGCCGAACTCCCGATGAGGAGCCAGAAAGGCGGGGAGCGCCTCGGCATCGATGCCCCGGTTATGCAGTACTTGCGCGGCGACGGGAGAAAGGGCCGCCGACGCCGCCGCCTGCTCCAGCCGCGGCGGCGGTTCACTGATCGTCTGCAAGTTGAGCCATGTTGATCGCGTCGCGCGCACCAGATACTCCTTGAACGGGCCGGCGCCCGCGGACAGGCATTTCCGGGCCGCCCCAGCGATCTTATCCTTCGCGCCAAGGCACCAGGACCGCGATACTATCTGCCGCATTGTACGCCCCTTACCGTAAGGGGGCAACCAAGACACGGTGGCCGCAGCGTGCCTGCCCAGCGGACGGAACCTGGATTGATTCTCGCGAACGGAGGTTTTCGGGAAGCAATACACAGCCGACGAGAGCGGAGTCAAGCAAAT
>DATLQX010000057.1:0-3593 GCA_035534995.1 Chloroflexota bacterium | reverse complement strand
CCGCCCCCCGCCGCGTCCGCGGACGGCATTCCGGGAAAGAGGGCGGTCAACAGCAACGCTCCACTGGTCAGCGCGGCGGAAAGCAACGAAAATGAGTGACGCATGATGTGAGCAATTCCTTCTTTCAGAACTCAGGCCGTGCACGGCGCGGGTAGGAGCCTGGACCCGTTACCTTCTTCCTCCCCTCCACGTTATAGCCTCCAGACGCGCGGTGAACCAACTCGGGGATACCGCGCCATGAGCCGAGAGCGCGGGAATCCGGCGTACCGCGCCAATCTTATTCTAGTGGAGGTCACTTTCATGTTTGGCATGCCCAGACGCACCCTGGTGCCGCGCGTCCTGGCTCTCCTGGCCGTGCCGTGCCTGCTCGCCAGTGGACTGGCCCCCTATGGCCCGCGCTCCGGTTTGGCCGCCTCCCCCGCCCATCGGGCCGCCCTGTCCCCCACCCTCAGCGTGCGCGCCGTCTCGCCCGGTCCCAACGCGACCGAGGTGATCACCAGCACCACCGTGTTGGTGGCCTTCGACCGCCCGGTGGCTCCGCTGGTCGGAGTCGAGCAACAACAATTGCCCAGCCCGGTGGTGAGCGACCCGCCGCTGGCCGGTCATGGTCAGTGGGTGACCACGGCGATCTATCGCTATCAGATGGGCTCCCTGCGTGCCGCCACCGTCTACCACCTCCGGGTGGCCGCCGGCCTGAAGGCAATCGACGGCACGCGGCTGGAACAGGATTTTTCCTGGTCGTTCTCTACCCTGCGTCCCGCCGTGCTGAACGTCAGCCCGCCCGATGCCTACGGCTACGCGGTGCCGCGACCCGCCGTGACCGTGCAATTCAACCAACCGATGGATCACCCAAGCGCCGAGGCGGCCTTTACCCTGCGTGATGGGCAGGGACAGGCAGTGGCCGGCACCTTCTCCTGGCCCGATTCCGTTACTCTCCGCTTCCAGCCGCTCACCCCGCTGGTCCGTACCGCGACCTACAATGCCGCCGAGGGAACCACCGCCCGCGCGGCCGAGGGGCCACTGCCGATGACCACGCCCGCCCACTGGCAGTTCGCCATCGCCCCTTACCTGCGGGTGACGGACGCCACACCCGCCAACGGCGCCGTGCTGGGCCCGAATGATCAGGGTTCCGGGGTCGAGGTGGATTTCAGCGCCCCGGTGAATGAGACCTCGGCCATCCAGCATGTGAGCATCAGTCCCGATGTACCAGGACGCTACATTTCCTTTGGCCAGGACGACCTGAGTCTCTTTATCTACGGCAATCTCGCCCCGTCCACCCGGTATACGGTAATCGTGCGCGCGGGCCTACGGGCGAGGGCAGGCGACGCCCTTACCACTTCTTATAGCTTCCACTTTACCACGGCGCCCCTGGCCCCGATCCTCGGCTTCGTCACCGGCGGGGTCGCGACCTATGACGCCTATCGTCCTATCCTTCTTAGCTTGCAGGGGATCAATCCCGGCGCCATCACCTACACTCTCTACCGCTTGGATCGGGCGGCGTTTGTCAGCGATCTGAACGGTCAATACAACCAGAGCCAGAACCTGCCGCCCTCCAGTTCGCGCATCCTCTCCTTCACCAAGCTGCCAAACGCCCCGCTCAACAAGACGGTGCCCATCCAGGTGCCCGTAGCCTTGCCGGGGCAATCGACCCTCCCGCCCGGCTACTATTTCGTCCAGGCTCGGGGGAGCGGGCAGGCGGTGGATGAGCAGTTGCTGCTGGTCACCCGCACCGGCATTACCCTGAAAGTGTCGCAGCGTCAGGTATTGGTATGGGCCACTGATCTAGCCGGCGGCCAGCCGGTGGCGGGCCTGCCCCTCACGGTGGCCGCCGGCCAGGGATATGCTGGGCCGCCCCGACCTCTGGGGCCGATGCTGCCGGGCGCGACCGTGCATCCTGCCACCATCGGCGGCCAGACCGTGGTGGCCTCCGGCCGCACCGGAGCCGATGGGACCATGCTGCTGAACGTGCCGGGGATCGGCGACCAGCAGTCACTGGTCGATATGGGAGTGGTGATCCTTGGCACGAACAGCGGCGACGCGATCGTCGCCAGTTCTAACTGGAGCAATGGGGTCAATCCCTACGACTATGGGCTCTCCGCCGCCTCCCTCCAGCCCACCTTGCGTCTAGCCCTCTACACCGATCGCCCGATCTACCGTCCGGCCCAGGTGGTCCATGCCCGTGGCATCGTGCGGGCGGATAACGATGGCACCTATAGCCTGGTCTCCGGCCCGATCAGCCTGATCCTCAGCGATCCGAACGGCAAAGTGGTGAGCCGCCGGACGGTCGTGCTGGATCGCTTCGGCTCCTTTAGCGCCGACTTCACCCTGGCCGCCAACGCCTCACTGGGCAACTATCAGCTTGGGGCTACCAAGAGTACCTACAGCGCCAATGCTTCCTTTCAGGTGGCGGAATACAAGAAGCCTACCTTTAGCGTGACCGTGACCACGCCCCAGCCCACCTACTCACTGGGCCAGTATGTGAACGCCGATGTCCAGGTAAGCTACTATTTTGGCGGCCCGGTAGCCCACGCCAAAGTGCACTGGTCGATGCTGGGCTATGACTATATCTTCTATAGCCCCCTATTCGCGGACTACGCTTTCGGCGATTACGACCCCGCCGCCTCCAGTGTCGCCTCCATCGGCCCCATCGGCCCTATCCCACCCTATTCCTCCGGCTACACCCTGTTTCAGGGTGACGCGGTGACCGATGCCCAGGGCAAGCTGCACCTCCGCCTGCCGGCGCGGCTGCCGAAAGGGAAGTTGGTCCAGAGCTACACCCTGGAGGCCAACGTCACCGATCTCGATAATTCGCCGGTGGCCGGGAACACCAGCGTCACCGTCTATCACAGCGCCTTCCAGATCGGCCTGAGCGCTCCGGCTCAGGTGATCGACCCCGGCAAGCCGCAAACGATCTCGGTGGTGACCGTGGGGAACGATGGGGTGACGCCCGCCGCCCATGAAGCGGTGCGGGTGGCCTTCTACCGCCGGACCTATAGTAACCAGGTGAAGGTGAATCCCGACGGCTCGGTGAGCCAGAACTACGTACCCCACGACACCTTGATCGGCGCCCAGAGCACCATCACCGATGGCCACGGGAAGGGCTCGGTCCGCTTTACCGCCCCCACGGGCGGCGAATACCACCTCTCGGCCACCAGTACCGATCGCTTCGGCAACCATGTGGAAAGCTCGCTCGAACTCTATGCCGGGGGCGAGAAACCGATCGATTGGGGTTTCCAGCCCCAGGGACATATCCGTCTGGTTACCGACAAGAAGACCTATCACACCGGAGACGTGGCCCATGTCCTGGTGACGGCGCCGTATCCAAACATGCTGGCCCTGATCTCGATCGAGCGCGGCCATGTGCTCAGCTATCAAACGCGGCGGCTCTCCGGCATGGGGGCCACCATCAACGTGCCCATCCCAGCCTCGTACCTGCCCGATACCTACGTCAGCGTGGTGGTGGAGCGGGGGGAGAGCGCCGGCGGCCCGCCCCCGGTCTGGAGGATGGGCTACGCGCGCATCCACGTGGACCCCAGGGAGCGGGCGATCCGCCTGAGCGTGGCCGCTCCCACCGCGCACGTGGCGCCCGGCCA
>DATLQX010000056.1:0-68373 GCA_035534995.1 Chloroflexota bacterium | reverse complement strand
GGCAGGCCCCGCTCGAAGGCGGCATTGGCGTCCGTGGATCCGTCCACCAGAATCGCCGGCGGCAGCCCCGCCGCCGCCCGCGCCGCTTGGACCTGGGCGATTGCTGGGTGATCGTTCCTCAGGGCTCCGGCGGGGCGGCGGCCAAGCTCGCGGATCGAGAAGGTCACGGACGCCCTGGTCGGGGAGGCGGCGACAATGGCTCTGGCGGTGACTTCCCCGCGGGTCAGCACCGCCGGATCCACGGCCCGCAAGTCGAGTTGAAGGATCGCCCGCGAGGCTATGACGTTGATACCCGTACCGCCGCTCATCGTTCCTACATTCACCGCCAGACCGGGAACCGCCGGCGGTAGACTATAGGCGAGCCCGGTGACCGCGCGCGCCAACTCATGCACCGCCGAGGGGGCGCCGCGGTCGTGCCAGGAATGACCGCCCGCCGTCTCGCAGGTGATCTCCAGCCGGGTGCTGCCCACCGCCCCGGTTACCAGATTGTCGATCCCGTGCCCTTCGAGGGCCACCACGAAGCGGGCGGGCTGGTCGCCCAGCAACCCGCGGATCCCGCGGAGATTCCCCAGGCCCTCCTCGCCAACGGTGGCGGCCAGCAACACGTCGCCCGTCGGCGGCGTTTGCTGGAGGTCGGCGGCCAGGGCCAGAAGGGCGGCGAGGGCCAGGGAGTTATCGCCGATCCCCGGTCCCAGGAGGCGATCGCCGGAGCGCTTGGGCGCCAGGGCGACCTCGGGACCGAATACCGTGTCGAGGTGCGCGGCGACGATCACCGGCGGGCCGCCGGCTTGCCGGCCCGCCAGCCGGGCCAGCACGTTGCCATGCGTATCCAACTCCGGCACGATGCCGGGAATGGCCGCCAGCCGGGCGGCGATCAGGGCGGCCCGCTGGTGCTCGAAGCCGGTGGGCGAGGCCGTCGCACAAATAGCCAGGGTATCCTCGATTACGTGCTCAAGGTGGATCATCGGCCTCTCAAATCGGTACGCCGCCCGCCCTCAAGGCAGACTCAATCGCTTCCACGTCGGCCACGCAGCCGCCCCAGACGCCGCCGCCCACTGCCTGGAGAGTGGCCCACAATCGGGTGTCGTCCGGCAGTTGAGGGTCTGGAGCCAGGTCGGGGCGGGGTGGGCGCCCGGCCAGGATGCTAGCCCCTTCCTCGGGTGTCACCTCGGCATCCGCTTCTCCAACAAAGTCGATGCTGCCTTCCAGTCGCCGCTGGTCGATGACGACGCGGATCCGATCCCTATCACGCAATCGGCCCACCGGTCCGCCGGCCAGCGCCTCGGGAGCGATATGGCCGATGCAGGCCCCGGTGGAAACGCCGGAGAAGCGGGCGTCGGTGAGCACCGCGACATGTTTCCCGAATGGGAGATGCTTGAGGGCAATGGTGATCTGGGCGATCTCTTCCATCCCGGCGCCCCGCGGTCCTCGGCAGATCAGCACGATCACATCACCGGCCCGGATACGGTCGGTTCCCAGGCTCTTGAGGGCGGCGATCACCGCGCGCTCGGTGGTGAAGACGCGCGCCGGGCCGGTATGCCGGTAGACGCCGTCCGAGTCCACCACCGTGGGGTCGATGGCCGTGCTTTTGATCACCGAGCCGTCGGGGGCCAGATTCCCACGGGGGAAAGTCACCGTGCTGGTCATCCCGTTCGCCGCCGCCCGTTTGGGGGAGTAAATCACTTCGTCGGGATCCACGCCATCCTGGCGCGACAGATGTTCGCGGAGACTCCGGCGGCGTTCCGAACCCTCCCACCATTCCAGCACCTCACCCAGGGTCGCTCCCGACACGGTCAGCGCATCGAGACGCAGCAATCCCAATTGCCGGAGGTGGAGCATCACCTCTGGGACACCGCCGGCCAGGAACACCCGCACCGTGGGATGGCCGATCGGCCCGTTGGGCAACACGTCCACCAGGCGGGGTACCGAGATGTTCACTCGGTGCCAGTCCTCCACGGTGGGACGGGGCAAGCCGGCGTAATAGGCAATCGCCGGTACATGCAGCAGCAGATTGGTGGAACCGCCGAACGCGGCATGCACGACCATGGCATTGTGAACCGACTCGGAGGTGAGAATATCGCGGACCGCCAGGCCGCGCTGCTCAAGCTTCAACACCGCCCGCGCGGATCGGCGGGCCATGTCGAGCCAGAGCGGCTGGCCGGAAGGGGTGAGGGCGCTGTGCGGGAGTGACAGTCCCAGCGCCTCGCCCACCACCTGAGAGGTCGCGGCGGTGCCCAGGAACTGGCAGCCGCCGCCGGGCGAGGCGCAGGCGCGGCAGCCCATATCCGCCGCCTGTTGCAAGGTGATCAGTTTGTTCGCGAACCGGGCCCCAATAGACTGCACCTTGCCCGCGTCCTCGCCCTCCAGGGCGGGCAGCGTTACCCCTCCGGGCACCAGCACGGACGGCAGGTCATGCATGGCCGCCAGAGCCATCATCATGGCCGGCAGCCCTTTGTCGCAGGTGGCGACCCCGATCACTCCCTTCCGGGTCGGGAGGGAGCGGATCAGCCGGCGGAACACCTGCGCCGCGTCGTTCCGGTAGGGGAGACTATCCATCATCCCCACCGTGCCCTGGGTCCGCCCATCGCAGGGGTCGGTGACGAATCCAGCGAAGGGGATGGCGCCCTGGGCCCGCAGCTCATTGGCCGCTGCTTCCATCAGGAGACCAACTTCCCAATGGCCCGTGTGGTAGCCCAGGGCAATCGGGCGCCCATCGGGGGCGCGGATCCCGCCCTGGGTGCTGAGAATCAGAAACTCCTTCCCGCCCAGTTGGTCAGCCGCCCAGCCCATGCCCGCGTCCTGGCTCAGGCCGAAAATGTCCCCGCTCGGGCGCTCCAGCAACATCCGCTCGGTCAGCGGGAGGCTCCCTTGCGGCCCCTCGGCGAAGGTGGGCACCGCGTAGAGTGAGCGGTCGCCTGCGTCGAGAAGAGTAGGATCCAGTTCATGTCTGTCCGCGCTCATCCCGTCCCCTCCAGTTGTAGGGGCACCCCTCGTCGGTGCCCTTGGTGGCCCGACCGAGGGCACCGACAAGGGGTGCCCCTACGGAACGGCCAGGGTATTTGGATCACCATTTCTAACCCTCGAAGACTCGGCGCAGGGCCCGAAGCTCGGCCTCGGCCAGAAGGGTCCGTCGCTTGACCAGATAACGATCCACCAGGCCGACCAACGTGGCATGGCTCCAGGTCAAGGGCGAGACCGAAAGAGGGGCGCCGGTGAGTGGATGCACCTGCTCGGCCAGGGCGCCGCTGTGGAGGGCGCGGGCCCGGACCCACTCGAGGGTAGCCCGAACCGGCTCCAGATCCTCGACCGTCCGCGCCCGCATGACATCGTATTCGGCCATCCACAAGGTACAGATGAACCAGGGGTTGCCGGGAATCGTCTCGATGTCCGAGCTTACCTGGTAATAATAGTCATTGCTGTAGCGAGCTACCCCGCCGATTGGGGTTTTGCAGGTCAGGCTGCTCCGAAGGGCATGCATGGTGGAGACGGCGCGAGGGTCGTCGGGGTCGATCATGCCGAAGCGGATCAAGCCATAGATGCTGCTGTCCGGGACATGATGCTGGTCCACCACGCCGTTCCGCCGCACCGTCACCATCCGGACGAAGGAGCCCGCCTCCTCGCTCCATAAATGGCGGAGGGCCGCCTCGCGGATCTCGGCCGCCACCGCCCGGTAGCGCGCGGCTCGCTCGCTCTCCCCAAACAGATCGGCGAAACGGGCGCCCGCCTCCAGGCCGGCCCACACGGTGCCCACGGTAAAGGAATGGATCCCGTAACGCTCTTCCCAGAGATCGTGCGAGGGGGCCGGTAATCCCGTGTGCGGCTCCCGGTAGCTCACCAGGAAATCGCCTACCGGGCGCACCAGTTTCCGGTAGAGGGGCCGCAGGTACTCAACGTCTCGGCTCTGACTGTAGTGCACCCAGAGCCCGTAGAGGAGCAGCGCGCTTTCGTCCTCCTGGATTGGCAGGCGGGCGTTCCCATCCCCGTCCGACCACGGGTGCCACGAGCTCGCCAGGCTACCGTCGGGGTTATACTTATGTAAAACGTAGCCCTCGGGCTCGACCAACTTGCTCATCAGCAGGTAGAAGCGCCTGGGAGTCTCTCTATAGCCGGCCAGATCCAATGCCTCGGCGACCAGGACGCCATCGCGCGGCCACAGATAGCTATAGTGATCGCGGGCGACCTCGGCTACATCCGTATCGTTGGCGGCGATAATGGCGCCGGAGTGATCGATCTGGGTTCGCACGATCAGCAAGCTGCGCTTATAGAGTTCGGCCACCTCGGGTGAGAGGTCGCCAAAGTCCCGTCCGTCCTTCTCCGCCCAGACCCGCCAGTAGTCGGCGGTGCGGCGGATCATCATCTCGGGGCGCCGCTCCTCGACTTCACGCGAGAGATCCTCGACCTCGCGCATGGTCCGGCCCACGCACAGCCAATGGTGCACGGTCGACACCCCGCCGGGCGGCAGGGCGACGTGCAGGGCGATCACCCCGTCCACCGAGCCCTGGGCGATCGCGTTCCGTTCCAGCACCCCATCCTCGGCGTCGCGCCAGGTTCCCTCGCTTTGATGGATCACTTTGGTTCCGGTGGCCCAACTGGCGATGCCGTCGTTGGGCATCGGCTTGATCCGCCCAGGATCCGTGTAGCCTGGGAGCACGTGAACCGTGGGATCCGCCTCGGCCTGGGCGGAAGCGGAACCGCTGGCCAGCAAGTAGCGCTCCCGCTTGTAAAAGATGAGCGAGCGGCTTTGCGGCCGGTAACAGGCCGTATCGCCCACCTCGGTTTCGTAGAGGTAGGAGTCGTAGTGGAACATGACCCGCACGTCACGGGCCTGACCCAGCAGATCGTGGATACGAATCTGCCGCAGCAGCACCGGCAGGTCGAAATCCACGCAGTCATGGCAGACCAAGCTAAGACCCAGACGCTCGGATCGCGCCTCCACGTTGGTCACCAGGGTGCCCGGTAAGTAGGCCATCGTGCGTTCCCAGGCTGGATTATCCAGCCAGGCAAAGTCTCCATCAACCCAGACGCCAATCCGATTAATGTGGCCGGCGGTTTGGTTCTCGCTCCCAATGTGCGGATAATAGATGTCGCGGATGCGGAAGTGGTTGTCAAAGGTAACCAGCAACCTGCCGTTACTGATCGGTAGATCTCGAGGCATGCGTACTCCTTGCCGACATAGTATCGCAGGTTCCGCCCGCGACGGAAATTGAAGCCTTTCTGGTAATGACGGCATACTGGCAAGTACGGGTGGGTGACCGGAAATGAGTGCCGGACCTTATCCGTGGGAGGCAACCGCATGACCAACCTCACCTTCTACTTCGATCCTCGGTGTCCCTGGGCCTGGAAAACCTCGCTGTGGGCCCGCGAGGTGCAACGGCAAGGGGCGATCACCCTTCACTGGAAACTGTTCTCGCTGCATGAGATCAATAGCGACCAGGCCCAGCCGGGGCCGGCCGCCAGAGAGGCCGACGCGGCACTGCGTGCCCTATGGTTAGCCCGGAAAGAAGGCGGGGAAGCGGCGATCGATCGCCTGTACCTAACCCTTGGTCGAGCCCGCCACGAACGCGAGCAGGAACTGGCGAACCCCGCGGTGGTGCGAGCGGCGGTCGCCGAGGCGGAGCTTGATCCCACCTTCCTGGAGCGGGCGTTGAGCGACCCGGCGGTGAACCGTGCCGTGCTCCAGGAGCATGATGATGTCGTACGCCGGCTGGAGGCATTCGGGGTTCCCTGGCTGGTGGTGGACGATCTGGACTTTGGCTTCTACGGTCCCATCATCCAGGAGCCGCCAATGGGCCAGGCTGCCCTCGATCTCTGGGAACACTCCTCCTGGATGCTGCGGCAGCCAAACTTTTATGAACTCAAGCGATCACGCTAAGGTGGCTATGGACGACCTCGCTCGCTTCCCGCCGCTTCTGGGGGATCTGGATCTCCATCTTCTGGGCGAGGGGACGCAGAGCCGCGCCTACGACTTCCTCGGCGCCCATCCACGGACCGTGGACGGGGTGGAGGGGGTGCATTTCGCGGTCTGGGCTCCCAACGCGCGCTCGGTGTCGGTTACCGGCGATTTCAACCACTGGGATGTACGAACACATCCCATGCGACGGCGCGGCCCAGGTGGGATTTGGGAGCTGTTTATTCCTGGAGTCTCGGTTGGCGAGCGGTACAAGTACCATATTCACTCCGCTCTCCAGGAGTATCAGGTCGACAAGACCGATCCCTATGGATTCGCGGCCGAGACGCGCCCGCTCACCGCGTCCATCGTGGCCGACCTTTCCCACTATCAGTGGCACGACGAAGAATGGTTGGCCAACCGGGCCCGCTCGAACAACCTTGACACTCCGGTGGCCATCTACGAGGTCCACCTGGGCTCGTGGCGGCGGGCGGCGGACGGCGGTTTCCTTAATTATCGCGAGCTTGCCCATCAGTTGGTCGCCTACGTCCTCGACCTGGGCTATACCCACATCGAACTGATGCCGATCACCGAGCATCCCACCGACGTCAGTTGGGGATACCAGACGACGGGCTATTACGCGGTGACCAGCCGTTTTGGCAGTCCGCTGGACTTCATGTATTTTGTCGATTATTGCCACCAGAACGGAATCGGCGTGTTCATGGACTGGGTGCCCTCGCACTTCGCCAAGGAAGGGCACGGGCTGGGCTATTTCGACGGCAGCCATATCTACGAGCACGCGGATCCCCGGCAAGGGGAGCACTTTGATTGGGGAACCTACGTCTTCAACTATGGCCGGGGTGAGGTGCTGACCTTTTTGCTCTCCAACGCCCGTTTCTGGCTGGAGGTCTATCATGTGGATGGCTTCCGGGTCGATGCCGTGGCGTCGATGCTCTACCTGGATCACCAGCGGGCATCGGGGCAGTGGGTACCTAACCGATACGGCGGGCGGGAAAACCTGGAGGCGGTGGAGTTTCTCCGCTCCTTCAACAGCCTGGTACACGAGCTGTTTCCCGGCGTGCTCACCATGGCCGAGGAGTCCACGTCCTGGCCGATGGTCTCCCGTCCCGTCTATCTGGGCGGGCTCGGTTTCAGCCTGAAATGGAACATGGGCTGGATGCACGACACCCTGGAATACATCAAGACCGATCCGCTCTATCGCCGCTTCATCCACAATACCGTCACCTTCTCCATGCTCTACAACTACTCGGAAAACTATCTTCTGCCGCTTTCGCACGACGAGGTGGTGCACGAGAAGAGTCCGCTGGTCTATAAGGCGCCGGGCGACGAGTGGCAAAAGTTCGCCAATCTCCGCGCCCTCCTCGGCTATATGTGGGCGCATCCCGGTAAGAAGCTGCTCTTCATGGGCGGCGACTTCGCCCAGACATCGGAGTGGAACTTCAATGCCGCCTTACCCTGGGAGCTTCTGGAACACCCGCCCCATCGGGGGGTGCGCGACTGGGTACGGGCGCTGAACACGCTCTACACCAGCCGGCGTGAGTTATGGGAGCTTGACTACGAGTTGGACGGGTTCGCCTGGATCGACTGCAAGGATGTCGATCAAAGCGTGCTGATTATGCTGCGCCGGGGCAAGCCCAGTTCGTCGCCGTCTGACTCGCCTGACCCGCTTCCAGAAGAGCCGGCGACCCTGGAGGAGTCACGGCCGTTCCTGATCATTGCCTGCAATTTTACTCCCGTGGTCCGGCATGCCTACCAGGTCGGGGTGCCGTATCCCGGCGAGTATCGCGAGCGCCTGAACAGTGACGACCGCCGGTTCGGGGGGAGTGGGGTGATCAACGAAGGGCCGCTGTATTCCACTCCCGGCAAGGTACACGACTTGCCGCAGTCGATTACCATTACCCTGCCTCCGCTGGGGGTGGCATATATCGAGCGTGCCACGACGTAGGGAGGTGATTTCGTGCATATTCTCGTCATGAGCGGTCCCAATCTCAACTTACTTGGCACACGGGAGCCGGATTTGTATGGCCACGCCACGCTGGACCAGATCCACGACCGGCTGCGGCGCGAGGCGGAAAGCCTGGGCTGCACGGTCGAGTGCTTCCAATCCAATCATGAAGGTGCCTTGATCGATCTCTTGCATGCCCAACGCGAACGCGCGGCGGGGGCGCTCCTCAACGCGGGCGGGCTCACCCACACCAGCGTCAGTCTCCACGATACGATCAAAGCCATGCCCTTCCCCGTGATCGAGGTGCATCTTTCCAACATCCACGCGCGGGAACCATGGCGCGACCATTCGGTGCTCGCCGCCGCCGTCCGGGCCCAGGTCGCGGGCCTCGGCTGGTACAGCTATCTGGCCGCCTTCCATGGCCTGATCGCCCTCCTCCGAGACGAGCAGCCCTAGATTCCACTGCCACACTCACGTAAGTGTGGCGTGCTACCCCGAATCCTTGGGTGCTTGATGGGCGTCCACATGGGGGACGGGACAAGATCTCGATGCTTGTGGATGAACGGTACGAAGAATGGTACGACGATGGCACGGTAGGGGATCATTTCTGGATGGATATCGTGAACCATTGATGTCGACTTCCCGTCTCTGTCTCGCTTTGTTCCCCTGCTTCAGCACGCTGGCGCATACGTGCGGGTCGTAAAAGTCCTGATCGAGATTCGTCATGGCCGCCAGAGCCTGATTGGGAAGACTGGCGCTCGCGGCCCGTGACTGGCCGGGCGCGGCGACGCTCCTGCTTACCGCGAGCAGAGCGATGAGCGCGAGGCCCGAACGGCGAAGCATGGCGCGCCAGGGAGAACGGAGCATGGACTTTCCTTTTTGTGGATACACAGCTACGGAACGGGGCGTGAATCTCGATGCGGTTGTAAGGGCACCTGGGTCAGGTTGTACTAGCGCCTGGATCCCAGCTGTCCGGTCACCGAGAACCGATACGACTCGGCGATGATCGCTTTGAGCGCCAGCACTTTCTTGCCAACGAGCGGAATATGGAACACCGATGCCACCCCACTCTCCGCCCCGAGCGAGACCACCTGCCCCTTGTTGCTGGGAATATACGGCTTACGCTGCCACCCTTCCCAACCGGCCACGATGTTATAGGCGGCGGCCTCGGCCTGTTTCAGCGCCACCTGGGCGGTGGGAGGCAGGACCTGGTCGTCCTCAAGCTCGGCCAGCCGGGCCGAATCGCCAACCACGTAGAGGTTGGGATAGCCCGCCGGCTGGAGGTACTCGCCCACCAGGACATGCCCGTTGGGGACGGTGGGAAGGCCCGCTTCCGAAAGCAAGGGGGGCGCCATGATCCCTCCGGTCCAGATCAAGGTGCCGCCCACCAGCCGATCCCCGCTCGCCAGGTCGATGCCCTCGGCGTCGGCCCGCACCACCTTGCCGCCCAATACCAGGCGGATCCCCAGTTCGCTCAAAATGGCGGCGGCCTTGCTCTGCAACCGGGCCGGCATACTGGGGAGGACCGTGGGGGTTGCCTCAATCAAGGTCACTCGCGGCTCACTGGGGTTGACTCCATGTTCCTGGGCGATGGTCGGAAGAACTTCGGCTAACTCCCCCGCCAATTCAACCCCGGTCAGACCGGCACCGCCGATCAAAATCGAGAGGAGGCGGCTTCGGGCGCGGGGATCGCTTTCACGCGATGCCTGCTCGATCGCCGTGGTGACGGCGCGGTTCACCTCCTCGGCGTCCTCAACCGATTTGAGGGTGAGCGCGTACTCGGCCAGGCCGGGAACGCCGTAATAGGCGGTAACGCTGCCCAGGGCGATCACCAGCGTCCCATAGCTCAGGATGCCCCGGTTGGTCACCACGCACTGGTTGGCCAGATCAAGCTCGCGGGCGCCGGCCTGGATGAACCGGACCCGGCTGTGCTTGAGCAATTCGGAAAAGGGGACCGCCACGTCATCGGCGCTTAGTCGCCCGCTCACCGCCTCGGGTAATTGGGTGATGATCTGGTGGTAGCTATTGCGGTCGATCAGGACCACCTCGGGCGCCCCTGGATCGTCCAGATATTTGCTCAACGCCTGGGCGCAGCGGAGACCGCCATATCCAGCGCCCAGAATCAAGATCCGGTTACTTGGTTGTCCATCATCGTCCGGCAGCGCCGGGAAATCGGCCACGTTCATGCGCGTCCTCTTCCTCCATATGCCCGATCAGCCCGCTCGGACATCACCGTTCCGTCCTCCTTTCACTGTACCAAATGGCCATTCTCGCGCCCTTGTGTCCGAGACACGTTCGCGGAGCGCGGGTCGCTGGGCCTGCTTGGTTCGGGAACGATCCGACCGTTCAGTCGGAGAACCGCCAAGCGCGGCCGGTCGGAGACCCGCACCCCTATAACGTGTTCGCCGATGCCCAATGACACGGGGTATGATCCGGGAAGATGTGAGACACGACGAAGGGAAATCAGGATGACCGAAACGAGTGGCAGTCCGACGGTGAGTGAAGGCCAGATCGTGGCCATGGGTGGCGGCGGCTTCTCCATGGAGCCGGAGAATCCGCTGCTGGACCGCTACGTGCTGAGTCTCGGGCGCTCCGCCAGGCCGCGCGTCTGCTTCTTGCAGCCAGGTGATTCTCCCTCCTACATCGAGCGGTTTTACGCCGCCTTCAGTCGCCTTCCCTGCGAGCCAGCGCATCTGTCCTTCTTCGCGCTCGGCGTCTCGGACGTTCGCGCCTACCTTCTGGAGCAGGAGATCATCTACGTGGGAGGCGGGAATACCAAAAGCATGCTGGCGGTGTGGCGTGAATGGGAGCTTCCTTCTATTCTGAGGGAAGCATGGCGGAATGGGGTCATTTTGGCCGGGCTCAGCGCCGGGGCGATCTGCTGGTTCAGCCAGGGGCTGACCGACTCCATTCCCGGTTCCCTCACCTCATTGACGTGTTTGGGTTTCCTCCCTGGCAGCGCCTGTCCTCATTATGACTCGGAAGCCGGCCGCCGCCCTACCTTCAGGAGCCTGGTGGCCTCCGGCGCCCTGGCGGACGGCTACGCGGCGGATGACGGGGTAGCGCTCCATTTCGCCGGTGAACATTTGCATCGGGTGATCAGTTCCCGGCCAAACGCCCGTGCGTACCGAGTGGAACGGGTGGGAGATCAGGCACGAGAGACGGAGATTGTACCCGAGTTCCTGGCCGGGCGACTCACGTACGGAGCTCCGCTTTAGAGGCGGGCCGCTTGGAGCACGGCACAGGGAATACTGAAGCGCGCGCCGCCGTCCTTGATCGCGAAGGCGATGACGGTCTCCGGGGGCGCCTCGGCCAGGAGGCTCCGGCAGGCGCCGGAGCGCCAGGAGACGGTGGCGGATCGCTGGAGCCATTCCTCCGTGTCAAGCTCCAGCATCCAGGTCCGAACCTGGGCGAGCTCGAAACCATGCCGGATGAACCGTCGGCGCCACTCCGCCACCGTATCGTTCCGTCCGTGGCTGGGGTCGCGGAGAAGTTCGAGGCCAGCGAGGAAGCTGTCATGGGCCCGCTCCTCCGGGCTCACGGAATCGATCAGGACAAAGGGCGCGCCAATGGGGAGGACGCGCGCTATTTCCCCTACCAGAGCCTCTGGCTCGCGCCAGTGGTGGGCGCTGAACCGGCTGATCGCCGCGTCGAACGCCCCGGTCTCGAACGGTAGATCTCGCCCATTGATTTCCCGGGTGTCTACATTGCCGATTCCCCGATCCGCGCACAGTTGGGCGGTGACGGCCAGCATCCTTGGTGCCACATCCACCGCCGTCACCCGCGCCACCCCCGGCGCCACGGTCATGGCCGCGTGACCAGCGCCCGTCCCCACGTCCAGCACCCGCCAGGTTGGCTGGGGCGCCAGGGTCTCCAGCATCCATGGGAGATCCTCTCCCCGCGCGTGTACCGGGCTGGAGGCGTACGCGGCCGCCACCCGGTCGAAGTGGGCGGCGGCGCTGTCGGTTCCCGTGCTCACGGACGGGCCGCGGCGGCGTGCCGCGCCTCATAGGCGGAAATGAGATCATCGAATTGGAGAGTCCAGCCAATCGGGTCGAGCCCACGGACCAGGCTATCCTTCACGAACGGATCGATGGCAAAGGGATGGCGGTCCCCGCTGGGGGTGACCACCACCTGATTCACCAGGTCCACCTTCAGGGCATAGCCTGGGGTCGCCTCCACCTCGCGGAAGAGCGCGTCCACCGTGGTCTCGGGCAAGACCACGGGCAGGAGCCCGTTGGCGCAGCAGTTGTTATAGAAAATATCGGCGTAGGAGGGGGCGATCAGGCAGCGGAAGCCGTATTGGTGCAAGGCCCAGGGCGCATGCTCACGCGACGAACCGCAGCCGAAGTTGGCCCGCGCCAGGAGCACGCTCGCGTTCTGGTAACGGGGGAAGTTCAGGACGAAATCGGGATTGGGCGTGGTGGAATCACCAAGGTAGCGCAGATTGGCGAAGAGATCGGGGCCGAAGCCGGTGCGGGCGATTTTGCGCAGGAAACGCTGGGGGATGATCTGATCGGTATCAACGTTCACCCGATCCAGGGGCATCACCACGCCGGTATGAGTTGTAAACGGTTCCATGGATCTGTTTCCCTTTCAGTTTTGTCCGCGCCAGGGCCTCTGGCCGCGGCCGGAGGGAAGGATCGGCGCCGAGATGTTCAGAGGTGGTCGCTCCAAGCTTTTGGTTTAGTGCCAGTCGCGGATGTCGACAAAGTGCCCGGCGACCGCGGCGGCGGCGGCCATGGCGGGAGAGACCAGGTGCGTGCGCCCGCCCTTGCCCTGACGGCCCTCGAAGTTCCGGTTGCTGGTGGAGGCACAGCGCTCGCCTGGTTGCAGACGATCCTCATTCATCGCCAGGCACATGCTGCATCCGGCGTCTCGCCACTCGAAGCCGGCCTCGGTGAAGATCCGGTCCAGTCCCTCCCGCTCCGCCTCGGCCTTGACCAGACCGGAGCCGGGCACGACCATGGCCTGCACCGTAGGCGCCACCTTCCGTCCCTCCACGAAGCGCGCCGCCAGGCGGAGATCCTCGATCCGCGCGTTGGTGCAGGAGCCGATAAAGACCCGATCCAGGGCAATCTCGGTGATGGGGGTGCCCGGCTTGAG
The DNA here is from genome assembly GCA_035534995.1 of Chloroflexota bacterium. Taxonomy (GTDB): domain Bacteria; phylum Chloroflexota; class UBA5177; order JANWHV01; family JANWHV01; genus JANWHV01. Next base: position 55,414 of record DATLQX010000056.1, on the reverse strand, counting down.
CGCCATGTATTCCAGGGCCCGCTCCACCGCCGCCCGCGCCCTGGGATCCTCCATGGCCGCCGGATCCGGCACCTTGCCATCAACCGGCGCCACCATGCCGGGGTTGGTGCCCCAGGTCACTTGCGGTACCGCCGAGGCGGCGTCCAGCACCACGACCTGGTCATAGACCGCGTCCTGGTCGCTGGGTAATTCGCGCCAGGCGGCCACCGCCGCGTCCCAGGCGCCCCCCTTGGGAGCGTAGGGCCGGCCCTTGAAGTAGGCGAACGTTTTCTCGTCCGGGGCCACCATCCCGGCACGGGCGCCGCCTTCAATGGACATGTTGCACAGGGTCATCCTACCCTCGATCGATAAGGCGCGAATGGCGGGGCCCGTGTACTCAATCACATGTCCATTGCCGCCGTTTACGCCAATCGCCCCGATGATTGCCAGCATCAAATCCTTGGCGGTGCTCCCCGCCGGGAGGGCGCCCTCGACCCGCACTTCCATGGTTTTTGGACGATCCTGCTGCATGCATTGGGTGGCCAACACATGCTCGACCTCGCTGGTCCCGATCCCGAAGGCCAGGGCGCCAAAGGCTCCGTGGGTGGAAGTATGAGAATCGCCGCAGACGATGGTCATGCCGGGAAGGGTGATACCCTGCTCGGGGCCGGTCACATGCACGATCCCCTGGCGCACGTCGCCCATCCCAAACAGGGTGATACCAAACTCGACCGCGTTCCGCTCAAGGGTCGCGACCTGCAAGGCGCTGTCCGGCTGCTGAATGGGCAGATGGCGGCCGGTCGTGGGGACATTATGGTCCAGCACGGCGAAGGTGGCCTCGGGCCGGCGAACCGAGCGGTTGGTAAGGCGCAGGCCCTCGAACGCCTGGGGCGAGGTGACTTCATGGACCAGATGGCGATCGATATAGAGAATGGTTTTATCGCCGGGGACTTCGCGCACCACATGCGCGTCCCAGATTTTGTCGAACATGGTCCTGGCCATCGTACCCTTCCCCTATCGCTGTCCTCGTCCGCCGGCCATACCGGGCTTGGCGTGTATCGTACCCCGATCCTCCCATATCCACAATAGACGAGATCCTATGAAAGGTATAACCATATGTTATAGTAAGAGGTATGGAACTACATCATCTGCGCTATTTCGTGGCGGTCGCCGAACGGCTGAGCTTCTCGCGAGCCGCCGACGATCTAGAACTCTCCCAACCGGCGCTCTCTCGGCAAATGCGTGATTTAGAGCGCGAGCTTGGCGCCCCGCTCTTCAATCGGGAGGGGCGACGGATTAGCCTGACCGCGGCGGGCACCGCCTTGCTCGCCCCGGCGAGGTCGGCCCTCCTGGAGGCGGATCGGGGCCGGCGGAACGTCCGCGACGTTCTGGACGCCCGCGGGGGTTCTCTGTCGATCGGCTCCTCGCCCCAGACGGCGGCCACCGTGCTCGCTCCCCTGCTCCGGCGTTTTCAAGGCGAGCATCCGGCCGTGGAGGTGAGGGTGCTGGAGGATGGCGCCCTGGGCCTGATCGCCATGCTGCTGGAAGGGAAGTTGGATCTGGCGGTAGTCCCGATCGACGTCCCCCGGACCCTGACCGTGGTGCCGTTCTTGACCGCCCGGATCCTGGCGCTCGCCCCCAAGGGCCACGAAATCACGCGGGCGGCGACCATAGACCTGCGCGATTTGGTGGCCCCGGAAGGCCGGGCGCCGATCCCCCTCCTCATGCTGAAGGAGAATTACCTGACCCGGCTCCGGCTTGCCGCTGCCTGGCACGATGCCGGCCTCCACCCCTACGTGGCGATGGAGAGCACCGTGGGGCAAACCCTGGCCGCCTACGCGGAGGCCGGTCTCGGGGTGGCGATTCTGCCCGAGACCGTGGATCTGCGGGGATTCACCCTGGGAGCGGCGGTGGTGGTGGATCAGGATCAGCCGGTGGTCCTGCGGAACGGCTTGGGATGGAACCCCCAGCGGTATCTATCGCCCGCCGCGGAGGCGTTCATTGACCTGGTGGAGGCGTCGCGCCGATAGCATGGAGCCTCCGGCTGAGGCCGGAGGCCCGGGAAAGGACGCTGACCCTGGCAGGATCAGGGGACGATCTGCACCAGGGTTCCGACATCCGTCCAGCTATAAAACTCAGTCATGGCGGAAAGGGGAACGTTGGTGCAGCCGTGCGTACCGGTGAAGTTGCCGCCCGGCGTACCAGCCACGCTATTGCTGCCGGGACCGTAGTTCGAGCGCCAGGGAGAATCGTGGATAAAGTATCCTCCGTTGGCGTTATAGAGCATGGCATAGTTGGTAGGCGACGGGGGATAATACAGCGCCGAACCCTTCGGCCAAGGGGAGTGGAAGACCATGTTGGGAATCTTAGACTCCACATGGAAAATACCTGGCAAGGTAGGCGTATCCGGTCCGCCATTGCTGACCAGGGTATGATAGACGAGCTTGGTCCCATCGTACGCCCACATCTCATCCTTACTGACGGAGACGAGAATGTGCTTCGTCTGTACGGTGATCAGCGGCATCTGGACTTTGGCCAGGTTTCCCACCGCGTCCACGGCCTGCACGACCATCCGGTAGTTCCCCGCCGCCGCGAGATGATGGGGGACCGTGGTTCCGTTCCAACTCAGACCGTGGATGGGTCCTGGTCCCACCACCCCAAGCGATTTAATGATCAGCGGCGTCACATGGCCGGCTCTGTAGATACGATAGGTGACCGTTGCGGCCTTCGTGAGGGTCATTTTCACCCGCAGCCGCTCCACGGGAGCGGTGAAACTGGCGTCCGAGACCACCGGCGCGCTGAGCTTGGGCACCTGGCGATCCAGGGAGAACGACCAGCGTACCGGTGGGGATACCACGCCCATTGCGTTGACCGCATGCAGGAAGACGGTCCACGGGCCGTCGCGCAGGCCGGCGAGCGCCAGCGTTCGTGATCCCGTATCGTTCCAGGCAACGTTCGCGGGCGTGGAGACCGTGCCGGGAAGAAGAGCATACTGATATCCCCGCAAGGGGACCACGTCTCGGGCGGAAGTCCAGCTAAGGGTGGGGGTTCTGGCGTTGCTCGCGCTGCCGGATCGCGGGGTAGCGAGCACGATGGTCGGCGCGGCCGGCGCGTGATAGGCCAGGGAGAACGGGATAATCGACGGGCTGGAGTATCGCCCCGCCGCGTCGCGCGTCCTTAGAAGCAGTTCCCAACGTCCCTCGCGCCATTTCGGCACCGAAAGCACGGTGGCTCCGGTGGTGGTCCACCGCGGCTGCATGGCAGCCAGGACCACTCCCCGGCGGACCAGGGCATATTGGAAGGCGGCTACCGGGGAACTGCCGCCCATGGGGGTCCAGCGGAACAGCAACTTGCCCGCCGAGGACCAGCCGTCAACCTTGACATTGGTGGCCGCCAGTTGCGGGGGGGCGGGCGCCGTCGTGCTCACCCCGAAGACCCCGCCTACCGACCAGGCGCTGGGGTGCCCGTCGGCCGCCATGGTCCGAGCCCGCCAGTGATAGAGGGCGCCATTGGTAAGGTCGGAAAAAGCCAGGGGCTGCCGGCCCACCCGTCCAGCCTCCAGGCTGACCGGATTGCCGGAGACGGTTGGTTGCCCGGTAAAAGGCTGGCCCGCCGGTTCGATTTCCGCCTGAGCCCGTACCGGCACGCTCTGGCGCAGGCCAACCAGGCTCACTTGAAGCGAGACGGTGGGCGAGGGCGCCCAACCCCAATTCGCGATCCCACCGATCCCGTCAGCGGTAAGAACCGCCCGGCTTGGAGGGGCCGGCGCTTGCGGCAGCGGGGCGGCCTGTGGCGCGAATCGATGTACGGCCACCACGCGGGAGCGGGCCGGCGCCGCCTGACGCGCGTGATCGGAGAGCCAGTGGCCCGTACCGAGCGCGCCGCCCGTCGCCGCCAGGGCAAGCGAGAGTCCGGCCATGGTCCGCGGAAACCAGCTATGCCTGGCCGCGAACCGCCTACCGCGCCCATGGATTCCATCAACAGCAACGTAATTGGTGGTCGTGTCGACGATTGCCATGGATGAATGCTACCAGGTGTTAGCCGTGCGTGCTATCCCCTATTGGGCACAATTCCGAGAGGAAGGCCGATTCGGGAACCCAGCCATCGCAGTATACTTGCATGTGGGTTCCAGCAATCTACCACAACCTTGCTCGCACCTTGAGAGTTCAATGCGCGCTTTCACTTCGAGACCGCCCCGCGTTTCGCGGTTCGGTTGCCTGGGAGGCTATCCGGCCACCTGGTTTTCTTGTATTCCCCGCACTGTGCTGTGTGTTTGTTTCGTACTCTACCTGGGAGGCAGTGTATTTCGTCATGAATGGATCCGCCAAAGTTGGGCTGTTTATTGACCTGGAAAACCTCCGCTATGAGTTGCTGAAGCGCGGGAGGGAGTTCGACCCGCAGCGGCTGATTCAGAAGGCGAGAAAATACGGTCTGGTCAAAGTTGCCTATGCCTATGCCGATTTCACCAAGCAACCAGAGTTGTTACAGGGGAAGTTCGAGGCATCCATGATCAAGCGCGTGGATGTCCCTCTTCGTTTGCGCGACGATGGGCGCTTGAAAAGCTCCGCCGACTTGCATATGGTGATGGACATCTTTGAAACCGTCCTGTTCAACGACGACATCGAGACCTTCATCCTCGGGACCGGCGACAAGGACTTTACCCGGGCCAGCGCCATGCTGGTCAACCGCTTCGGGAAACGGGTGGTGATCAGCGGCGTTCCCGGTTCGATCAGCCAGGTATTGGTCGATTCGGCTACCGTGGAGGATCCGATCGACCCGGAGGAGCACGGATTCGGTGAGCTTGAGGTCCGGGTGGCGGGCTGGATGGACTGGATGTCCGATCACTGGGACCACCCTATGTACATGGGGATCGTCCGCTATCTGGCCAGTAGCAGCCGGCCCATTGGTCTGAGCGTGGGCGAGGAGGACATTCGCGGCGTGCTCAACGTCTTCATGCGCAACTCGATCATTTTCCAGGAGCCGATGGAGATGCCAGATAACCAGGTGCGCCAGGTAGTGCGGGTGAACCGGGACCATCCTTTCGTCCAGGAGGCGGTGGCCAGACGACGGAAGACCGGGGCCGAACGCGGCTATGGCGAGCAACCGATGGGTGAGCAGTTCGACGACCCGGCGGAATAAACGGCACGGTGGACCCCGCGGACTCACCGCTGCTCGCGAACGTCGCCGACTTTTGCCGGAAACACGCGGTTTTCGGCCCCTCCGAGGGCGTAGTGGCGGCGGTCTCCGGCGGGGCTGATTCCCTCTGCTTGCTCCTGTGCCTGCACGCGCTGGCCCCAAGGCTTGGTCTCCAGGTCCGGGTGGCGCACGTGCATCATGGGCTCCGCGGCCCGGAGGCGGATGAGGATGCCGCCTTCGTGGCGAGCCAGGCCGCCGCCCTGGGCCTCCCCTGTGAGATCGTGCGGGTTGACGTCGTTGCCTACGCATCCAGCCACCGCTGCTCGATCGAGACAGCGGCCCGCGAGGTTCGCTATACGGTGCTCCGGGAGGTGATGGCGCGGGTGGGCGCCGGCTGCATCGCGACCGGCCATACCGAGGACGATCAGGCGGAAACCCTCCTCCTCCATCTCCTCCGCGGTAGCGGACTGGACGGCCTGGCGGCCATGCGGCCGCGGCGCGGTGATCTGGCTCGGCCCTTGCTGAATCAATCGCGCCAGGTCACGGCGGCGTTTTGCGAGGCGCATGGCCTGGCGGCCCGTCATGACCGGTCCAATGAAGATCCCACCTTCCGCCGGAATGCCGTGCGGTCCCAATTGCTGCCCGTCCTGGAACGGTTCAATCCGCGGGCCCGAGAGGCGCTGGCCCGGTGCGCCGCGCTGCTCGCCGTTGATGCCGAGTACTTACGAGCCGAGGGCCAGGCGGCGTGCGAGGCGCTCGTGGAGCAGGATGAAGGCCGGCCAGAGGGGCTGCGCGTGGCCCGCGAGCCATTGGCCCTCCTTCCCCGTGCCGTGCGAACGCGGGTACTTCGCTTTGCCGTGGAGCAGCTTCTTGGGGCCGGCGCCGCGCTGTCCGCCCGGATGATCGAGGAGATCGATCGGCTGGCGACCGGGGAAGGCGCGCGCGGAAGCCTGGATATCGGGCGAGGGTTCCGGGCCGAGCGGCGAGGAGAGTTGCTTCACCTGTTCCGTCCCAGGGCGCGCGCGCCTCTCGCCGAGGTTCGGCTGCCGGTTCCCGGGCGGATTCTCTTTGGCGAGTGGCGGCTGGAGGCGGGCATCGTGCCTGGGGACGAGGCAAGGGCCTTGCTCGTCCGACGCGAGATCACTGCCAGAATGGAGGCCCTGTGCGATCGTACAGCCCTGGGATCTCCGGTGATCGTCCGCGGTCGCCGGCCCGGCGACCGCCTGCGGCCTCTTGGCTTATCGGGTACGAAAAAGGTGCAAGATAGCCTCGTTGATCAGAAAGTGCCGCGGGCCGAGCGTGACCATCTCCCCTTGGTGACTGGGCCGCTCGGGATCGCCTGGGTGGTTGGCGTAGGCCTGGACGCTCGGGTAGCCGTCACGGAGCGGACGAGCGAGGCCGTCCTGATCCGGGCGACGCGGGCGGAATCCCCCGTAAACCGGGCCAATCCACCGATATGAGGGTGAAGCGGATTCTGCTATACTTTGGTCTGCTATACTCTGGTATGCCGTGACCGGCGTCCGTGGGCGCCGCCCGTTGTTCGCGCTCTACGGCGCCGAGTCCCTACGCCGGAGGATCCAGCATGGACGCCAAGTGGCTCCGTAACAGTTTTGTCTACCTGGTGATCCTGGTCCTGGTGATCGCGATCGCCTACTCGCTGATGAGCCGCGGCACCACCTACAAGGCAACGAACCTCGGCCAGGTCATGAGCTACTTGGTGAACGACACCAATGGTTGCGCGAGCGGCCACGGCTCCCAGTCCGCGCTCGACAAAGTGACCGTGGACGGCGGTACCGTACACCTGGACCGCTCGACGGCCTGCGGCGGCGATAAATGGTCAACCCAACTGGGTGACAACGACTCCTTTCCGCAGTTGCTCAAGGACAACAATATCTCGATCACGAAGCTGGATTATACGAACACCGCGCCAAGCCAACTGGGGAACTGGCTTCAGTTGATCGGTGGTTTTCTTCCCTTGCTGGTCTTTGGCGGCCTGCTGTTCCTCATGATGCGGCAGGCCCAGGGAAGCAATAACCAGGCGATGAGTTTCGGGAAGAGCCGGGCGCGGATGTTTACCGGCAATCGGCCCTCGGTCACGTTTGCCGACGTGGCGGGAGTGGAGGAGGCGAAGCAGGAACTGGCCGAGGTGGTGGAGTTTCTCCGCTATCCGGAGAAGTTCGCCTCGCTCGGGGCACGGATCCCCAGGGGCGTCCTCCTCGTGGGCTCTCCCGGCACCGGGAAGACGCTGCTCTCGCGGGCGGTGGCCGGCGAGGCTGGGGTGCCGTTTTTCAGCATCTCGGGCTCCGAATTCGTGGAGATGTTCGTGGGCGTGGGGGCCAGCCGGGTGCGGGATCTCTTCGAGCAGGCCAAACGCAATTCGCCGTGCATCGTCTTCGTGGACGAGATCGACGCCGTGGGCCGTCAACGCGGCGCCGGCCTCGGCGGGAGCCACGACGAGCGCGAGCAAACCCTGAACCAGATCCTGGTCGAGATGGACGGCTTCGACACCAATACCAACGTGATCGTGATCGCCGCCACCAACCGCCCCGATGTGCTGGACCCGGCCTTGCTGCGGCCGGGGCGGTTCGATCGGCAGGTGATCCTCGATCGGCCCGATATTCGCGGACGGCTGGCGGTGCTGGAAGTCCACGCCCGCGGCAAGCCGCTGGACAAATCGGCCAGCCTGGACACCCTGGCCAAGCAGACGCCGGGCTTCTCGGGGGCCGATCTGGCCAATCTCCTTAACGAAGCGGCCATTCTAGCGGCACGGCGCAATCGCAAGGTAATAGGAATGCAAGAGCTTGAGGAGGCGATCGACCGCGTGGTGGCCGGCCCGGAGCGGAAGAGCCGGATCATCTCCGAGCACGAGAAGCGCGTGACCGCCTTCCATGAGGTGGGTCATGCCCTGGTCGCGCAAATGCTCCCGAATCTTGATCCCCTGCACAAAGTGACGATCATCGCCCGTGGGATGGCCGGCGGCTTTACCCAACTCCTTCCCTCCGAGGATCGCTATTTCTACACCCGCTCCTACTTTGAGGACACGCTCGCCTTTAGCCTGGGCGGTCAGGCGGCCGAGATGCTGATCTTTGGCGAAATGACCACGGGCGCCGAGAACGACATCGAGCGCTCCACCAAACTGGCCCGCAAGATGGTGACCGAGTACGGCATGAGCGACAAGCTGGGCCCGATGGCCTATGGGCACAAGGAGGAAATGGTCTTCCTTGGGCGCGATCTGGGAGAGCAGCGCAACTACTCCGAGGTCGTGGCGGTGGAGATCGATTCCGAAGTGCGCCGGCTCGTGACCACCGCGTTCGCCCGCGCGAAGGAGATTCTGGAAAAGCATCGGGAAAAACTGGTCCTGATCTCCGAGCGGTTGATCACCGAGGAAACCCTCGATAAGAGTCAGTTCGAAACGTTATTGGGCCTCTCCCCGCTGGAGGCGAGCATGTTGCCTTCCGGGCGCTCCGCGACCAATGGATCGGCGCCGTCTCACGCCTGACATCCTCGGGGCATGGCCGCGCTCGATGGATCCTCCGCGGCCGTGGCCGTGGGTGGGACCATTCTCATGGGCGCTACGGCCGCGAAAGCTCCCGTACCCGATCCTCCACGCAGCCGAGGAAGGCCCGCCGGTTCGCGCCGGGGGCCAGGTAGAGTGGGGCGCCGAAGCGGATGATCAGGCGAAGCGGTTTCCCTTGGCGGTAGCGCAGGCCCACCGGGATAATCGGGACGGGCCCGAGGCCCTGGCGTTGGGCCAGGGCGGCCAGGGTGACGAACCCCGACCGGAAGGGCAAAATCTCGTCGGCAGAGGTCTTGACCGCGGCGATGGGGTCGATCGTGGGGTAGCCCTCGGGGAAGATCACCAGCACGCGGCCGTCGCGCAGCAGATCGAGCGCCGCTCGCGCCCCGAGCCGCGCATCGCGGGCGCCACGTTGCCGGCCCCCCCTGGCGCTTGGTGAGTACCCTGGCCGCGCTTCGCGCATCACTACCGGGAAGCGCGCTATCCTACAGCCGGCGGCCATGAGCTTCCTTATGGTGGAGCGCTTCACCCAATCAAGGGCGACCATCAGGGAGACCCGCCGCGGCACGACGCTGATCAGGGCTACCCCATCGTAAAGGTAATGGTAGTGTCTGCAGGTCAGAATCGCCGGCCCGTGGCGGGGAACCCAGGAAAGACCCTCCGTCTCGATCCGCAAAAGCCTCCAGGTTCCCACTCGACACATCAGGTCGAGTACGCTTCGCGCCACGCTTTCCGCCGCGCGCGCGGACCAGGCGGCGCGGGCCGGCGAGCTCTGGTTGGGCATGTCACCCCCGCGATCGCTACGATAAGAATCGATGACCTACCTTGAGTTCCTCTGTATCTTCCTGGTGCTGCCGATCTGCGTTTTGCTGTTCGTGGGACGGCCGCGCCTTGATCGCTGGATTCTGGCCGTCCTGGGGTTTACCATGCTGGCCGCGCTTGTCTATACGGCGCCCTGGGATAATGCCCTGGTCCGCAATGGCGTCTGGTCGTTCGCCCGGCGGCAGGTTCTCGGGCCGGTTATTGGGGTCATCCCGGTGGAGGAATACGCCTTTTATCTGCTTCAGGTGGTGCTGACTGGGCTGGTGGTGCTCTGGCTGCTGGAGAGGACGCGCCGAGGCCGCTGATCGTCGTCTCACCGCGGCGCCGGGGTCGCGGTTGGGTTCGCCTTTTCCCGATGCCGTACCACCGCCGTGGCTCCCGCGCCGGCCAGAGTAGGTGGCTGGGTGGCCGGGACGACGGTTGGCGTCCGGGTGGGAAGCGCGGTGGGAGTGCTGAGCGCGGCCGTGAAGAGGAGCGCGGAGGTCGGAACCGCCGGGCCTGGAGTGGGCTCGATGCTTATCCCGATCTCCAGCAGCCGATCGAGGGGCTGAGCCGCCCTCACTACCAGAAGGGCGTCTCCATCCGGCTTGGAGGTGACGAATGTCCCCAGAGACTGAAAGACGTGGTCCTGCGTCTCGGCCCATACGACATACTGCTCGCCGGAGGGCGGCGGCGCCAGATGATGCGCGATCACGATGCCGTGGGCGTAGCCGGGAGCACGGATCAGTTGCACTCGCGTGCTGGAGGTGGCGCTGATCCAATTTTTTAGGGGTTCTACCGCCACCCGCGGCAGAAGCAAATAGCCGCGGAGCGCCTGGGTTTGCACGATTTGGCTATTCAAGCCGGCAATCCGTCGTTGGTAGGTGTCCGTGGTCGTGCGCACCCGGTCGGATACCCCATGGCTATAGAGGAGCAGGGATCCGGCGGCCAGCCAACCAATGATCGCCGCCGCCCAGGGCAAGAGGAAAGTGAAGCCGCGGATCAGTCCCCTCGCCAGGGACCGGCGGCGTGGCGGTGTCTCGATCCGTGACTTGCCCGCCTGAGCCGAAGGTTCTCCTGAGGCCGCGTCCTCGGGCGCCGCCCCGGTAGCGCCGGCGATGGCCTTCGCCCGGGCGACCACCCGCTGCTTCACCTCGGGCGGCACCGGATAGACGTCCAGTGCAAATGGCAGGGTACAGGCGCCATGCAGGGCGCGAAGGGTGAGAACGCGGCAGGCTGGGCACTGGCTTAGATGGGTATGGACGTGCTCGGCCGACTCCAGGTCCAGGGCGCCGAGCGCGTAGGCTGGAAGGGCATCCTCAGGGTGCGGGCTGTTCATAGCGGGCGCCCCCCAAGCGGCATGGCCGCCGCCGTGCCCAGCGTCTCCAGGGCGCCAGCTAGGGCTTGAGTGACCTCCGAGAGGGGGAGGCGGGCCAGGGGAGCAATCTCGTCCTGGGTGTACCCCTGAAAATAGGCCAGCTCCAGAGCCAGCTTCTGCTCGCGCGAAAGGCTGCTCCATGCCTCCTGGGTGCGCGTCCGCTGTTCGGCGAGTTCCCGGTCCTCCTGATACTCCGGTCCGACCTCGGGGGAAGGATCGGCTATCCGTTCGGGATCCATCCCCTGGCCCGCGCGATGCTGATGGACGAGCGCGATGCCGGTCGTATGGGCGTGCGAGACCAGCCAATCACGCACGATCCCCGGCTGGCCCACGATCGCGTCCGCCTGGCGCCAGGCCAAGGTAAAGGTATCTTCCACGATCAACATGGAAGCAGCCGAATCACCCACCATGCGTAAGGCAAAAGAGTAGATGAAGGAAGCGTAGCGATCATAGAGATCTTCCAGGGCGCCGAGGTCGCCCATGGCCATTCGCCGGGCCAGAGCCCGATCCGCCAGATCCGCCAATCCCTGTCCGCTCCCTTGGTGGGCGTGTACGCGCCCCGGCCCGCCGCCCCAGCCCACAGTGTAGCAGCTTGACACGATGCGCCAAACACCAGTACCCCAGGAGCAAGGAGGTGAGGGCCCATGTGGAGCGGTGAACAACCGATCAGTCCGTTTAGCCGCGAGGAGAGAAAGTTTCTCTCCCGTGCGGGCCGCGCCAATGTGCCGGTGGACATTCTGGTTGAACGGGTCGAGGCAATCGTCGGCGTTGAACGGCCCACCCGTGGGCGCCAGGCCTATCTCACCCTCAAACTCCTGGAGCAGCGGCTCTTTCACGACGAGGAGGAGGCACGAGCCTTCGCGGACAGCTATTACGCACTGGTCAAGGCGGGACCGATCGCCAAGCACCTGCTGTGGGACTGGGAATAGTGCCCGTCAGTCCAGCGCGGCGGGAAATATCTTTCCCGGATTGAGAATCCCCTGCGGATCGAACGCCCGTTTCACCCCCCGCATCATCTCCAACTCGACCGGATCCAGGGCATCGGCGAGGAACTCCTTCTTCAGGGCCCCGATCCCATGCTCGCCGGTCAAGGTTCCCCCCAGGGAGATGGCAACCGCGAAGATCTCGGCGGCGGCGCGGTTGACGCGCGCGACCTCCTCCGGGTCGTGGCGGTCGAAGAGGATGTTGGGATGGAGGTTTCCGTCGCTGATGTGGCCGTACACTGGGATTTGCAGGTGATATTTGGCCGCGATCTCGCGGACGGCGCCCAGTGCTTCCGGGATGGCGCTTCGGGGAACCGAAATATCCTCCCCCAGCTTGGTGGGACGGATGCGGGCCATTGAGGCCGAGACGGAGCGCCGGGCCGACCAGAGGATCGCGCTCTCCGCCGCGTCGGCGGCGACCCGCACCTCGGCCGCGCCGCGCTCACGGCACAGCCTGGCAACGTCGGCCAATTCCACTTCAATCGCCGCCGGCTCGCCATCCAGCTCGATCAGGAGGATCGCTTCCGCCTCAATCGGTAGTCCGGCGTGCTGCCATTCCTCGACACACCGAATCGATTCCTGATCCATGATCTCGATGGTGGCGGGAATGATCCCCGCGTTGAGAATGACCGTGATCATCCGCGCGGCGTCGTCGATACGCGGGAAAACCGCCATGGCCGTACGGGCCGCTTTCGGCTTCGGGAGGAGCCGGAGCAGGATCTCGGTGATCACGGCCAGGGTTCCCTCCGAACCGACCAGGAGCTGGGTCAGGTTATAGCCGGTCACGTTCTTGATCATCTTGCCGCCGGTACGCAGCACCCGGCCATCGGCGGTCACCGCCTCCAGGCCCAGGACGTAATCCTTGGTTACCCCGTATTTCAAGCCATGCGGACCACCAGCGCACATGGCCACGTTGCCGCCGATCGTGCTCTGCTTCGAGCTAGCAGGATCGGGGGGATAGAAGAGGCCGTGCGCCAGGGCCTTCGCATGCAAGTCCGCCGTCACCACCCCCGGCTGCGCGCGGACGAGCATGTTGATCGCATCCAGTTCGAGGATCTGGTTCATGCGGGTAAGGACGAGCGCGATCCCCCCGGCCAGCGGCACCGAGCCACCGGCCAGCCCACTCCCCGCTCCGCGGGTCACCACCGGCACACCCTCCTGGCCGGCGAGGCGGAGAATGGCCGCTACTTCCTCGGTGGAGCGGGGCAGGGCCACGATATCAGGACGCTGTTCCAGAAAGGTTCCGTCGTAGGCGTACGCCTGGAGATCGGTATCGCTTTCCAGCGCTCCTTCCGAGCCGAGCAGGTGACGCAGTTGCTGCCGCCCCTGGGGAGACAGTGAGGGAAAGCGACGGGGCGAGGGCGTACCCCCAACGATGTCGATCAACGGCTCCTGATCCGTCATGCGCGTGCTCCTCGGGCGGCGCCCTTCCGATAGCTGGCATCCAACAGTTGCGACACATGGACCACGCGGCCGGGGAGCCCGAACCGGCGTAGGCCCGCCTCCAGTTGCAGCAGGCAACCAGGGTTCGCGGACGCGATGATCGTGGCCCCGGTTTCGCGGATCCGGGCCATTTTTTCCTCCAGAATAGCATCGGCCATCGCCGGTTGGCTCAGGTTGTAGGTGCCGGCGCTCCCACAACACCAGGCGGCATCGCGCAACTCGACGTAGCGAAGACCGGGAATCGCCCGCAGGAGCATCCGCGGTTGGGCGCTGATCCCCTGAGCGTGGCAGAGATGGCAGGGATCATCATAGGTGACGATCCGGCGCATTTCGCCGGTCGGGGGCCGGAGACCCAGGGTAACCAAATATTGATGAAAGTCACGAACCCGCGCGCTGAAGGCGGCGGCCCGGTCGGCCCAGGCCGGATCCCCGGCCAGCCAGTGCCCGTAGTTTTTCATCGCGGCCCCACAGGCCGCCGCGTCGCTGATCACCGGCAGCGTGCCCAGTTTCTCATAGAGGGCAATGTTGTGGCGGGCAAGCTTTCGCGCCAGTTCCATCTCCCCCTCGGTCTCGTGCGGAGCGCCACAACAGGCCACGCCCCTGGGCGCCCGCACGGCGCAGCCGTTGTAGGCGAGAACGCGGATCGAGGCCGCCGACCCCTCCGGAAGAACAATGTTGTTAATGCAGGTAAGATGGAAAGCAACCTCGGCGCGTTGATCCCCCTTCGCGGGAGTCAGGGCCGGCAGCCTCGGGCGGAGCGGGGCCGCCAGGCGGCTGGGGAGCAACTCCTCCATCCGCCGCAAGCGGGCAGGCAGCAAGCGGGTAAGCCCGGTTCGGCGGGCTAGCTTTTGCACCCCACTGTGGTGGTAGGCCAGAATGGGGAGGGCCGCCAGTTCCATCCGCCGATAATGGGGGAACAGCCCCGCGTAGATCGCGCTCCGCGCGAGGCGGCTCGGCCAACTCGGGCGGCTGTTCACCCGCAGGTACGATTTTGCCCGCGCCACGACTTCACCGGCGCTGATCCCGGTTGGGCAGACGGTGTGGCAGGCCATGCACTGCAAGCAAAGATCCATGTGCCCGGCAAAGGCGCGGTCATCGAGGTCCAGCCCCCCCTCGACCAGGTTCTTCACCAGGGCGATTCTCCCCCGCGGCGACTTGGTCTCCACCTGCGTGGGCCGATAGGTCGGACAGACCGAGAGGCAGAGGCCGCAGCGGATACACGCCTCCAACTCGGGGACGCTGGGCAGATCCAGCAGGCTCAATTGATGATCCGACACAGGGCTAATGCTCTCCACGCTGGTATCCAGCACGATGGTTCCTCTCTGGGGATGGAAACGATCAGCCCTCATGCTACCATGCGGACGTCCCGTCCCGTGCTCTGCTACCATAAGCCCATGAACTGTATCGTCCTATACTTCGCCCTGGGCGCGGTACGCTGAATGGCCGACCCATGCCTTTCCCTCCCACCGTCGCCGCTCTGGGCGATGAATAGCCCTGGCGCGCTGGACGAGGCGGCGCTGGCGATGCGGGAGGGGGGGGTGGTAGCCTTCCCCACCGATACCGTCTATGGGGTGGGGACCGCCGCGTTTCATCGCGAAGGGATCGCCCGCATTTTTTCGCTCAAGGGGCGGACGGCGGAGAAGGCGCTCCCCGTGCTGGTAGCCGACGCTCGGGATCTGGCACGGGTAGTCGCCACGGTGTCCTCGCAGGCCCTGGGCGTGATCGCCTGGTTCTGGCCGGGACCGCTGACCCTGGTCCTGCCGCGGCATCCGGATTTGCCGCCCGAGATCGCCCCCGGACAGACCACGGTTGGGGTGCGCCTGCCCGAGCATGAGCAGCTCCGCGCCTTGATTCGCCTGGTCGGCTCGCCCCTAGCCAGCAGTAGCGCCAATCTCTCCGGGTTGCCCCCCGCCCGGGACGCGCAAACGGTACGCGACTATTTCCCCACCGGTCTCGTCGCCATCCTGGATGGAGGGCCGGTTTCCGGAGGTGTCCCCTCGACCGTCCTGAACTTGAGCGATCCCGATCGGCCCACCGTTCTCCGCGAAGGGGGCGTCTCCCGCTGGGCGCTGGAGGATGTGTTGGCCCAGTGGGTGTATTGAAGCGCCTATCCCGCTACACTGGACGGTACTATGTGTGGAATCTTCGCCTACCTTGGCCCAAGGGACGACGCGGCGAGCCTGGTTCTGGCCGGCCTGAAGCGTCTGGAGTATAGGGGCTACGACTCCTGGGGCATCGCCTCGGCTGCCCAGGACGCGATCCGCGTGATCCGCGGGGTGGGCAGAATCGGCGGCGTGGATCCGACGGCCCTGGCCGAGGCCCAGGTCGATCCGAGCGGCGTGGCGATCGGCCACACCCGCTGGGCCACGCACGGAGGGGTCACTGAACGGAATGCTCACCCCCACCGCTCCTGCGATGGCCGGGTCAGCGTAATTCACAATGGGATCGTGGAGAACGCGGAAGAACTGAAGCAGGAGTTACTGGCGGCGGGACACCAGATGGGGAGCGACACCGATACTGAGGTCATTGCCCATCTGGTGGAGACAGGTCTGAAGGAGCACTCGTTTCCCGAGGCTGTCCGCCATGCCTTTCTCCGCCTTCGGGGCCGCAACGCGATCGTGGTCCTGGACGCCGGGGGGCAGGTCGTGGTGGCCAAGAGCGGTTCACCCATCGTGCTGGGCCTCGGCGGCGACGATCAGGCGCCCGAGGTCTATGTGTCCTCCGACATGCCCGCGCTCCTCGCCCATACCACTCGGATTCTCTGGCTCGGTGACCAACAGATGGCGGCGCTCGACTCCGGCATCGTGGTGTTCGCCATCGACACCGGTGAGCAGTGTCTCCACGAATTCGAGCAGGTGGAGTGGGAACCGGCGCGGGCCGAACGGGGCGAACATCCGCATTTCATGATCAAGGAAATCCTGGAGCAGCGTGAGGCGGTTCAGCGAGCGATCAATCAGCCGTCGGCCCTGTTGGACGAGGTGGCGGCGGTGATGCGGATCGCCCAGGAGGTCTGCTTCGTGGGCTGTGGAACCGCCGGCGTGGTAGGGCGGATCGGCGCCTACCTGTTCGCCGACATCGCCGGCAGGGCCACTTCGGCTATTCTGGGTTCGGAATTCAAGAACTACCGTCATTCCCTGCACGAGCGCACCTTACTGATCGCCATTTCACAGAGCGGCGAGACCGCGGATCTGCTGGAGGCAGTGGATGTCGCCCTGGCCCGAGGGAGCCGAGTGGTCGCGGTGGTGAATGTGCCCGGCTCGATGCTGACCAGGAAGGCGCACTATACGCTGCTGGTGAACGCCGGTCCGGAGAAAGCGGTCGCCTCGACCAAGGCGACCCTGGGCCAGATCGCCATCCTCGCCTTGCTTGCCCATGCCTGCGCCGGCCAATCCGCCCACGGTCATGGCCTTCTCACCCACATTGCCTCGAATATGGATACCCTTACGGCGCCCGACTACCGTGAGCGGGTTCGCGGGCTCGCCGAGCGCCTGCGAGACAGCCGCGATCTCTACATGATTGGCCGGGGGATCAACTTCCCGGTGGCGCAGGAAGCGGCGATCAAGGTGCAGGAAGTCAGTTACATTCACGCCGAGGGTCTGGCGGGCGGCGAACTGAAGCATTACGCGATAGCCCTCATCGGCCCAGGCACGCCCTGCGTCATCCTGGCCGCCAATGACGACGCTCGGGTAGAGATCCTGAGCAATGCCGCCCAGGTCAAGGCGCGGGGCGGCTTTCTCATAGGGGTAGGCCCTACCCCTAGCGACCTCTTCGACGAGTTCCTTCCCGTCCCCGACGGCGGCGGCCTCTCTCCCCTCCTTACCCTGATCCCGATGCAGATTCTCGCCTACTACCTGGCCCTGGCCCGCGGCTTTGACCCCGACATGCCGAGGAACCTGGCCAAGAGCGTGACCGTCAAGTAGGCGCGATCGGAGCGTTGCCCGTGCCGCCTAATGGCATCGCTGGTATGATCCGAACAGGGGAATTCGTATACCAGGGAGTGCCTTGACGGGGCGCCCTACCTGAGAGGAGCAGCGATGAAAATCGGCATCATCGGCGCGGGTAATATTGGAGGCACACTCACCAGGCGCTTCACCGCGCTGGGGCACGAGGTCGCCGTGGCTAACTCGCGCGGACCCGAGACGCTGCGGGATCTGGCCAAGGAGACGGGCGCCACCGCGGTCCCCGTGACTGAAGCGGCGCGCGGCGCGGAACTTGTCGTCGTAACCATTCCCGAGAAGAACGTGCCGAGTCTACCGGCCGGCTTGTTCGACGGAGCGGCCAAAGACGTGGTGATCGTGGACACCGGCAACTACTATCCGCGGCAGCGCGACGGCCGTATTGAGCCGATTGAGGCCGGCATAACGGAAAGCCGATGGGTTGAGCGGCAGTTGGGCCGCCCCGTGGTCAAGGCGTTCAATAACATCTATGCACAGCACTTGCTGGAACTGGGCAAGCCCGCCGGCACGCCGGGACGTATCGCGCTGCCCGTGGCGGGCGATGATCCGGCGGCCAAGGCCGTCGTGGTGCGGCTGATCGACCAACTTGGCTTTGATGGGGTCGATGCCGGCGGGCTGGACGAGTCCTGGCGGCAGCAACCCGGCACCCCGGTCTATACCAAAGATCTGGATGCCGACGGAGTGCGGAGTGCCCTGGCCGAGGCGAAACAGGAACGGCCGCCGGAGTTTCGCGGCACCCCGAACAGCCCCGGCAGCTTTACCGCACCCGCCTGACCCAATCCCGACCCTGAGAGGGGAAGGCATTTCCATGATAGCCTCGAGGCTAGTCCTCGGGCCCTGGGTGCTATCATGGCCAATGCCGCGACCCTTTGGCGGCAGATGGGGCAGCCAACATGAGTGCGGAACGATCGGCAACCTTCGGTGAGATGCTGGGGCGTTATCGGCGCGCGGCGAGTCTGACCCAGGAGGCGCTGGCCGAACGGGCCGGCCTGGGGGTGCGCAGTATCCAGGGGCTCGAGCGCGGGGAGAGTAAGCCGCACCGGGATACCGCCGAGCGGCTCGCGGCGGCGCTGGCCCTGGAGGACGCCCACCGCGCGCCATTTCTGGCCGCCGCCGGCCCCGCTCCCCGTCACCGTGTCGGCGGTGAGATTTCTCGGGCTTCCGGCTCCGCCACATCATCAGCGATGGGCCGGCTGGCGCCATCTCCTGAAGGGCCGCTGACGAACCTACCCACCCCCACGACCAGCTTCGTGGGGCGCGAGCGGGAAATGGCTGATCTGACCCGCCTCCTTGGACGGGCTCGCCTGCTGACGTTGACCGGCCCCGGTGGGACAGGGAAGACGCGACTGGCCGCGCGGCTGGGATCGGCCCTGAGCGCCTCGTTCCCCGATGGGGTGGTTTTCGTGCCCCTCGCGGCTGTGTCCGATCCATCGTTACTCGCCTCGACGATCGCGGCGGTGCTTGGCCTCTCGCTTGGCCCAGGACAAACGCTTGTGGCGGCTCTTGTTGCCTTTATACACTCTAAACGCCTGCTGCTCCTGCTCGACAACTTCGAGCAGATCGAGCCGGCCGCTCCTCTTCTGGCCGAATTGCTCGCCGGCTGCCCAACCCTGACGATCCTGGTGACCAGCCGCGCCAGTCTTCACCTATCGGGGGAGCAGGAATACTTCGTGCCGCCGCTCGCGGTTCCAGACCTGGATGAACTTACCACGGGCGTCCTGGAAGCACTGGGGCGATGGCCCTCCGTGACCCTGTTCACGGAGCGGGCGCGGTTGGTCCAGCCGGAGTTCGCCATTTCGGCGGCGAACGGGCCGGTAGTGGGGGAAATCTGCCGGCGCGTCGATGGCCTTCCCCTGGCGATCGAACTGGCGGCGGCACGGGTCAAGCTGTTGGCGCCGGATACCCTGCTTGCCCGTCTTGACCAGCGGCTCACCCTCCTCACCGGCGGCCCTCGCGATCTGCCGGATCGGCAGCGCACCCTGCGCTCGACCATTGCCTGGAGTCACGATCTGCTGAACGAGGAGGAACGGATCCTCTTCCGTTCCCTGGCGGTATTTTCGGGCGGCTGGAGCCTGGCGGCAGCGGTGGCGATCAGTGGACCGGCGAGCGGTGAGGTGTTGGACACCCTGGGGTCGCTGGTGGATAAGAGCCTGGTAGTTGCCGAAACACCAGCGGCGGGGGAGACCCGTTACTGGATGCTGGAGACTATCCGCGAGTATGGTCTGGAATGCCTGGAGGCCAGTGGCGAGGGCGAGACCGTGCATCGTCGCCACGCGGTCTACTACGCGGACCTGGTCCTCACGTCGTCAGCCGAGTCGCTCTCAATGCCTATGACGAAGTGGGAGTGGTTGTTGTGGGCGGAAAGCGAGCAGGACAATCTTCGGGCGGCGACTCGGTGGGCCCACGATCATGAAGATAGTGAACTGGAAATGTGGCTCATGGTGTCGTTTATTGACCTCTGGCCGCTCCGCCGCGATTTTCACGACTCAAGGCATTTGTCGGATCGGCTCGCGAGCCTGCTGGCAGCACATCGGGACCGGATTCCCTCAACCCTGAGGGTCAACGTCCTGGGTAAGTTAGGGACGACTAAGTGGATCCTCGGTGAGTATAGTCAGGCAGGGGAACTGCTGGAGGAAGGACTCGCCCTCTGCCAGGCGGAGCATCTCCCCGACTATCGTGGAGCATTCCTTCATCTGTTAGGCCATGTGGCGCGTGAACAAGGCGAGTACGAGCGGGCTCGGTCGCGATTCGAGGAACTCCTGGCGCTGGGTCGGGAGAGCGGTAGCCAACGCGAGACGGTGCCGGCTCTTCTGGCTCTCCTCGGCCTGGCCGATATCGCGCGTGAGCATGGTGATGCCGCGCGCGTGGTGAGCTACTGCGAGGAGGGCCGGATCCTCAATCGGGCGATTGGCGCCCCGGCCCTGGAGAGCTTCGCGATCAATAATCTGGGGCTGGCTGCCTGGATGCAAGGGGACTTCGGGTGAGCGAGCGAGCTTCTGGCCGACAGCGTGCGGCGACATCAGGAGATGGGGAATCCCTCAGGCGTGGCTGAAGTATTGGCGAACGTAGGCCGATTGGCCCGCGCGGAAGAGAGGATCGGTGACGCCCGCGCGGCACTGGGGGAAAGTCTCACTCTGTCTCGGGCCAGCGGCCCATTCTGTGTCCTGGTAAGCGACCTTGAGGAACTGGCGGGACTGGAGGGCGGTCGTCGAGCGGAGGACGCGGCGCGGCTGTTCGGCGCCGCGCGGGCCATGCGGGACGACCGAGGCGCACCACGCTGGCCCATCCTTCAGGCCGGGTATGAACGCGACCTTGAGTCGACGCGGGCCCAATTGGGGGATACGGCCTTCACCGCCGCATGGGCGGAAGGCCAGGGCATGACCGTGGATGAGGCGGTTACGCTCGCGCTGGAGCTTGCATAGCGACCTCTTCGACGAGTTCCTTCCTGTCCCCGACGGCGGCGGCCTCTCTCCCCTCCTCATCCTGATCCCGATGCAGATTCTCGCCTACTACCTGGCCCTGGCCCGCGGCTTTGACCCCGACATGCCGAGGAACCTGGCCAAGAGCGTGACCGTCAAGTAGGAGCGGTCAAAGTGCTGCTCGGGGCGCCGCGATGCGGTGTACGGTTACGGCCAGCCGGTGGGCAAGGGCCGCGATCCAGGCGAATCCACCGTGACGCCGCGGTCGCTCGCGAAGTGTCCCGGAGCGTTCCCTGGCTTGGCGCAAGATGTCCTCCTGGACCGCCATGGCGAACTGTCGGGTAAATGTTGGATCACCCATCGATTCTTCCTCCATCGAGCTATACGGCTATCCTCGTTGGTATCTAGCCTACGCGCGGGGCGGGAGGCTCGCCACGCGGACCCGCGGCGTTAGACGCGGACTTACCCGCGGAGGTCGGTAGCCGCGGATTCACTCGCGGTATGGCACAGCAGGGTCCGTGCCGTTCAAAACTAAAACACGAATCCTGGATGCTATATCATGGCTGGAGCGACAATACTCGGCTGGGCGATGGCGGCGAGCGTTCAATCACGGCGCCAGAAGGTGGGGCACCCACAATGAGCGCGGAACGATCGGTAACCTTTGGCGAGCTGCTTGGGCGGTATCGACGCGCGGCGGGTCTGACCCAGGAGGGGCTGGCTGAGCGCGCCGGGCTTGGGGTGCGCACGATCCAGGGGCTGGAACGCGGGGAAAGTAAGCCGCTGCGGGATACCGCGCTGCGGCTCGCCGCGGCGCTTGGCCAGGCGGACGCCCATCGCACGACTTTCCTGGCCGCTGCCTCGCCTGCTCCCCGTCACCGTGCCGCTGACCAGGCGCATCGAGTCGCGGGCTCCGCCACTTCAGCAGCCATGGGCCAGCCGGCGCCATGTCTGGAAATGCCGCTGACGAACCTGCCTATCCCCACGACCAGCTTCGTGGGCCGCGAGCGGGAACTGGCCGAGTTGACGAGCCTCCTGGGGCGGACTCGTCTGCTAACCCTGACCGGCCCGGGCGGAACAGGTAAGACGCGGCTGGCCGTGCGGTTGGGGTCGGCCGTGAGCGCCTCGTTCCCCGACGGGGTGACATTCGTGCCACTCGCGGCGGTTTCCAATCCGTCGTTACTCGCCTCTACGATCGCGGCGATGCTCGGTATCTCGCTCGGCCCAGGCCAATCGCTCCTGGCGGCACTCATTGTCCATCTGCGCCCCAAACGCCTTCTGCTCTTCCTCGACAACTTTGAGCAAATTACGGCTGCCGCTCCCCTTCTGTCCGAAATGATCGCGGGCTGTCCAGCCCTCACGATTCTGGTGACCAGCCGCGCCAGCCTTCATCTGTCCGGGGAACAGGAGTACTTCGTGCCGCCGCTCGGTGTTCCTGATGGGGAAGAGCCCAAAATCGGCGGCCCGGCGGAACTGGAGCGATGGCCTTCCGTGACCCTGTTCGCGGAGCGGGCGCGGTTGGTCCAGACGGACTTCACCATTTCGGCGGCGAACGGGCAGGCGATAGCGGAAATCTGCCGGCGCCTCGACGGACTGCCCCTGGCGATCGAGCTGGCGGCGGCACGGGTCAAGCTGCTGGCGCCAGAGGCTCTGCTCGCCCGTCTCGACCGGCGGCTCAGCCTCCTTACTGGCGGCCCGCGCGATCTGCCGGACCGGCAGCGCACCCTGCGCGCGACCATTGGCTGGAGTCACGATCTGCTGAACGAGCCGGAACGGATTCTCTTCCGCTCCCTGGCCGTATTTTCGGGCGGCTGGAGCTTGGCGGCGGCGGAGGCGATCTGTCAATTGGCGACCGGTGGGGTGCTGGATAATCTGGGATCATTGGTTGATAAGAGCCTGGTAGTTGCCGAAACACCAGACGCGGGGGAGACCCGTTACCGAATACTTGAAACTATCCGTGAGTACGCCCTGGAATGCCTGGAGGCCAGCGGTGAGAGCGAGGTAGTGCGTCGTCGCCACGCGATCTACTATGCGGAACTGGTCCTCACGTCGTCAGCCGAGTCGCTCTCAGCGCCTTTGACGAAGTGGGAGTGGTTGTTATGGGCTGAGCGCGAGCAGGACAATCTTCGGGCGGCGACCCGGTGGGCCCACGATCAAGAAGAAGTTGAGCTGGAAATGTGGCTCCTCGTATCGTTTATTGACCTTTGGCCGCTCCGCCGCGATTTTCACGAGTCAAGGCATCTGTCGAAGCGGCTGGCGAGCCTGCTGGCAGCACATCGGAAACGAGTTCCCTTAGCCTTGAGGGTCCGCGTCCAGGTTAGATTAGGCGCGACGAAATGGATCCTTGGAGAGTATAGCCAGGCACGGGAACTGCTGGAGGAAGGTCTCGCTCTGTGCCAGGCTGAGCATCTCTTCGACTATCTTGGGACACTCCTTCATCTGTTGGGCCATGTCGCGCGGGAACAAGGGGAGTATGAGCGGGCTCGGTCGCGATTCAAGGAACTCCTGGCTCTGGGGCGGGAGAGCGTCGACCAAGGCAAGACGGTGCTCGCTGTCCTGGCTCTCCTCGGCCTGGCCGATATCGCGCGTGAGCAAGGTGATGCCGCTCGCGTGGTGAGTTACTGCGAGGAGAGCCTGATCCTCAATCGAGCGCTTGGCGACCCGGCCCTGGAGAGCTTCGCGATCAATAATCTGGGACTGGCTGCCTGGATGCGGGGGGACTTCGGGCGCGCGGGTGAGCTTCTAAGCGATAGCGTGCGGCGACATCAGGAGATAGGGAATCGCGCAGGCGTGGCTGAAGGACTGGCGAACGTGGGTCGATTGGCCCGCGCCGAAGGTAGGACAGAGGACGCCCGCGCGGCACTGGGGGAAAGTCTTACCCTGTCTCGAACCAGCGGTCCTTTCTTCGTCCTGGTAAGCGACCTGGAGGAACTGGCGGGATTGGAGGGCGCCCGCCACGCGGACGACGCGGCGCGGCTATTTGGCGCCGCCCGGACTCTACGTGATGACCGAGGGATGCCGCGCTGGCCTATCCACCAGGCCGCGTATGAACGCGACCTCCAGGCGACTCGGGCCCAGTTGGGGGATAGGGCTTTCGCCGCCGCGTGGGCACAAGGCCAGGGTATGACCGTGGACGAGGCCCTTATCCTCGCGCTGGAGCTTGGGGCACGCCGCAGCCAGGTCGGGACGTCCTGACCGTGGAGAGATCCGGTGGGTGGTGATAAGGGGGACTACTCCTCACTCGGGCGGCTCCGGACCACCGGCGCCAGGACGGCGGCGACCAGACTGAGGATCACCACCACGCTCAAGGCGGCGCGGAGACTGGCGGCCTGGGCAATGAAGCCGATCGACGGTGGGCCGATCAGGTAGCCAACATAGCCGCAGGTGGCCACGGCGGCGATCGCGTTCCCCGATGCCATCCCGCGCGCTCGGCCGGCCGCGCTGAGGACGATGGGAAAGATGGCCGAGAAACCGGCCCCGACGAGGCCAAAGCCGAATAGGGCTACCGGCGTCCACTGGATGAGGAGAGCCAACGAGAGCCCCAGGGCGGCCATCGAGGCCCCGAGCCGCACCATGATCACCGGGCCGAAACGGACGGTCAGGCCGTCTCCGGCGAACCGTCCCGCCGCCATGAGCAGGGAAAAGGCGGCATAGCCGCCCGCCGCGAGCGCCGCCCCAGTGCCAACATTATGCAAGAGGTAGATAGCGCTCCAGTCCGCGATTGCCCCCTCGCCAAGCACCGAACAGAAGCCGATGGCCCCGAGGATCAGCAAGGCTCCGGTGGGGAACGCGAAGGCAACCGTGCTGCCGCCCGCGTCGGCCACCGCCGGCAGGAGGAAGCGCGAGGCGGCCAGGAGGCCGGCGGCCGCGAGCCCGGCCATGGCGAGGAACTGGGGAAGAGGCTGTACTCCATGGCCGGTGGCAATGCCGCTGAGGAAAGCCCCGGTAAGGCCGCCGATACTGAAAAAGGCATGAAACGAAGTGAGGATTGGCCGTCCGTAGCGCCGCTCCACCGCCACTCCCTGCGTGTTCATGGCCACGTCCATCGAACCGGTGGTAGCGCCGAAGAACACCAACGCCCCCACGAGGGCAAGTAATGAAGGCGCGAGGGCCAGCAGCGGCACGGAGGCGCAGAAAAGCAGGCCGGCGGTTACGGTGACTCGCGAGCTGCCCCACCGTGCCGCCAGGTAGCCGGCGAGATTCATCGCCACCAGGGCGCCAACCGCCGCCCCCAGCAGGGCCAGGCCAAGCGCGCGAGGATCGAGATGCAAGTGTTGCTGGATCGCCGGAATGCGAGTCGCCCAGCCGGCGCCCAGCGTCCCATTGATCAGAAAAACCGCGGCCACTGCTCGGCGCGCGGCCACCGGAGGATCCTGGCGGGGCGAAGGCGAGACCTTGAGCTTGACCTCCCGGCCGGTCTGGACGGCGGACGTTGACACGGTGGACTCCCTGGCCTAAACTTGCAAACGACTTTCAGGATACCCGCTAAATCACGCGGACCTCTGCCCTATTACGCTCAGGGGAAAGATACTCCAGGGCTGAGAGCCTACCCGGAGGCCCGATGACCGCGTTAGCCGACGACCAGGATGCTTTCGGCCATTTGCTGCACGATTACCTCGCCGGCCAGGACGTCTCCGAGGTCATTGAACGGGACGATGGATTCGTCGGCACCGTCGGCAGTCCCCGGCGGTACTTCATGCCTTACCGGGACTGGCCGGCCCATGAGCGGAAGGCGATGGAGTCAGTCCAGGGCCGCGTGCTGGACGTGGGCTGCGGAGCGGGCCGCCATTCTCTCTACTTGTGGAAAAAGGGCATGCGGGTCACCAGTCTCGACCTCTCGCCCCTGGCGGTCTCGGTGTGCCGCCGTCGCGGATTACCGGATACGCGGGTGCTGGACATCAACCAGCTTGATCCCGCATCTGGACCGTGGGACACCATCCTCCTCCTGGGTGCCAACCTCGGACTGGCCGCGAACCCCACCGACGGCGCCGCGCTTCTGGCCCGGCTGGCCGCGGCCACCAGCGAGGGAGCCCGCATCCTCGCCGAAAGCCTGGATCCCTGGGTGGTTACCGAGCCCGTGCATGTGGCCCATCTGGAAGAGAATCTGCGACGCGGCCGCCTCCCAGGCCATCTCACCATTCGCATTCGCTACAAGCAGCGATATACCCCCTGGTTCGAGTATCTGTTCCTGGCCAAGGAGGAATTGCGCCGGCTGCTGGAGGGAACAGCCTGGCGTGTTATGGACTATCTCGACCACGAAACCGAGCCGGGCGCCTATATCGCGCTGATCGAGAAAATTGGGCGCGTATCACCGCTCTAACGTCGGGCTCGATACCGGCGGATCAGGCGGTTGGTGGAACTATCGTGGGAGAGGTCCGCCTTCTGGGCCGGATCAAGCTCGGGGATAATCCGTAAGGCAAGCGCCTTGCCCAGTTCGACCCCCCACTGGTCGAATGAATTGATGTTCCAGATGGTGCCCTGGACGAACACCTTATGCTCATACAGGGCAATCAGCTTGCCGAGGGTCTCCGGAGTCAACCGATCGGCCAGAATGGTGTTGGTGGGATGGTTGCCGGTGAAGACGCGATGGGCAACCTGGTACTCGGGGATCCCCTCCGCTCGGGCCTCCTCGGCCGTTTTCCCGAAGGCCAGGGCCTCGGTCTGGGCCAGGAAGTTGGCCATCAAAAGGTCATGCTGCGTGCCGACCGGATTGAGAGTTTGGCAAAAGCCGATGAAATCACAAGGGATCAGCTTCGTGCCCTGGTGGATCAGTTGGTAGTAGGCGTGCTGGCCGTTGGTCCCCGGCGTGCCCCAGACGATCGGCCCTGTCTGATAGTCCACGGTCTGGCCCTCCAGGTCCACATGCTTCCCGTTGCTCTCCATGTCGAGCTGCTGGAGGTAGGCACTGAGTCGGCTCAGATACTGGTCGTAGGGGAGGATGGCCACGGTTTCGGCGCCGAAGAAATCGTCATACCAGATCCCCAGGAGAGCGAGTAGGACGGGGAGATTCCGGGCCGGCGCGGCGGTGCGGAAATGCTCGTCCATGTGATGGAACCCGGCCAGCATCTCGGTAAAGTGGTCCGGCCCAATGGCGATCATCAAGGAGAGGCCGATCGCCGAGTCATAGGAGTAACGGCCTCCCACCCAGTCCCAGAACTCAAACATATTGGCCGTATCGATCCCGAATTTGGCGACCTCGCCCGCGTTGGTGGACACAGCCACGAAGTGCTTGGCCACCGCCGCCGGGTCGCCCAGCGACCTCAAGGCCCAGTCGCGGGCCGCCCGTGCGTTGGTGAGGGTTTCCAGGGTGGTAAAGGTCTTGGAGGAGATGATGAACAGGGTCTCCTCGGGGTCCAGATCGCGGACCGCCTCGGCCAGATCCGTCCCATCGACGTTGGAGACGAACCGCATGGTAAGCCGGCGGTCGCTGTAAAAGCGTAGGGCCTCGTAGGCCATGACGGGGCCTAAATCCGAGCCGCCGATGCCGATGTTCACGATGCTGGCGATCCGCTTCCCGGTATGGCCGAGCCAGGAACCCTCGCGCACCCGGTTGGCGAAGGCCGCCATCCGATCGAGCACCTTGTGGACCTCCGGGACCACGTTTTCGCCGTCCACCAGGATGGTCGTGCCCTTCGGCGCCCGAAGCGCCACATGGAGGACCGCCCGTTGCTCGGTGACGTTGATCTTCTCGCCGCTGAACATGGCACCGATGCGATCCCGCAAGCGGCTGGATTCCGCGAGCGCCAACAGGAGACGCATCGTCTCGTCGGTCACCCGGTTCTTGGAATAGTCGAGATAGATTCCCTCTGCCTCGAGGGTCAGGCGCTCGCCGCGGTCGGGGTCACGGGAAAACAGGTCACGGAGATGGGTCGTATGCGTCTGGTCGTAATGCGCTTGCAGGGCCCGCCATTCCGGTCGCCGGGTGAGGGGGGTTATCGCTTCCGTCATGATCGCATCCTCTCCGTGTCTAGTCGTCTGTCAACATGCAACGTTTTCAGGTAATCACCCGATCCCCCGACCGCGGTCGGGGGATCGCCTCAATCAGCCCAGCGGAATGCCGGTCGGAACGTGCCAGCCGCCATCGCGGGCGATGATCCGGTCCGCTTCCACCGGTCCCCAGCTCCCCTGTTCGTATTCATGGACGGGGGTCACGTTTCCCAGGATCGGGTCAACCACTCGCCAGGCATCCTCCACGCTATCCTGGCGGGCGAACAACGTGGCATCGCCCCGGAGGGCATCGCCAAGAAGCCGCTCGTAGGGACTCATCTCGTCGGTTCCTTGATGGCTGGCTACCAGTTCCACTTCCTCGCCTACCATGGCTTCTCCCGGCATCTTGGCGCGAGCCCCCAGGGAGATCAACACGCTGGGACTGAGCTGAAACCGGAGGAAGTTGGTTTGTCCCGGTTCGGCATGGCCAAACACGGCCTGCGGCGGGCGCTTCAGCTCCACCAGAACCTCGGTTGAGGTAACCGGCAAGCACTTACCGGTTCGAATGTAGAAGGGAACCCCCGCCCAGCGCCAGGATTCAATATGCAACCGGAGGGCGGAGAAGGTTTCCACCTGGGAATCCGGCGCCACTCCCGGTTCCTGGCGATAGCCGTGGAACTGACCGCGGACGACCTCGGCGGGGCGGAGGGGGCGCATGGCCTCGAAGACCATGGCCTTGGCATCACGGACCGCTTCGTGTCCTCCCCCGGTCGGCGGCTCCATCGCCAGAAGCGCGGTCACTTGCAGTAGGTGGTTCTGCACCACATCTCGAAGTGCCCCTGCTTCTTCATAAAAGCGCCCGCGGCCACTCACGCCAAACTTTTCCGCCATGGTGATCTGCACGCTTTCCACGTAGTTCCGGTTCCAGATTGGCTCCAGGAAGGTATTGGCGAAGCGGAAGTATAGGAGGTTCTGCACGGCCTCTTTCCCCAGATAATGGTCGATGCGGAAGATCGCCGATTCGGGGAAAAAAGACTGGATGGCCTGATTCAGGGCCTTGGCGGAGGCCAAATCATGGCCAAACGGTTTCTCAAATACCACGCGGGCGTTCTTGGCCAGGCCAGCCTGGGAGAGTCCCTGGGCCACTACCCCGAAGAGACTGGGCGGAATGGCCAGGTAATGGAGTGGATGGGTGGCGCCGTGCAACTCCTGCCGCAGCCGTTGAAAGGTGACCACGTCCTGATAGTCTCCATCCACATACCGCAATCGGTCGCACAGGAGAGCGAACGCCGAGGGATCTACCCCTCCATGTTCCTCAAGGCTCGTCCTGGCCCGTTCCTTGAGTTGTTCCAGATTCCAGCCGGCCTTCGCCACGCCGATCACCGGCACCTTCAGATGACCATGACGGACCATGGCCTGCAGGGCAGGGAAAATCTGCTTGTACGCGAGATCGCCGGTGGCGCCAAAGAACACCAGGGCATCCGCGGGTTGGTGATTCATTCTCGCTCTCCCACCCGCGAAGCCAGACAGAGGGAGCGGGAGGCACGCGGTGCCGGCCGTCTTCTTGGTTCCATTCCGTCCTCCAATGACCTGCGTTCCACGATTCGAGACACCCGGCGGGTTCGTACCACCTCCGCGTGTATACTCGTGTTCAGTGTGAGGGATTGGCGCGATTCCGGCCAGCAACCACGCCGTCCCGGTGTCCGTGCCGCTCCATTCATCCGTGTTCCACGGCCTTCCGAATCAGTATTTTTCGTGGTCACTCGTGCGCACTACGTCTCTACGTAGTAGCATGTAAAGCAGGGTAGAACGAATCCAGGACCAGTCGACGGCTGGCCGCGAGGCACGGCGCGTTGGGCTTGGGCAGCAGGGGAGAGACGCATAACGATGCGAGTCCTGATTACGGGCGGCGCAGGTTTCATCGGTTCGCACCTCGCGGATGCCTTATTGGCGCGGAACTATAGCGTGCGCGTCCTCGACAATCTCACGCCTCAGGTCCATGGGCCCGAGGGAGGCGCCTCCCCGGCCCGGCCCGCGTATCTCTCCCAGGAGGTGGAGTTGCAGGTCGGTGACATTCGGAATCCCGAGGCGGTAGACCGGGCCCTGACCGGGGTGGATCTGGTCTGTCATCTGGCGGCCGCCGTGGGGGTGGGTCAGAGCATGTACCAGGTCGCCCACTACACCCAGGCCAACGCGGTGGGGACGGCGGTGTTGCTGGAAGCCCTCGCGCATCGGCCGGTTCGCCGCCTGGTGGTCGCGTCCAGCATGAGCGTGTATGGCGAGGGCCTGTACGCGCGGGAAGACGGGAGCCTCGTTGATGACGCGGAGCGTGGTCTGGAGTCCCTTCGTCGGGGAGACTGGGAGCCGCGCGATGGTGATGGTCGTCTTTTGCGTCCGCTGCCCACCCCGGAAAGCAAACGGCTGTCGCTACAGTCCGTGTACGCGCTCTCGAAGTTCGATCAGGAGCGCCTCTGTCTCCTGATCGGGCGGGCCCATGGGATCTCCACCGTTGCTCTGCGGTTCTTCAACACCTATGGGCCGCGGCAGGCGCTCGGCAATCCCTATACCGGGGTGCTCGCGATCTTCGCCGCGCGCCTGTTGGCCGGCGAGCCGCCGCTCATCCACGAGGACGGTTTGCAGCGGCGGGACTTTGTGTCGGTGCGGGACGTGGCCCGCGCCTGCCGGCTGGCCCTGGAGGCCGGCAGCTTGCCGGCCGATCCCATGGACGCGGTGTTCAACATTGGCAGCGGCGAGTATCACACGGTTCTGGAAGTGACTCAACTCCTGACCTCGGCGTTGGACTCACCAATGGTTCCCCGAGTGGAGAGCACTTCTCGCGCCGGTGACATTCGCCACTGCTACGCGGACATTACGCGGGCGCGGGAGTGCCTGGGCTACCGTCCCGAGGTGACGCTGAGCCAGGGGATAGAGGAACTGGTGGCCTGGCTGGCCGAGAACGGGGTTCGACACTCCGGCGGCAGACTTGAACAGGCGCGGGCCGAGCTTATCGCTCGTGGTTTGGTGACCGCGACCCAACGGGAGATCTCTTGATGCACATCAATGACACCAAAACGCGAGGCACGATGCTGATCACGGGCGGAGCGGGATTCGTCGGGAGCAATCTAGCCCATACGCTCCTTACCGATGGTTGGCCCGTAGTAGTGCTCGATAACTTCTCCCGCGCGGGAGTGGACCAGAATGCCGCGTGGCTGCGGGAGACACATGGCGACCGGATCGAGATCGTGGTGGGAGATATTCGTGACAGCGCGGCGATTCAGGAGGCGCTGTGCCGCGGGGAGTCGGCGGGCGGGCGAGTGGCCGGGGTCTTCCACTTCGCGGCCCAGGTCGCCGTCACCTCGAGCCTGCGAGACCCGATGCACGATTTTTCGGTCAACGTTGGCGGAACCATCAACCTGATCGAGGCGCTGCGGCGCCTCGCGAGCCCGCCACCGCTCGTCTCGACCTCCACCAACAAAGTCTATGGCGAGTTAGCGGGATTGGAGACCCGGCGGGTGGGGGATCGCTATGTGCCGCTGGACCCGGCGGTGGCCGACCATGGGGTGAGCGAGGAGCAGGGGTTGGATTTCCGTAGCCCCTATGGCTGCTCGAAGGGGGCGGCGGATCAGTACGTGCTGGAGTACGCGCGAACCTTTGGCGTGCCGGCGGCGGTGTTTCGGATGAGTTGCATCTATGGTCCGCGGCAGTTCGGGACCGAGGATCAGGGATGGGTAGCGCACTTCCTGATCACTGCCCTCAGCGGCGCGCCAATCACCCTCTATGGCGACGGCTGCCAGGTCCGTGATTGTCTCTACGTGGACGATCTGGTGCGGGCCTTCCGCCTGGCCCACGCCGGCCTTTCGGGCGCTGAAGGGAGCAAGCGGGCGGAACTGTCCGGGCAAGCGTTCAACATTGGCGGCGGGGCGTGTCGCGCGGTCAGTCTGCTGGAGGTGCTGGAAATTATTTCCGCGTGCCTGGGACGGCGGCCGACGGTGGAGTTCGCGCCCTGGCGGCTTGGGGATCAACGGTATTTTGTCTCGGACACACGGAAGTTCGCCGCCGCGACCGGGTGGGTGCCGAGGGTAGGAGTGAGAGAAGGGCTAATTAAGCTCTTGGGCTGGCTGCGGCGGCCGGAGGTAGAAAGCGGAGCGTACGTGGAGTTTCTCCCGCTCTGGGCGGAGGGGATCCAGAAACAGGTCGTCGACGGGATCGGTGAATCCGGAGAGCACGTGTTCGCCGTCTAGGATACCGCCCAGAGTAAGTACGGTCGCGGGGACGGTGAGGATTTCGGCACGCCAGATGTCGATGTGCCCACTCCGGGGCCAGATGACCCAGACGATTGGGGTGCCGGCGCGGAGGTAAAAGCGGGCTTTAGCGGCCATCGCGGCAGGTAGCCGCGAGGGGGAGGCCACCTCCTCCCCAGCGACATTCTAGCCCCTCCCGCTCCGTCGTGGAGTCTGGGCCACATCCGGTGCCCCTCTCCCTGCCAGATCTTCTCGCGCCGCGCGCTGACACCGGTTGCAGTGAAAGTGCATATGGTACGGCTTGCCCACCGTCAGCCAGACTCCGTCCCGGCGGGCGAAATAAAGGCGGCAGCATCGGCAATGGCGCCGTCCGAACCACCATCGCTGGTGTGCCGTACAGGGCCCTGGGATCGCGATCATCTGTCTTTCCTCTTGTACTCCAATCCAGCGGCTCGCGTGGTATCGTGGCCACGGAACCCGCGTAATCCCAGCACTATACTACAAAACCTCGCGCGGGGCCAATGAACGTCGCTCAGCCAAATGTCCCGCTTGACCTCAGGCCCCAGGCGTGCTACTCCTATCATTGTTCTATTTTAGGGCTGTGTGGCAGCTTCACCGCGGATGCGTTCGCGAGGGTCTCCTTTCCCCGTCGCTTCAATGCGGCCAGATCGAGGTGTAATCATGCAGATGCTTGCGGTTCCCTTGCAGACGGAAACGCGGCCGGATGAAGGGTTGGCCCTCACCTGGTTCGAGGTTCCCGGGGCCATTCGCTATGGCCTGATTATCGGCGTGCCTGGGGCGTCCATGCCCGAATTGGACGTCATTATGCGCGGGCAGACTCAGCAATTCGCCATCGTCGGCGTCCCCTCGCGCTTTACCGGCGCGGTCGATATCGGCACCCCGCCCGGCGAGACCCGCCAGTTCGGCATGGTGGCCTATCGGAACGATGGGGAGATTCTTGCCGTGCCCTCGTTGCATATTCATCCGGCGCGGAGCGCCCCCCGCGATCGCGAATATCACGCGGTGGTCCCCCCGGCTCTGGTGGATCCCAATCCCCCCGCTCCGTCCTCCCAGCACGGGGATCCCAGCGACCCCTGGAGCGCCCTGGAAGCAACAAGCGCGCCAGGGCACGGGCCGGCAGCCCCGTTCGCCGCCCCGGCTCCCCCCGCGGTCGCCCCCAGTTTTACCGTGCCCTCGCCGGTCTCCAGTCCCAGCGCCACCCACACGCCGGCACCCTACGATCCGTGGGACGTCCTCAGCCAACCCGCGGCGCCGGAACCAGCGCCCCCGCCTCCCAGCAGTCCCACGCCGGCTCCCACCGCCCGCTACGAGGTCGAGGCAGCCCAGCTTCCCGTGGCGCCGGCCCCCCGCTCCGAGCCGCCGGCGCCGGCATATCCCGTCGAACCTCCCGTCCAGGCGGAGCCTGCCTCATCCTATGAG
Source organism: Chloroflexota bacterium (assembly GCA_035534995.1). Taxonomy (GTDB): domain Bacteria; phylum Chloroflexota; class UBA5177; order JANWHV01; family JANWHV01; genus JANWHV01. The sequence continues at coordinate 22,197 of DATLQX010000056.1, read as the reverse complement.
GCGCCGGCGGCGGAACTCCCCGCCGAGCCTACTCCCACCCTGGAGCCGCCAACTGCCGTGAGTCCAGCCGAACGAACGGCCGAGGTCGGTATGCCGGTCGTTGCTGTTCCTGACGAGGCAGTTGTCACCTCCGCCTGGGCGGAACCGATCGCTTCCGTCGAGAACCCGGCCCTGGAGACGCCGGTGAACGTGCCGCCCGCGCAGGCGACGGAAGGGATGGCCGCGTCTCGGGCGGATAACGCCTCGGCCGTCGGGGAGGATGCGGCTCGGCAAGGGGCTCTGGTGGCTGAGCCGGAACCGGGACCGATGGGGCTCGGTGCAGCCGGGGAAGCCGATGAGTCGCCCGCCGCCGTGGTGACGCCGCGAGCGACCTGGGAACGAGGATTTGCCGGGCCGCCGGAAACCGAAGCGCCTGCCACTCAGGATGAGCCCGTGCCGCCGATCAGCATCGATCCGCTCTTTCACCCGGCGCCCCCAGTTCCGGCCGCCCCTCCGGTGCTCGCCGCTCCGCCAGCGCCCCCGGCGCCCCCGGCGGCGCCGTTGCCGGCCGCCCTGGCCGCCGTGCTGGACGAGGCCGAGCTGTATCTCTTGCCGCAATGGGCGGACCATGAAGCCGCGCTCCGTCTCCTGGAGCAAGCCGAACGGGAGGCGCCCGAACATCCGCGGGTCCGGGATCTCCGCGCCCGCCTTGAGGCCGCGCAGGGAGGCGGGGATAACTCAGCCCAACTGGCGGCGCTCCTGGAGGAAGCCGATCGCTCCCTCAAGGACCAGGATTACTGGGCCGCGGTGGACCACTACGAGCGGATCCTCTCCGAGGAACCGGAGCATGAGGGGGCTCTGGCGGGGATCGCCAGGGCCCGGCTGCGGGCACGGTGGCCCACCCGGCTTGCCGGGGCCAGCGGTGACTCCGCCGCGCTCCGGACCCTGGGGGATGAAGCGGCAACCGAGGCACCGGACCTCGCCGGTCAGGCCTATGCCGCCGCGTTCGCGATCCAGCCCGATGTCGATGTGCTCCGCGGCTGGCTGATCGCGTTCGTCCATGCCGGACACGGCGAGGTGGTGCCTGGGACCGCGCGACGGGCCGTAAAGGTACTGGAGGAACGGGGAAAGATCCTTCCCGCGCCCGCCGTGGCTCAGGCTCTGGATGGGCTCGATGAGGCAGCGGCCGGTGATTCCGCCGGGGCGGAGTCGGCGGCGAATCATCTCTGTGATACTCTGGTCAGCGCCGTGCCATGACGGCGGTGCAGCCAAGGCATATTCATCCCGGTCTGCTCGTCGCGCTCACGCGGATAGGAGACCGGGTGCGCGCCCTGGCCGAGGAACGGCTCTCGGGGGGGACGCAAGTCCCGGATGCCTTCCGAGGCTTGCATGTCGATCCCGGCCAGATCGAGCAGGTACTGGCCGGGCCGACGCTCCTCACCTCAGCCTCCGCCGTGGAGGATCAAGCATCCTGGGTGCTGCCGCCAGAGGCGGATGGCTCGCCGCTCGGGGTAGCATGCCGCCTCCTTGGTTTATCGCCATTCGAGATAGCCGTGGTTGGCTTCTCGCTCCTGCCGGAAGTCGATGCCCGCTATGGCCAGCTTTTCGGGTTTTTGCACGACGACATTACCCGGAAGGAACCGTCGGTGGAGCTTGCCCTTGCCCTCTTCGCTCCTGGGGGCGCCGATCAGCTTGAGTATCTCAGCTCGTTCGCGGCGGGCGGGCGGCTGCACTACTGGCAGTTGCTCAAAACGCCGGGGGACGAGCCCCTGGTCAAGCAGCATATCGCCCTGGAACGGGGGTTTCTCTGGTATCTGCTGGGGGATACCATCATGCATCCCGGTATCGCCGGCCTGGCCCGCACGTTGACCGAGGATCAACACCTTCCCCTTCCCTCACAGGTGCTGGCCATGGTGAGCGAGGGCCTGAACGGGGGGACGCCGCCCTTCCTGCATGGCGAGGATGAACAAACCTGCCTGGCCGTGGCGGCGGCGGTGGCCGGCCGAGCCCAGCGGCCGGTACTGGTGATCGACGGCGCCCGCTTGATCGAACGCGAGGACTTTGAACCGCTGTTGCAGCGGTGCCTCCGCGAGGCGGTACTCAAGGGTTTCACTCCCTGTGTCACCGGGGCGGCCGCGCTGCTCCGGCACCCAGCGCACGGAGAAAGCTGCCGGCAACGGCTCTTGCGCTGCCCCATCGCGCCGATCCTGATTAGTCAGGAGGAGCAGGGCGGCGTCGCCTACGGGGGGACCGGGGTGCTTCCGGTCGCCGTGCCGCCGCCGCGTTCGCAAGATCGGCTGACTCGCTGGCATGAAGTGGTGGAACTGCATGGAATCGCCCTGGATGAGCGCGCGTTCCTGGCTCTCTCGGAAACCGACGGACTCAGCGGGGCGCTGATCGAGGAAGTGGCGTTGGTGGCCAAGGCCAGCGCGGCGGCGATCGGCGAAACTCCCGAGGTTCGCCATGTGTTGCAAGCGGCCCGCGCCGCCCTCCGCCACAACGGCCCCTCGCTTACCCTGATCGCGCCCCGCTTCGTCTGGGAGGACATCGTGCTCCCGGAGGACCGATTGCGGATTCTCCGCCACCTGTGCAGCCGGGTCCGCTACCGTTCGCGGGTGCAGCATGATTGGGGCATGGGGCGAGGGGTAATGCCGGGCGTGACGGCGCTCTTCGCGGGCCAGCCGGGGACGGGGAAGAGCATGGCGGCCGAGGTGATCGCCAATGACCTCGGTCTGGACGTGTGCAAGATCGATCTGGCCCAGGTGATCAGCAAGTATATTGGCGAGACGGAAAAGAACCTGGCCAAAATCTTCGACGAATCGGAGCGATGCGGGGTGGTCCTGGTGTTTGACGAGGCGGACGCCCTGTTCGGGAAGCGATCTGACGTCAAGGACAGCCACGATCGCTACGCCAACGTGGAGACCTCCTATTTGTTGCAGCGCATGGAGCGATACCGTGGATTGGCCATTCTGACCACCAACCTGCGCGCCAATCTGGACGAGGCATTCATCCGCCGTATTGGGATAAGTATCGATTTTCCCCTTCCCAGTGCCGCCGATCGCCATCGCCTCTGGCAACGAGCCCTGGCCGAGGCCCCCTGCGAGCCGGATTTGGTGCTGGCGGAAGTGTCGGAGCGCCTGGAGCTGGCGGGCGGCTCGATTGTCAGTGCCGCCCTGGCCGCCGCCTACCTGGCCGCCGAGGCGGGGTGCGCGGTCTCCAGTGAGCTGCTGATCCGGGCCGTGCGCTGGGAGCAGCAGAAAGCGGGGCGCTTGATGGGGAGTGATACCCTGGATGCGTTTCTTCCTTCATCCGACCGGGCAGGGCGGTAAGGAGTAACGTTCTCTCTGGATTACCCGGCAAAATGTGCGGAAAAGTGTGCCGGGGGACTAGAGAATTAAGCCGGGAGCGAGTATAATAGCCACTGCCATGCGTCGTTGGCGGCGGCGAACCCTCTCGTCGCTACCGGCCGGCGAACCCTGAATCGCGCAAGTCCACTGCCAGAAGGGCTCCGAATGGCCATACTCCCGAGGCACCCCAGGTTAAAAGCGCAGCCCGACCAGACCCGCCGACGCGGGGCCGAGTAGGACACCATTCCGTCCAGGAGAATCCGTTCATGATTGATCTTCCCATGGCATCCTTGAGGCATAACGAGCCCATGGGTGACGATGAGCGGCAATTGGCGGTGGGATTCGGCTTTTGCCATAACGAGATTAACACGCTCGCCCGCCAGGTAGTGGCGGCGAGCAGCCAGGTTGGAGCCCTTGCCGCCATCCTGGCCGAACGCGGACTTTTGAGCGAGGAGGAGCTTGAGGCGCGGCAAGGCGAGGAGCTGAAGCGCCTCAAGTCCGTGCTGGATCACGAGGATTTCGGGGTCGCGGTCTCGACGGAGTTCCCCGACAAGTACGCGATTCCGTCCGAAAAACTGCCGGAGATCGACTGTGAGGCCCGCTTGCCCCTGTGCCGTGCCGCCTGTTGCTCAATGCGCTTCGCCCTGTCCACCCAGGATCTCGACGAAGGGGTGGTGCGATGGGAATATGGGCAGCCCTATTTGATCCGCCATGATCCAGAAGTAGGCCGGTGCGTGCATCAGGATCCCGATGCGTTTCACTGTGGGGTATACGAGAAGCGGCCCAGCGTGTGCCGGGTCTACGATTGCCGGAAGGACGCGCGGGTGTGGGTGGATTTCGAGAAGCGGATCATTAACCCTGACCTGTTTGTCACCATGTCGAACGGCCGGCTTCGTCCACACTTTCCCAAGCGGGATGCCAAGAGCGCCGCGCCCACTCCGGTTGCCGAAGGCACTGCGTCATGACGATGTTGACCGACTTCAACGCCACGCTCAAGCAGCTCTTGGTGAAACGAGTGCCGCTGGATCCCAATGAAGTCGAGATCAGTTTTGATTGTCCCAAGCGTGAGTGGTCCGCCAAGGTGATCAAGCCGACGGTGAATCTCTATCTCTTCGACGTGCGCGAGAACGTCTCGTTACGCACCCGGAATTATCGCACGGTGAATGGGCCCGAGGGGCGAACCGGTAGGCTGCGGCCCCCAGTCTACGTGGATCTCTCGTACTTTGTCACCACCTGGGCCCGCGAGGTTTCCGATGAGCACACGCTGCTCTGGCGCGCGATGACCACCATGATGCGCGAGAGCGAGTTAGGCAAGGATCTCCTTCAGGGTACGGTGAAGGATGACTGGCCGGTGAACATCATGGTGGCCCAGGCGGAAGGCGTGTTGCGGAACCCAGGGGAGTTCTGGAATGCCCTCGATAATGACTTGAAGCCGGCCGTGGTCTATGCCGTGACCTTGCCGGTGGATCTGAATATGATGCAGGAAGCGCCATTGGTGCTCACCGCGATCACCGATATCGTGGATGCCCGGAAACAGCGGGTGAGTCATCGGCTGGCGGTTGGCGGTATCGTCCACGCGAAGGCCAAGGGGAAGGGACGTGGGACGCCGGTTTCCGGAGTGGGGGTTTCCTTTCCGGATCTGGGAATCACCGTGCGCACCGGAGATGATGGGCGCTATGTTGCCTCGGGGGTGCCCGAGGGGAAGCATCAGGTACGGATCACCCAGGCCGGCGGCGTGGTGGTGGAACGCGATCTGGTGGTTCCTGGTCGAAACTACGATCTGGAGGTGTGAGGATGGGCAGCACATGGCGCCGCCGGGCCCGATCGCCCGCGGGACGGGAGGGGCGCACGGTACGAAGCTGGTCGGACCTGTAGCTCACTGAAGAGGGAAGGGAAAAGTCTCGATGGCCACAAGCTATCTCGCACCAGGTGTCTATGTCGAGGAAGTAGCCGGCGGTAGTAAGCCGATTGAGGGTGTCGGCACGGCGGTTGCCGGGTTCATTGGGTTCGCCGAACGTGGGCCATTTAACCAGGCTACCCTGATCACCAATTGGACCCAGTACAAGGCCACGTTTGGCGACTTTATCGACGGCGCCTATCTGGCTCATAGTGTCTATGGCTATTTCAACAACGGCGGCGGCGTGTGCTATGTCGTGCGCCTGGGCTCCGAGGGGAATGGATCCGGCGGGGGTAACGGCCAGGTGGCCGCGCAACCGGCGCAACGCCTACTGCCGTCCCGCGCGGGCACCGGCAGTGGAGCGCTTCGTTTAACCGCGCTGCCGGGGGCAGCCGCCAATGTAGTGGTGGAGATCGCCAACGCCACCCCCGAGACGTCGGCGGCACCGGCGGCGGGTGAGAAGAAGCCCGACGGGAAGGACAAGGCGGAAGGGGCCACTCCGGCCGCGGAAGCCGATGCCACGCCGCGCTTCAACATGACCGTCCGCTCTGGCGATACCCAGGAACGGTATGACAACGTGACCCTGAAGCGTGGAGACGCCCGCTTCGTGGAGACCGTGGTCAACCAGGGGCGGGTTGCCTCCAAGCTGGTCCGCGCCATGCTCGAGGCCACGGACGAAACGTCCTTGATGGTCCCCCCCCAGCTCGGGCTCTTCAATCTGGAGAGCGCGCCGCCAGTGGTGGCCCTGACCAATCTCACCCCTAACGATTACATCGGCGACTCCGCCGACCGCACCGGTCTGGGCGGCCTGGACGCGGTGGATGAATTGACCATCCTGTGCGCGCCCGACCTGATGAGCGCCTATCAGAAGGGCCTGATCGACGGCGACGGCCTGCGCGCCGTGCAGACGGCCATGATCGACCATTGCGAGCGCAATGGCGACCGGGTGGCTATTCTCGATGCTCCTCCCGGGATGAAGCCCCAGCAAATCAAGGATTGGCGCCTGAACGAGGCGCGGTACGACTCGTCGTATGCCGCCTTCTACTATCCCTGGATCCAGGTCAACGATCCCGTGACCGGCAAGACGATGAACCTGCCCCCCAGCGGTCACCTGGCCGGTGTGTGGGCCCGAACCGACAATACGCGCGGGGTGCACAAGGCGCCCGCCAACGAGACGATCGCCGGCTGCATCGGCCTGGAGTACCAGACCAACCAGATGGAGCAGACCCTGCTCAATCCGGTCGGTATCAACTGCATCCGCGCCTTCCCCGGTCGCGGTATCCGCATCTGGGGCGCCCGCACCATGTCCAGCGACCCCGAATGGCGGTATCTGAACGTGCGGCGTCTGTTCAACTTTGTCCGCGAGAGCATCGCGGGGGGCACCCAGTGGTCGGTGTTCGAGCCCAACGATCAGACGCTGTGGATGCAGCTTCGTCGCGACTCGGCCGCGTTCTTGACCCGTGTCTATATGACCGGCGCGCTCTTCGGGGCCACGGCCAAGGAGGCGTTCTATGTCAAGTGCGATGCCGAGAATAATACACGGGAGACCATTGATGCCGGTCAGGTAATCGTGGAGATCGGGATTGCCCCCACGAAGCCCGCCGAATTCGTGATCTTCCGCATTAGCCAGTGGGCGCCTGGGGCTGAGTAGGCCGGAGTAGTTCGTAGAACAGGGGAGAAAGATGCCAGACCGAAACGATCCGATCGCGGTTTTTTCGTTCCAGCTCAAGATCCAGGGCATGGATACGATTGACTTCACCGAAGCCTCCGGCTTCGATAACAACACCCAGGTGATCGACCACCAGCAGGTCGATAAGAGCGGCAAGAACATCTTCATCAAGCAGTTCGGCAACGTGAAGTGGGGCGATATCACCCTCAAGCGCGGCTTCACCTCCGACAAGACGCTCTGGAACCTGCGGGAGAAGGTGATCGAGGGCAAGCACGCCGAGGCGCGGAAGAATGGGTCGATCATCGGCCTCGCCGCCGATCAGGTCACGCCGGTGATCCAGTTCGACTTCCTCAATGGCTGGTTGAGCAGCTGGAAGAGCAGCGGTCTTTCGGCCAAGGGCAACGAAGTGTTGACCGAGGAAGTGACGCTGGCGCACGAGGGCCTGAAGCGGATCGTATGACAAAGCTGCAGACCGAGTTTCCATTCGTTTTACCCAAGGGGTTTGTCGACTACGAGGGCAATCTGCATCGTGAAGGCACCATGCGGCTGGCCACGGCGGGTGATGAAATCGTGCCGCTGCGCGACCCAAGGGTTAAGCAGAATCCGGCCTATCTGGTGGTCATCTTGCTCAGCGAGGTGATCACCAAGCTGGGTACGTTAAACGCGGTCTCCACCGCGGTGATCGAAGGGATGTTCTCTACCGATCTGGCCTATCTGCAAGGGTTCTACCGGCGGATCAACTCGGAAGGCGGCGAACCGATCAAGGTCGTATGCCCCAACTGCTCCACCGAGGTGGAGGTGGATATTACCGAGCTGGGGGGGTAGCTCGCTACCCCCTCGACCGGATCTATGAGGAGGTAGCATACATCGCGTACCATTTCCACTGGCCGGACGAGGCGATCCTGGGCATGTCGCATCAGGATCGCCGGCGCTGGGTGGAGGAAATCGACCAGATCAATCGGCGGCGCAACGCGGAGGATGAACAACGAATTACTTCGGCGTTCAAGGATCTCCGCTAGGGCGCCGCTTCCCCCCTCACGGAATCACCGGTCTCCCGCCGTTCGGCGGGAGACCGGCTCTGGGGTCCAAGGAGTGTGGATGATGCCCAGCATGGCCAGTACAAGCTACAGTACGGCTCAAGAATATATTGTCACCCAAAAATTCTCGGTGGAAATTCAGGGACTCGAGGTTGCCTATTTCAGCGAATGCTCCGGTCTGGAAATGAATACGGAAGTCTTCGAGTACGCCGAGGGCGGCCTGAATGGCTATACCCATAAGTTGCCGGTTCGGACCAAGGTCGGGAATATCACCCTCCGCCGCGGCCTGGTTCAAGATGATACGCTCTGGACCTGGTACAGCGCGGTGCTTGACGGCACGATAGACCGGAAGGCGATCACGATCAACGCCTACTATCAGACCGCGGCGACGACCAGTGAAAGTAAGATAAGTTGGACCCTGGCCGATGCCCTGCCAGTGAAGTGGACTGGCCCTTCATTCAAGGCTTCCGACAACGCGGTGGCTATCGAGGCGATCGAGTTCGCGTGCGGCGCCTTCACCCGAGTCAGCGGTGGCTAGGTCGAAGGGAACCGGACCCAAGAAATCCGGTACGACCGCGCCGCCTCGCGGGCGGCATGGGTTTTCCCGTACGGGACGAGCGCGGGCGGTCGCACTTGCCGCGCGCCATCCGCGCTTCGTGGAGACCATTTTGCGCCGTCAGGCGATTCAGGCGCCCAGTCTCCTGGCGTTGAGGCACGCGCCGGCGCGCCGCGCGGCGCCACTCCTGTCGCCAATCACCCCGCTAGCCCGCCACCTGTGGGAGGATTTGCTGGCCCGCTATGCCACGGAGTCCGCCGGTGGGATGGACTTCCCGGGCGCCCTGGCCGCCAATCGTGAACTCCTACGGTCGCTCAGCCTGCTGGCCTCCCTGACTCAGCATACAAGGAGGGCGGCCGCCCGGCAGGCAGCCGCGAGCGCTTCTCGGCCCACGGCCAGTCAAGCCATGAGCGGTGTGCCCGCCCATCCCCTGCTCACCAGCCTACCGTTTGGCAACCCGGCCCTGCCGGGGCTGGCGGCGGCGGCGGCGATGAGCCCGTCGCTTGCCCCGGTGCACGCGGCAATCGCGCGAACCGTGGAGGAGCCGATCCAGGCTTCCGCGCTGGGTGGCTGGGCCTCGCGGCTTCCCTCCAGCCTGCCCCAACTGAGAGGTACCCCGGCAATCGGAACCGCACAGGTGGCGCGGCTGCTGGGCGCGACGAGTGGCCTGGGCGGGGCCGGCGGCATGCTTGGCCAGACCCAGTCGGATGGATCAGTCGGGCCGGTCGGATCGGTCGGATCAGACCGATCGGTCGCCGGCACCATGACCAGCACCCTGGCCCAGGCATCGACCGCGGTAAGACCGGGCCTTTCGGCGGCGCCCGCCCCGCGGAGCCTGGCCGCTTCGCCGGCGGCCTTGCTCGCCTCCACGATCCCCTTCCGGGCCCTGGCCGCCGCCAATCGGCAGCTTACCGCGCACCAGGAGCGGGCGGGCACTGATCGGGCCATGGCGGCGGCGATGGCAGGCATCGGCCTGTCGCCTGCCGTCGATCGGGCGGCGACGAATCCGGCGGATGCGGGCCGCGGGTTCGCGCCTCGTTCGCGCGAGTTCACCGGCCCGGCGACCTCCCTGGATAGAGATCGCGGACCAAGCGGGACGGCCCTTCCGCCGCCCGCGCCTCGTCAGACCGCCCTCCGCCAGATCGCGAGCAGCGTCGGGCAACCCATGGCGCCGGTGGTTCGGCGGATGATGGAAAGGGCGCTCGGGGCGACCTTTGCCGACGTGCGCGTGCATACCGGCACCTCGGCGGGCGGGGCCGCCCAGGCGCTGGGAGCGCAGGCATTTACCATGGGAAGCGACATCTATTTTGCTCCCGGCAAGTTCGATCCGGCGGCGCCCGCCGGTCTAGCCCTCCTGGCGCACGAGCTGACCCACACCCGCCAGCGAGCCGCCGGCCCCTTGCGGAAAGCGGCGCCCGGCGCTCCGGCGCTGGAGCCAACCGAAGTCGAGCCCGCGCATCTGGAGGCGGAAGCGGTGGGGACGGAGGCCGCGGTGTTGCGGGCCTTCTCGGGGCCGGCACCGATCCCAGTGCTTTCCCGGATGGTGGCCGGGAGCTACGAGGCGCTCGGCGCCGAGCGCGAGCCAGGTTCGGAGAGCGTCTGGTCCGGCTTCAGCCCACGCCCAGCCCTGAGCAGCGGCGGATCGAGCGGGGCCATGGCGGAGGGGTTGGCAGCCTGGAGTTCCCGCGCCTCCCGTGCCTCCATGACCGCCGGCGGCGCCCCCGTACAGCGGCAAGCCGCGGTCACGGGCGTATCCAGTCCCTCAGCCGCCGGTTCCTCCATTGCCCCTCCTTCCCTCGCCAATTCCCCAGCCGCCGCTCCATCCCCCACGCGGGCAACCCCAGCCACAAGTTCAGCTTCAGTGACTCCGGGCGCGGCCATCTCGGCTGCCGCTTTTACCCTCCCGACCGCGGGCCCCTTGACTACTACTCCGTCAAGGGCGATCCAGGCTGCCTCTCCGGCCTCCGTCCTGAGCGCGCCGGTAGTCAGTAGCACGGCAAGCACCGCGGGGCAGTCGGTGCAGCGGAAAACTTCCCCGGGTCTTCCGGGTGCCGGGGTGACAGGGGTCGAGGGTACCGCCCGTGACGCCACCCCGGTGGGAGCATCCCCCGGACTCGCGGCCCGACCGCGCGGAGATGCGGTCAGTCCCGGCCCGTTCGTCCAGCGATTCGCGGCCGGCGGTACCTTGCTCGGCGATCTCGCGCGCCGGCGCGAGGCGCGTGTGGCGCCCGGGGCGATTGCGCTCTCCCCGATCTTCAATTCGGCAGGCCCGGCCGGGGCTACGCGGGTGCAGCGGCACGCTGCCGGCCGCTCTTCCGCGTCCTATACCCTGGGCGCGGGAGCGTCGGGACTGGCCGCCCTCGCGGGCGGCATGGCGGCGCGGGTGGGGGGAACACGATCCCCTTCTCCGAGCGGGAAGGGTTATGTCGAGACCGCGGCACAGCGATCAGCGGCCAGTGGGGCGCCGAGCCAGGCCGGGCGTGGCGAGCCAACCGTGGCGGGGTCCACGGCGGGCGGCCCAAGCGGCAGTTCATCCGGAGCCTTCCCGATCCAGCGCGCGGCGTTGGGTTCGGCGGTGCCCGCGACCGCCTCTGGTGCGCTGTCCGGTTCTAGTTCTGGAGCGGCACCCGGCTCCGCCTGGGCGGCCACGAGTGGGCCGCCGTTGCTTACCGGCTCCGCCTGGGCGAGCACCAGTGCCGCCCCCGCGGTTTCCGGGCCCGCTACCATCCCGATTCTAGACGGACTGGCGGCCCGCGGCCTTCAGGCTCCGGCCTTCTCCGCCGGCTCCGAGGGCCTTTCACTGCCGGTGCTGGCCCGGATGAGCACGGCGGAGTTTAGCGTGCTCGGTGGCGCCGCCGACCAGGCGGGCGGCGACATGTGGACCGGTGCCGGTTCCCTCGCCTTCGCCGGGCAGGGCGGGGCGGGCTGGGCCGCGGCGGGTGGGATGCTGCATCAGGTGCAGCGTTCGCGAGGAGCTGCCGAACTGGTCCAGCTACCTGGCGCCGCGGCGGGCAGAATGCCGTATCAGGTGCAACAGGCCGCTGGCGGTTCAATGGATCTTGGTTCTTTCACGGGGGCTTCTGTCCCGGAGTCGGGAATGGCGGTCTTGCCAATGCAGACTACGGCGGCTGGTGTGGCGCCCGGAGGCGCGTACGGCGGGACCAGCCAGCCGGCGGTCTGGTTGCAAAGGTTGCCGGCTGGCTTCGGGTCTGATCGGTGGCAAAGCCGTGGGTCGGGAGCCGGTAACGCGGCACCGGTGCAACGTGCCGGCGCCTCTTCGACTGCCGCGCCTGGCGCCATGACCTGGAGTGGGCAGGGCCATGGCCTGGCGGCCATGACCGGCGGTCTCGTCGCTCGTGCCCTGGGGGCCAGTGTGATTCAACGCATGGCGACCGGCGTCCACGCGGCAGCGGTTTCCCCTGGGGCAGCGAATAGGGCCGGGAGTGGAGGACCGTCCGCGTTGGTGCTCGGCGGAGCACACGACACTATCGGATCGCCGATGGTGCAACGGTTCGCCCTGGGGGAGTCAGGCAGATCGCTCGGGTCCGACCAATCAGTCGGATCGGTCGGATCGGACATGTCCCCTATGGGGGGCTGGCCCGTGATGCAGCGGATGAGCGCGATTGGTGGTCTGGCCGGAGCGGCGAGCGGCGTGCTGGGCCAATTCCAATCTGGAGGATCGGGCCAATCAGTCGGATCGGATCGATCGGGCGCGTTCGCCACGGGGTCCTTGCTGGGAGTACAGCGGATGGGCGCGGCTGGTGGCCTGGTGGGTCGGATCCATCTCGGTGGTTCGGTCGGATCGGTCGGATCCGACCGATCCGACCGATCGGACCGATCCGACCGATCCGCGACAGGGGACTGGTCGGCAGTGCAGCGGATGGGCGCCACTGGCGGCATGGTCCAGCGGTTCGCCACCGCGGCCGCGATTGGTCAGGCGGCCGCCGGGGCCACCGAACGCTTGGTGTCTACCGCGAATCTGGTCGGGAGCGCCCGAGCAGGCAGGGCGGAGCTGGCCTCCGGGCCAGGGGCGGTGATGGTAAGCAGGATGTGGAGCGGGCAGCCGCTGGGCGGTGCCATGACCAGCGATCAAACGCCGGGCGCGGCCGGGCCCCTGGGAACCCCGGTTCCCGCCCTCCCCGACATGACGCAACGAGCGACGGCGGCATCGACCATGCTGGCGTTCGGCGATCTCACCGGAGGGGGTATCGCTTCCTCGGCTCCTCGAAGCGGCGGCGCCCCAACCGTGCAGGTCAGTCGCGCGGTGGCGCTGCCCCCCACTATGCCGGCGCTGGCGCCGACCTCTGGGCCCGTGGTGGCCCAGAGGAGCCCAGCCTCCCTTGCCGCGCCTAACGGCGGATTGACGACCCTGGCTGGGCGTGGAATGATGGTGACTCCAGGCGTGCCGGTGCAGCGGGAGGTTACGACTGCCCCTGTGTCATCGACGGAGCACTCCACGGCGGCGACAGCGGAAAGCTCGGTCCCAACCGATATCGAGGCACTGGTCGATACGGTGATCACGCGGCTCAAACGGCAGCTCGCGCTCGACCATGAGCGGGCCGGCGGATTCCGTACCAGTCTGTTGCGTTAGAGAAAGTCTTGGGAGGGGATCGCGACCATGGCCACACAATTACAGAAGGCCTACATTCTCAACAATGAGACCCAGGCGCAGGTGTCGTGCCTGTTCAATCCAACTGATTATTCGTTTACCAAGGCCAATACCTGGACCGCTACCCCGTTGACCGGGGCTGACGTGCCCGCCCCGCAATTTGGCGGCGGCGGCAATCTGAAGATGACCTTTGAGCTCTTCTTCGATACCTACACGGGTGACGAGGCGAGCATGACCGATGTGCGCACCTATACTGAACAGTTGCTCAATCTGATGAAGATCGACTCCTCGACCTTGAACGCGGATACCAACGCGAAAAAGGGACGGCCACCGGTCTGCACCTTTCACTGGGGCAACTATTGGAGCTTCAAAGGGGTGATCGAGAATATCACGATCAAGTTCACTCTTTTTACCAGCCAGGGCCTGCCGGTGCGGGCCACCGCCTCGATGAGCATGCTGCAGGTGAAGGATGACGGCACCTATCCGGCCCAGAATCCTACCTCGGGCGGGGAAGGGATGCGCGCGGCCCGCACCGTGGAATGGGGCGATACCCTCGACCTGATCGCTTTCCGCGAGTATGGGGATGCTACCAAGTGGCGGCCGTTGGCCCAAGCAAACAACCTGGAGGATCCCAGAGCCTTGCGCCCTGGCCAGAAGTTAGTGGTACCGGATATTTAGGCGGGAGGCCACCAACGCATGTCAGCTCCCAGCCCGCGCGACTTCTATGCCAGCTATATTATCTCGATTGGTGGATCGCCGCTCCCCGCGGCCAAGGCCGACAGTATCCTATCGGTCGAGGTGGAGCGGAGCCTGTATCTGCCGTCTTCCTTCTGCATCCGCTTTACCGATGGTGGGACGGCGCTCTCCGGCACCAATCCCAGTCTGGCGCTGGCCAACGACACCGGTTTCGCCCAGATTGGCGCGGCGGTAGAGATTTCGGCTGGGTACGGCCAGAGCCCGTCCTCGGTGTTCAAGGGCGAGATAACCTCGGTCGAGCTGGATATCGCGGACTCGAAGACCATGCCCAGCTTCCTGATCCGCGGCTACGATAAGGGACATCGTCTCCAGCGGGGACGTCTGAGCAAGACGTACCTGAACGTCAAGGATTCGGATGTCGTGTCCACGATTGCCGGTACCGCCGGACTTTCCGCCAGTACCGATGAAACCACCGAGGTGTACGATACGATTTCGCAGAACAACCAGACCAATTGGGAGTTTCTGGTCGAGCGGGCGCAGCGGATCGGCTACGAGCTGTTCATGGACGATGGGACGCTCCATTTCCGTAAGCCCGCGCTCACCGGCAGCCCAGTGCTCACCTCCACCCTCTGGGAGGATCTGATCTGGTTGAATCTGCGTCTGAGCAGTAGCGGCCAGGTGGCCTCGGTCAATGTGAATGCATGGGATCCGCAGCAGAAGCAAGCGATCGTCGGTACGGCATCCACCCCCGATCAACTGGTCAGTGTCACCGACCTTCAGGGCGGCAGTACGCTGAGCCAGCCCTTCGGGACCGCGAATATGGTCCTCTCCAATCATTTGGTCCATTCGCAGGGCGACGCCACCTCTATTGCCCAGGCCGTCCTCAACGAACTGACCGACAATTCGCTCCAGATTGAAGGGGAGATGACGGGGAATCCCAGTCTGAAGCCCGGCACCCTTCTGACCCTGGCCAATTTGGGCACTCGCTTCAACGGTAACTATTATGTCACCAGCGTGACCCACCGGGTCAGCCAGGGCGGCCAGTATACCACGCGGTTTACCGTGACGGGCCGGCGAGCCAATACTCTGGGTGAGTTGGTAGGGATGGCGGCCAACGCGACCTGGAATGGGAACGGCCATGGGGTGAATCAGGCTCCAGTGATCGGCGTGGTCACCGATAATACGGATCCGGATAAGAAGCAGGGCCGAGTCAAGGTCAAGCTTCCGTACGTCGTGGGAGCCAGCGGCGAGTCGGGCGGCATCGTGACCGATTGGGCGCGGCTGGTGGTGCCGGGCGGCGGCGCCACCCGCGGGATCTATTATCTGCCCGAGGTCAACGACGAGGTGCTGGTGGCCTTCGAGCAGGGTGACATTAACCGCCC
This sequence comes from Chloroflexota bacterium, assembly GCA_035534995.1. Lineage (GTDB taxonomy): Bacteria > Chloroflexota > UBA5177 > JANWHV01 > JANWHV01 > JANWHV01. Next base: position 7,025 of record DATLQX010000056.1, on the reverse strand, counting down.
CTACATCCTTGGCGGCCTCTGGAACGGGACCGATGCCCCGCCCAAGGGGAACGACACGGTGGCGAACACCTCCGGGGTGAACCAGCGGATCATCCAGTCCCGCACCGGCCATGTCATCACCCTGGACGATACCGATTCCAAGCAAATGATTACCGTGGTCACCCAGGGTGGCCACAAACTGACCATGGATGACACAAGCGGCTCGCCAAATATCACCATCCTGGACAGTTCGGGAAACAATAAAATCGTGATCGATACCACCTCGAACAAGATCACGGTCACGGCTCAGGGCAATATCGAGTTGAACGCGACGCAGGACGTCAAAATTACGGGGATGAACATTACCCTCACGGCCCAGCAGGCGCTCAACATGGAGGCCCAGGGCGGCGCGGCCACCATGAAGGGGGTGTCCACCTCGATCCAGGCGCAGGCAAGCGGTGAGATGAAGGCGAACGCGCAGGTTTCGATCTCGGGCGAGGCGGGAGTGCAGATTTCTACCCCCGCCATGGCTCAGGTGAGCGGCAACCCAATTATGCTCAATTAGCGGCTGCCTGATGGGCGCGGAACGCCGGGCGGCGGGAACAAGGGAAGGGGAACGGCTGGAGTGGCGGTCAACGACGACATTATCGGGGTGGGCGTGGGCTTCCCCATGGGGGTGGACGCACGCGGCGGCATCCGCATGGCCCGGAGCGAAACCGACATCGAGGAAGCGATCCGCCTTATTCTGGGGACCGCGCGGGGGGAACGGCGGATGCGCCCTGAGTTTGGCTGCGCCATCCATGAGTATGTTTTCGCGCCCATGAACCCCACCACCAGTGGCCTGGTCAGTTACCATGTGACCGAGGCTCTTGGCCGCTGGGAGCCGCGGATCAAGGTGGAATCGGTGTCGGCGCGCCCCGACACCGTCTTTGATGGCTGCATGTTGGTGGACGTGCACTATACGATCCGGGCCACCGGCGACAAGCGGAACCTGGTCTATCCTTTCTATACCATTCCCGAAGAGCGTTAAACCGTGGAAAGAATCACCCGCCGAAGAATGGAGCGTTCTCGATGAGCTTGCCCGTCCCCGTCCTCGATGACCGCAAGTTTCAGGATCTGGTGGATGAGTGCAAGCGGATGATCCCGCATTTCACTCCCGAATGGACGGATCATAACGTCTCCGATCCCGGTGTGACCCTGATTGAGCTTTTCGCCTGGATGACCGAGTTGCTGCTCTACCGGGTTAATCAGGTGCCGCGACGGAACTATATCAAGTTCCTGGAGCTCATCGGCATTTCCCTGGAATCGCCACAGCCGGCGCGGGCGGAGATCCTCTTCCGCCTCGCGGCGCCCTTGCAAGCGTCGGTGTTGATTCCCGCCGGGACCGAGGTGGCCACCCTCCGCACTACCACTCAGGCATCGATCATCTTCGCCACCGAGCAGCCGCTGGAGATTCAAGTACCGATCCTGGCCCATGTGCTGGTCTCTCGCGACGAGTTCGCCTATCGTGACTATATGCTGGCCCTGCGAAACCCGACTCTGCGCGTGCCTATCTTCGAGGAGCCTCCCAAGCCCGATAACGCTTTTTATCTTGGTTTCGCCGGAGATCTGGCGGGGCATACCTTGATGATCGATCTGGATTGCGAGATCGAAGGGATCGGGGTCGATCCCAAGAACCCGCCCCTGGCCTGGGAATATTACGACGGCTCGCTGCGGAACTGGCGGCAGGTGAACCTGGAGACGGACGGGACCGGCGGCCTGAACAAGGCCGGACAGGTTCTCCTGCACATTCCCCTTACCAGCCGGCCACGCGAGTTGGACCGCCGCCGCGCCACCTGGATCCGCTGCCGGATTATCCCGTCACCACCTGGGCGCCGCGGCTACTCGTCGTCGCCCCGCATCCTGGCCGCCTCGGCCAGGGCCCTGGGCGGGTCGACGATGGCCAGCCACAGCGAGGTGATTCCTCTCGACCTGGTGGGACGCTCCGACGGCAATCCGGGACAGGCATTCTTTCTCTCCTCCCCGCCCATTCTTCCGCGGCGAGAGGGGGAAACCATCGAGGTGGAGCGGGAGACGCCGGGAATCTTCGATCCCTGGGAGGAGATAACTGATTTCTCCGCCTCCGGGCCCAACGATCTTCACTTCACCTGTGACAGCGTGCAGGGGAAGATTCAGTTCGGACCGGCTATTCGCCTGGCCAACGGAATCGAGCGCCAATACGGGGCAGTTCCCCCTCGTGGCCGTTCCATCCGGTTCACCCGCTACCGGGTGGGCGGGGGGCGAGTGGGGAACGTGGGGGCGCAAACCCTGACGCAGCTCAAGACATCCCTCCCCTATGTCGCCTGGGTCACCAATCCGCAACCCGCCGTGGGCGGCACCGAGGCCGAGACCCTGGACGCGGCCCTGATGCGCGGCCCGCTGGTCCTGCGGAGCAGTCCCCGCGCGGTGACGGCCGAGGATTTCGAGCGCTTGGCCCGCGAGGGCAGCCCAGACGTGGCCCGCTGCCGCTGCAAATACGCGAAGGAACAGGACGACGGGATGGCGGGAAGCGTCCATCTGGTCCTGGTCCCGAAAATGCCGACCACCGAAAGCGTGGTTCCCCCGGAGGAGTTGGCCCTCTCCGATACGCTGCGCACCACCGTGCAGGATTTTCTGGACGCGCGCCGCATGATCACCATTCGCATGGTGCTCAGTCCGCCGCAATATCAGGCGGTCTCGGTTCGCCTGGAAGTGTTCGCCAAGCCGAAGGCCAACAAAGCCCTGGTGAAAACCGAGGTGGAGAAGGCCCTCTACCGCTTTGTCCATCCCACGGTGGGGGGCGAGGACGGCACCGGCTGGCCCTTCGAGCGCGGCCTCTTCATCTCGGATATTTATGGGCTGTTGCAATTGATGCCAAACGTGGATCATCTGAGTTCAGTGCATTTCGTGGTGATTGACGCGCACGGCGCCGAACGGCCGGTCACGGGGGACATGGCAGTTGTCCCGGCGGACAACTTATTGTGCAGCGCCGTGCATGTGGTATCGGTGAAATGACCGGTCTGGGAATATGAGGGGAAACTGATGGCGACCAGCCAGCTCGCGGCAGGCCAGCTTATGGCCAAGGCGCTCGGAGCTACTCCGCGGGGACGCGCCAACGGCCCCGGCGGGGTAGCGGCGCAGGAAAGCATGTACTTAAAGTTCCTGCCGGGGATGTATCAAGAGGATCCGTTCCTGAAGCGGTTTCTGATGATCTTCGAATCGGTGCTCGGCCCGATCGACCGCTCGATCGCGAATTTGCCGATCTACACCGAGCCGGAACTGGCTCCCGAGCAGTTTCTCCCCTGGCTGGCTCAATGGGTAGCGGTGACCCTCGATAGCGCCTGGCCGGTGGAGCGGCAGCGGGCCTTGATCGCCAACGCAGTGGAGATCTATCGCTGGCGCGGGACCAAATACGGACTCAAACTGCATATACAATCCTATACGGGTCATGAACCCCTGATTGCCGAGTACCGCTCCGGCTTCGTGTTGGGAAAGGAAAGTGGGATGGGTTGGACCACCCAGTTGCTCAACACGCCGCCCAATCCCTTGCTGTTCGTGGTCACCGCTCCGGTGGATAATCCACGGGCGATCAATGCCGCCATCTTGCGCCAGATTATTGAAGAAGACAAGCCCGCGCATACCACGTATCGCTTGCGCGTGGTTCTCGCCGGGGCGGCGCGGGCGGGCGAGAACCGCGCGCGCCGCGTCGGCCAACCAACAGGGAAGGCAGGCCAATGAACATTGAGGAATTGGCGTCGTTTACTCTTCAACGGGTGACGGCGTACGACGGACTGGCGATCGACGCGGCCACCTGGACCGATGCCCATACCTATCACCAGGCCACGCAACGGCTGCACCTGCGTGCCTTACATGGCTGGGGCATTATCAGCGGCCTGAGGGCGCAGCCCGTCGATCCCCCCACTCGGGGGGTGATCGTGCAGCCTGGCGTGGCGCTGGATGCGGACGGGAACTTGATCCGCGTCCCCCAGCCGGTGCGCATCGCCCTGCCGCAACCGGCGGGCGGTACCGCCTGCGTGGTCCTCCGCTTCTCGGAAACCCCGGTGGATTCAGGGAGCGGGGCGCCGGCCAGTCGGGTCACGGAGAACTTCAGTCTCCTGGTCAGCGAGCCGCCCCTCCGCCCCACCGATATTGAGGTCGCGCGCGTAAGGATGACGGATACGGCAGCGCCCATCACGGCGCCGGCAAGCGACTGGGCCCCAGGCCCCTATCAGATCGATCAACGCTTCCGGCGCCAACTGCGGGAGGCGCCGATCGAGGTCCTGACGATCGGTCAGCTTACCCTGACCGACGAGGCCACGACCGGCCAGCATCATCAGGGATTGGTGAACCTGGTGCGCGAGTTGCGCCTGAGCGCTCCCTTCCTGGTCCAGTATTTGGGTGAGGTGCGGATCGAGCAAGCGGTCGGCCAGTGCGACCTGCTCTACTTCAGCGGCGCCGGCGCTCCCCGCCCCACCCCACGCGAGGGCGCGCAGTTGCTCGCCTTTTTGCGGGGCGGCGGCATCCTGTTCGCCGAGCCGTCCACCCAACAAGAGCTCCAGCAAAAGGAAGGCGGTCGTTTCGCGGCCAGTTTCCAACGGCTGCTAGCCGATCTCAAGCATGATCTGGAGCCTATTGGAGCCGAGCACCCCTTGTTCAACGCGCGCCATCTGTTCGCCGCGCCGCCCGAGGGACTGGGAGGAAGCGCGCCCATTCTGGCCAGGGATAATGTCTTCCTCAGCGCGAACGATTACGGAGGCTGCTGGCAGGGCGGCCTGCCCGGGAAGCCTCTGGCGCGCGAAGTCATCCGATCCGCCATGGAATTCGGGGTGAACATTGCCTGGCATGCCGCCGTTCACGCGGCGGCGGCTCCCGCCGGCACCGTGTCCACGCCTCGGGTCGGGCAGTCCTGATGGCCGATGCGATTCGCGTCACTCTGACCCCCGATCGGCTGGTGGTGCAGCCGGATAGCGACCCGATCGAGACCACGATTACCATTCAGAATAACGGGGCCACGGTCGATCAGTACGCGGTCGAGCTGGACCAGCTGCCCACTACCTGGTATACGCTCTCCAATACCAGCGTCGCGTTGTTCCCGCAGGACAAGGAAGAAGCAAAGCTGGTGGTGCACCCCCCGAAAGGGGCGGCGGCCAAGGCGGGCAACTATCCCTTCAGCGTGACCGTGCTCTCCCGGGCCGACTCCACCCAAACCACGCGAGTGGATGGGATGTTGCAGGTTGGTTCGGTGGGTGCCTTCGACACGGTGATCGCGCCTAGCAAGCTGGTGGGACGGCGCGGCAAGTATATGCTGCATCTCAACAACGGCGGGAACGCCGATCTCAACGTCGAACTCTCCGCCACCGACCCCGGAAACAAGTGCCGATTTCAATTTCAGCCGCAAAAGGTCACCCTGGTGGCCGGAATGCGGAGCACCGTGCCCGTGACCGTGAAACCGCGGCGGAACTGGCTGGTCGGGGCGCGGAAAAACTTCGACTTCCAGGTCAAGGCATCGCCCGACAATGGAGCGGCGAAAATGGTGACCGGGGTATTGGTCCATAAGCCGATGTTCCGCACCTTACGTCCGCTCCGCAACATCTTCATTCTCCTGGTTCTGTTGATTCTGGCCCTGGTTGGCCTCCGTGCGCTGAACGGCAGCGGGAGTGTCGATGGGGCCACATTGAAGAATAACGCGGTAAGTTATAGCTGCAAGCACCTCAACCTGCTCTGCAATCAAGTGGCGACCGCGACCCCCACGCCCTCGCCGACTCCGACCCCCAAGCCTCGGGTGGTGGTCAAGCCGAAGCCGAAGCCGATCAAGACCTACCCCTTTGTCGGCGCCTTCAAGGAGTTCCATAAGCTAGCCCCTACCCTGGTTGGCCAGGGGCTCGAATATGAGAGCACGAACAGCAGGGTCGCCTCGCAGCGGACCACGAAAGGCGAACTGCTCTTCGACCGCAAGGATGGTCACACGTTCCTGGTGCGAACCGACCATACGATTTGGCTCTTTTACCAGGGAGTGATCTCGGAAGTGCGGACGTTCTGAGAGTGAGGATTTGGACCTCCGCCCATGAGTACTGAACAAGGTGTGGCTACGAATCCGCACCGTGGCGGTGGTGAGGGCATGAAGACTCTCTCAAGCGATACCACCATCGAAGCTGAAAGGGTACGGATTGCCCTATTTCGTGCCGCGACAGCGGAGCGCCGCTTCGCACTGGCTGAATCCTTGAGCCGGACCGTTCTGAGCCTGTCACGGACTGCGATTCGCCAGGCGCACCCAGACGCCACCGAGGAGGAAGCGGGGCTTCTTTACGAAGATGGGCAAGCAGCCTTGCGGTGTCCGCCCTCCTGACGCGCGCGCTGGAGGACAGCGGCTTGGCATAACCAGGGCTATCTACCCAACCCGTTCCGCTCTATTCTTTCAATCGTTCCACATGCAGTTCCTGTCGCGCCAACCCACCCGGCGGCGGATCCTGGAAAGCGCCTTCGCCGAGTTCTACAAGAATGGCTTCCAAGGCGGCAGCCTCAATCACATCCTTCCTTGTGTGGGCGAGACCCATAGTCCACCGTGGGCGGTTCCGCGTGACGAGCGAGGCAGTACCGCTGTTGTCGCGCTAATAATAGCATCGAGAGCGCCTCGAAGTCGCGAGAGCACGGAAAGGGCCCTCTGCTCCATTCAACCGACACATCGTCCGGGGCGGATCCCGACCGATCCGACGATGGGCAGCATCAATTGCCGCGCCCCGACATCCACCAGGCGGGGGTGCCGTTCATTGGGGCGCTACCAGGAGGAGGAGCCGGACCAGGATCGGCAGGCTCATGAACGCTGGCCCAGGGGCGCGAAGGTGCGGGTATGGTCGTAGGCGACCCGCCCTTCCTCCAGGCGGATGCTCCGGGTCGCCTCGCGGGCCAGCGATTCATCGTCGGTCACCACCACGAAGGTGGTATGCGATGCCTCGTTGATCTCACGAATGAGGGCCAGGAGGGCGCGCGCGGTGGTTGGATCCACCTGGCCCGTCGGCTCCTCGGCCAGG
>DATLQX010000055.1:0-36115 GCA_035534995.1 Chloroflexota bacterium | reverse complement strand
GGCGTGGAGAGCATCTCCGAGGCTGGCCGCGCGGCCTTGAACAAGCGCTGTAAGCTGTCGACCGAGCAACTGACCGAGCGATTGACAACCGCCCGCCGCTATGTGCCGTTTGTGCAGGCGAATCTGCTGGATAGCGGCGCCGATGACCCGGCGGCAATAGACCAGTGGCGAGAAGACTTATTGGCCCAGGGCGTCTGGGCCAATAAGCCAGTGCCGATGCTCTTCTATCCGGGATCGCCAGGTTATGTCGAGAGGTGGGGCACGCCGGATGAGCACGCCTGGGAACGCGCGCATGCCTCGTATCTGAAGGAATCGCGCGAGTTCGCCGATTTCCAGGACCAAACCCCATTACCGCTGCCGGAGTTGGAAGCTGCCGGGCTCGCCGAGTCCGGAGACCGCTAAATCGGCCGCGACGCTCGGCCCTATCCCTACCCCACATACGCGCTACCATAATAACCCACGCCCCCACCATGCCGCTATCAACACAGCAAACATATAAGCGCCCACCCACCCCGCATCACCATGTCCATCTTCTGTCTCGTCCTCGCCCTGATCCGCGGGCGACGGATCAAGGTTCAAGTAGTTCGACCGGGACTGGTAGTCTGACGCCCTGGCGGGTCCGCGGACCCTCGCCCCTACACAGTGCCATCGAGCACGCACACGCGCCCGGCAATCCTCGCGCGGTTCACGGATGAGGCATCCTGGTATCCTGTACACGAGCTGGTCGCACCAAGCGACGTAAAACAGCCATGAGCCAAACTGGGGACGGGAGTCCGCGGCACCGGCCCATCCCTGAAGCGGAGAACAGAATGGCGCGTCCCAGACCGCCGGCGACCCTCGAAGCATTGCGCGCCCTGCTCGACCGAGCCTCGGCCCGGCGGTCATTCATCACCGGCGCGGTCGGTGCTCTTCCGGAGGGCGGCGGCAGACCAGTGCCCTCTGGTACGCGGTGCCGAACCATACTCGTGGCGGTAGATCGTGACTATCTGGCCACGATCATCGCGGACGGTGATCGTCTGGATACGCGCGCGGTCGCCGCCCACCTGCGAGCGGCGCGGGCCCAGGTGCTCGGGCCGCGGATGGTACGCGCCTGGCTGGGCACGGCCGGAGATCTCAAGGAAGCCCAGGAATCCACCACCCCGCTCGCCTGGAATGAGGTTCCCCTGATCACCCAGATCCCCACCCTCATGGACGCCGCGCTGCTCGAACGCGATTTCCTGCTGGGCGGAACCGGCGATCCCGACTGCATACTCCGAATCGCGCCCAGGGAACTGCGCCGCGTGACCGAAGCCGGGACGGCGACCATCGCCCATCACATCACCATCACCCAGAGGGTACCCGATACCCACTAGGAAGCCGACCGGGAGAGCGCGCCTCACCCCCAGGCCCCCGCGCCGGCGTCCCAGCCGGCTTGATCCCCACGGCGCCCCCCGCCGCCAACCCCCGCGCCGGCGTCCCAGTCGCGATCAGCAAGCCATCGTCCCAGAGGCCCCGAAGAGACCCTCACGCACCCAGCCGATCCCGTGCCGCAAACACCGCCAGGATGGTGAATATGCCCTGCCGCCGCACCCTCACCATCCCATCCGCGAGAGCAGCCCTAGAACCAGCGCGAGATAATCGTCTTCTTCTCGGTGTAGAACGAGATCGCGTCAGCCCCATGGGCATGAAGATCACCGAAGAACGAATCCTTCCAGCCGGTAAAGGTAAAAAAAGCCATAGGCGCCGCGACCCCAATGTTCACCCCGATCATTCCCACCTGGACCTCATGCTTATAGTGGCGCACGGCCTTGCCGCTGGTGGTAAAGATCGAGGTCGCATTCCCATAACGACTAGCATTGACCACCGAAAGCGCCTCGTCCAGATCCTTGACCTGGACCAGACTGACCACCGGCCCGAAGATCTCCTCGCGGGCAATCTCCATGTCCGGAGTGACCTGATCAAAAATGCTGGGACCAAGGAAACAGCCGGGGCCGCTGGCCGCCGCGCTCTGCCGCCCATCAAGAATAAGATCCGCACCCTCGGCCAGACCCTTCTCGATCCACCCCTCAACCTTGGCTCGGTGATTGGCGGAGACCACCGGCCCCACATCCGTATCCTCGGCCATCCCATCCTGCACCTTGAGCGCCTTCGCGCGCCGGATCAGGCCCGCCTTCAGCGGTTCATAGACATCGCCCACCGCCACCACCACGCTCCCCGCCAGGCAGCGCTGACCGGCGGCCCCGAACGAAGACGACATGATCGCCGACAGCGTTTTCTCCAGCTCGCAATCCGGCATCACCACCAAATGATTCTTCGCCCCGCCCAGCGCCTGAACCCGCTTCCCATTTTCCGCCGCCCTGGCATACACATATTTGGCGGTAGCGGCCGAGCCCACGAAGGAGATACCATTGACCCCCTTGCTGTCCAGCAGCCCATTCACCGCCTCGTGAGCACCGTTCACCAGGTTGATCACGCCCGGCGGGAAGCCCACCAGCTCCATCAATTCATACAGGCGGATGGAGCTGAGCGGCACCTGCTCCGACGGCTTCAGCACGAACGTATTGCCGGCGGCGACCGCGAACGGAAGGAACCAGAGCGGGACCATGGACGGAAAATTATAAGGGGTGATCGCGGCGAACACCCCAATCGGCTGACGGATCGTATCACAATCAATCTCGCGCGAAATGTCCTCCAGGTTGTTGCCCATCATCAGGCTGGGCATGCCCGTGGCCACCTCGACCATCTCGATACCGCGCTTGATCTCCAGGCGCGCGTCCGGGAGGGCCTTGCCGACCTCACTGACCAGGATCTGGGCCAACTCCTCCAGATGCTCCTCCATCAACTGGCGCACCTTGAACAGGTACCGGGCCCGCTCCAGCACCGGAGTGGCCCTCCAGGCCGGGAAGGCGGCGCGGGCTGCCGCCACCGCCCGTTCCACGTCGTCCTTCGTGGAGAGCGGCACCTGGGCCAGCACCTGGTTGGTGGCGGGATTCCGCACCTCCAGAGTGTCTGAGCCCGCCTCGACCCACTGGCCGTCGACGTAGTTGCGGAGCTTGCGAACCGAGGTCGCTGTATGCTGTTCACTGCGTGTTACCGTGGTAGCCATGGGATCCTCCCGCGGGCCGGATCTGTACCGGGCCGGCCGCGCACTGGTGATTTCGTCGTCCCCGCGGCATCGCGAGGGCGGGGCACATGCCATCATGATAAGCTCCCGCGTGGGTGGGAGGCCAGCGGGCGGGAGCGCGGCTTCCCGGGTGGGTCGGATAGTCAGGTTTGTGCTATTCTCATCTCAGGGTCGGTAGCGAGCCGACGCGGCGCATCCGAGTGTGGGGTTCTGGGGAGTGGCCGGCATGGAGACGTGCCTCCATTGTGGTCAACTCGCCGGCAATGGCCGGTTCTGTCCCAACTGCGGGATCGCGCGGGCCCCGGCGGCCGAGCGCCAGGACGTGTTCGTCCCCTCCCTGTGGCAACCCCTCCCGGTGTCTCTCCCGCTGGCCTCCCGCTATAAGGTACGCCGGCTGGTCAGCCGCGGCTCTTTCGGCGCCGTGTACGAGGCCGAGGACAGCCGCTTCGAGGGCCAGACGCGGGCCCTGAAGGAACTGGTGCCGGTGGTGCTCCAGTCCGACGAACTTCAGGAGGCCACTGCCTGGTTTCTCCGTGAGGCGGAGTTACTGGCTACCCTGAACCATCCGGCCATTCCGCGGGTGTGGGACTCGTTCGAGGACCATGGCCGGCTCTATATTGTGATGCAATTCATCAAGGGCCGGACCCTGGAACAGATCCTGACCGAGCGGCCGGGGACGGGTCTGCCCGCGTCCACGGTCATCCGCTGGGCGCGGGCGCTCTGCGATGTCCTGGAGTATCTGCACGCCCGGACTCCACCGGTGCTGTTCCGCGATCTCAAGCCGGCTAACATCATGGTGGATGACGCTGGGAACTTGATGCTGATCGATTTCGGGATCGCCACTCGGTTCGTGCCGCGCCGCGTGGGGACAACGATCGGGACACCGGGGTACGCACCGCCCGAGCAGTATCAAGGGCTGGCCGAGCCGCGGAGCGATCTTTATGCCCTGGCCGCCACGCTACACCATTTGCTGACCGGGCGCGATCCGGCCAAGGAGGCGCCCTTCAGCTTCCCCGCCCTGGATGCCGAGGGGCTGGGCATTCCCCCCTCGCTGGGCACCACCATTGCCGCCTCGCTCGCTTTTGTCGCGGCGGACCGGCCGCCCTCGGTTAACATCTTCCGGGCCGGGCTCCGTGGGGGTCCACCGACCATGCGGAACGTTCCCGGCAGCCAGGTAGTTCGCTCCGACTTGCGCCATGCCTCTCGGGTCGCCAACCAGCCATGGTCTCCCTCCCAGAGCGAGGTGGTCGCGGCGGTGATACCGCGCCAGGCGGCCTCCATGCAGGCGCGGTTCCAGGTGGAGTCAGCGGAGACCGCCGGCGTGGAATATAGAGTGGAGGCATTGAGGCTGCAAGGTGAGCGGCTGGCCCATGCCGGTCACTTCGCCAAGGCGGAGTCGGTGTTGGATCAGGCATTGACCTTATCTCCGGGCGACGCGGATCTCTGGCGAGACAAGGGGTATCTGCTCCGGCAAGCAGGGAGGCCGCGAGAAGCGATCGTCGCCTTCCGGGAGACCCTGCGCCTGGCGCCGGACCAGGCGGATGTTCTTTCCACCATGGGTTGGTGCCTGGGGCACATCGGGCTGCATCCAGAGGCGTTGGCTACCCTGGAGCAAGCGTTAGTGCTGGAGCCGCACGACGCCGGAGCCTGGGCGGCGCGCGGCTGGAGCCTGGCCTGCCAGCATCGCTATCAGGAGGCATTGCGGGCCCTGGACGAAGCGACGCAGCTTGATCCGATGAACGCCGAGGCCTGGCGAACCCGCGGCTACTGTCTGCAACGGTTGGGACAGGATGGCGAGGCCATGCGTTCGTTCCGGCGGGCGCAGAGAGCCGGGTAGGATCGTGAGCAGGGCTGCCCCCCTTGCCTTGGCAGGCGCGGGGGAGTACGCTTGAGCGCGAGATCATAGTAGTCTGGCGAAGGAGAAGGACCATGCGGAGGCATGCACCTTGGTGGATCTGGCCGGCGCCACTACTCGGGGCGAGCTGGCTTACCGGCTTCTTGCTCCTGGCCGTGCCGCCCGTGTTCTTCCGCGGACTCGATCAGCAACCGCTTGACTGGGTGCTCCCGATTGCCGCCGCGGTGGTGTTGCTTGGCTATCTGATCTCGAAGGTCGCCTCGGTTTTGGGTCCGGCCGCTCTCCGCACCCTGATCCCCGCCGAACAAGGGCGGTGGATCGCGGGTCTCCTGGGGGCGCTGGTCTGTGTCACCTGGACCGGTCTCCTCTGGTCCAACTTCACCGAGAACGTGATCGGCATGATCTTCTGGCAGATCTTCGCCGGAGCATCCATAGACCTGTTTGTCCTCGGCTGGCTATGCCTGTCGTTGCGGGCCGCCGTTTCCCGCACGCCGGCGCGGAGCGGCCTGACCTTGCTGTCCGGCGCGCTGACCTCCTTGGTCGCCTCCTACGCGGGCCTGGCGATCCTGATTGAGGCTTACTTGCGCTACGGCTGGGAGCCCAACCTTGCCCTGGTGGGATTGCTGGTGGTCCTGCTCACCGGGACCTTCCTCCTGCCCCCCGTGCTAGCGGTTTCGGGGATGGCGGCGATTTTTACCAGCCTGATGTCCCGCAAGGAAGGCGGATCGGATAACGGGGTGTAGAGGGCCTAAAGCATCAGGCACTGGCCTTTCGGACAGTGCCTGATGTGTAAGGTAGCTGACGGGCATCCGGCGATTGACACCGGCCAGGACAGTGTCTATGGGCGCCAGGCTCCCTGACCGCCCTGCAGAAGGGCCTGGGCGGGGACTTTCGATCCCAGGGTGAGATTCTCCACCAGGGTCGCGGGCGGAACTACCGCGTTGGCGGCGCTGCTTGCCACCATAGTGAAGGCCACGTTCGGGCTCACCTTGAGGGCCGAGAGGTGGAAGATGCCGGCGGCATGGGTGGAATAGACGCTCTTGGCGGACTTCCCGCTTTTGCTCATGGTGTAGATCTGGGCCAGCCCTGATTTGGGATTGCTAGGCATCGAGGCGACGTAGAGGTTCTTGCTGTCCGGGGACCAGGCTACCGAGCCCGCGTTGAGCTTGGGTGACAGCACCTGTGTATGCCCGCTGGATACCGTGATCAGCCCCACCTGGGCCGAGCTTCCCGGCTTGCTCCCCGCCACGGTGGCGGCGATGGTCGATCCATCGGGCGACAGCACTCCCCCCGCCCAGGTGGAGAAGGTGACGTTCTTCCCGCCATGGAGATGCACCAGGGTAATCCCCTGGCCACTGCAAGTCGATTGCACGGCGATCAGGTTGGGCTGCGCCCAGATCAAGGTACTGGGAGTGCCGATATACGACCCCTCGGCCAAGGCGAAGGCATTCTGAAGGGCCGTGACCTTGGAGCTACAACCGGCGGTGAAGGAGAAGGTGCCGAGGGTGGTCGGGCTCTTTGATCCCAGCTTCAGGGCCTCAACCTTCAAGCTAATTTGCGTGGCTTTGACCGGCGCGTTGGGAGCCGCGTTCGCCAACTTGGTGGTCGGAACCGTGTACAGCACGTATTTGCCGTCCCGCGACCAGCCCGCGTTGATCCAGGGGTACGCGTTGGAGATCAGGAGCTTGGCATTTGCTCCGTGGGTATCGGCGAGAAAGATGCTTTCGGCGTTGCCAATGTAGTCCATGGTGCTAAAGAGCAGTTCGGAGCCATCGGGAGACCAGAGTGGGCTCTGACCTACGCCGGCGGTAGTCAAGGCGCCACCCTCCAGCACCGCCACCTGTCCGGCGCTCGCGAAGGCCAGCGCATTGGTGGAGGCCGCGGCCCGCGCCGTGAAAGATCCCTGACCACCGGCCAACAAGCCGGCGGCCACTGCCGTCGCGGCAAGGCCGCGCCACTGTTTCCGCATTGTCGTGATTCTCCTTGCTTCGGTTCGACCTGATCGCCCACCCCTCGGCACTGATGGGCCGAAACAAAGGGTACCCGCTCAACCGGCAAGGGGCCAGTAGGGTAGGATGGGCGGAAATGTGGTGGGCCTCGCTTATGCCGGAGTCGTGGCCGCTGGGGCTTGCTCGATAGCCACCTTCACGCGCTGCCCGAACTGGGTCATGATATCGTCGAACTTGCGCTTGAACAGACCCATCCCCAGGCCCGCGATTTTCCCGCTCACCGATGCCTCCACGTTCAGCCTCAGGCGGGTCGCGACGCCATCCGGCTCCAGGGAGGCGGAAATATCGATCCGGACGCTGCTCCCGAGGGCGGAATCCTTTCCAGTGGCCAGCACATGCAAGGAGCGGCCTTCATCGGATGATTGAACCGCCAGGTCAAGCGGCATCTTCAACTTGAGTGGGCCAACCCGATCGGTCACCAGCGCCGTGTACCTGACGTGTGGCTCCACGACACTGGCGTCCTGACAACCGGGAATGCAGCGAGCCAGTTGCTCGACATCCCAGAGGAAGTCCCAGACAGCCTGGGGACTTGCCTCGATCTGGATCTCGTGTTGAAATTGCATGGCACCCTTCTCCATTTCTCGATTTTGATCGGTCTGATCGGCACGCTTCCTTCCTCTACTGTACCGCGAGACGATGTGACGAGGCGTGGAGCCTCGCCTGAGGACTGGTTTCGGCGCGGGTCAGGAAATCCACTGTCCTACAAAGGGCCCACTACCGTCACTGTGAGGCGCACGCCTCCTCGGGTACACTCCACGATACAAACGTTGCCTGTGAAAAGGAGCGACATGGCCGGATCGATCGTGCTCTCGCATATCCAGGCGGGCGCTTTGCTGGAGGCGCGCGACCGCGGCCATACGACCCTGCTCACCACCCTCGATCTTGGGGTGTCGCGGGCGGAGGTGGCCCTTGATTCAGCAGAGGTTGCCTACGAGGGAACCGGACTGCTGGACTGGGAGGCCGCGCGGACCATCGTTCGCCAGGCGCCGATGTGCTTTCTGGTGGAGCATGGCACGGCCACCAAGATTCACCGCTTTTCCCAGGCGCTGAATCGCCCATACAGCTTGATGGCAACCACCGGCTGGCCGACCCTGGTCAATTCCGGCTTCACCATGCATCGGATCGTAGGGATCGATCCGGGACGGGATACCCAGGAAAAGATCCGTGCCCTGGGGACGCCGCGGGGGCGGGTGCT
Organism: Chloroflexota bacterium; assembly: GCA_035534995.1. Taxonomy (GTDB): domain Bacteria; phylum Chloroflexota; class UBA5177; order JANWHV01; family JANWHV01; genus JANWHV01. The sequence continues at coordinate 27,953 of DATLQX010000055.1, read as the reverse complement.
CGATACTACGACCGGCCTGGGCTACACGGCGATCGCCGCCGCCCGCCAGGCGCATGAAGTGATCACGGTCGAGCTGGACCCGTTGGTCCTGGAGATCGCCTGTCTTAACCCCTGGTCTCGCGACCTGTTCGAGAATCCCCGGATCAGCCGGCGGATTGGGGACAGCGCCGAGATCATCGCGGAGTTTCCCGACCGGCACTTTACCCAGATCATTCACGACCCGCCAACTCTCAGCCTGGCGGGCGATCTGTATGCCGGCGCCTTCTACCGGCAACTCATCCGCGTACTGAGCCCTGGCGGTACCCTGTTCCACTACGTTGGCAATCCGGCCAGCCGCCAGGGCGGGATGGTCGCGAAGGGGGTCATTCGCAGGCTGCGCGAGGCGGGGTTTACTCAAGTTACGACCCGGCCTCGCGCCTTCGGGGTGGTGGCCACCCGGCCCTAAAGCAAAGCCACGGCGGGATCCGCGGACTCGGACGCCGCCTCAAAGCTGCCCTCAGCCCAGCCTATCTCCTTACCACCCTCGATGGTTCATTTTAGATGTAATGGTCCTGGTATGGCGTGACTTTATTGATGGCTCATACGTTAGGAAAAGGAGGGGAATCCCTCGCAACCCATGCTTTTCGCGTGCGGTTCCCCGTCCGTGGTAGGATTCGGTAAAGAAGCAAGGAGAAAGTTATGCCGCGCGGTCTGATTCGTCTGCTTGGTATCGGGACGGTGCTGCTGGGGACGCTCGGCGCGTCCGTGATCCCCAGCCGAGAAACGCGGGCGGCGGCGATCCCGCGCTGCCATACCGGCGGCGTGTATATCGCGCTGGTGCCGAATAGCGGGCAAGGGGCTACGGGGCATCTCGATGTGGTCTTCAGCGTCAGGTCGCTGACCCAGCAGTCCTGCTTCCTGTACGGCTACCCAGGGATCCAACTCATCAACGCAAGCGGGCACGTCATCGTCACCCACGTCCTGTGGGGCACCGGCTTCTTCTTCACCAACCGACCAAAGGAACAGGTTGTACTCAAGACCGGCCAGGTCGCCTACTTTGATGTGGGCTGGACCCACCTCCCCTCGCCCGGCCAGAGCTGCCCCACCAGCACGTTTCTACTGGTAACGCCGCCGGATGAACGGACGCCAATCGCGGTCCCGGCCACGCTCCAACAAATCTGCGGCGGCGTGGTCAGCGCCTCGCCGATCAGCAAGTCCAACGCGCCATAGAGCGAGAGCTGCAAGGCATGGTTCCAAGCGTTTGTGAGGTGCGGCGCTGCCGCGGGAGTGCCCTGACTGATTTCCTGGAGGGCATCGGTGGTTTTCGGTGACGTGCGACGCTGGAGAGTGCGTAACTCTCGGAAACCCTTGCGATCGTACATCAACTCCCCGGTCTCAATCGGCTGGAGATCGAGGCGCCACACTGATCCCACCAATGCCCATGCAATGGCATGGGCATTTGGGCTACGCCACCCGGCCTTATCCTTCGGGGAGCATGGGCATCTGGATATTCCGTTCCCTGGCCACGGCAATTGCCTCGGGATACCCGGCATCGGCATGGCGGACCACGCCCATTCCCGGATCGGCGGTGAGCACCCGCGCGATCCGCTCTCCCATGGCGGCAGTGCCATCAGCCACCACCACCATCCCGGCGTGAATCGACTTGCCCATCCCAACCCCGCCGCCGTGGTGAATACTGACCCAACTGGCACCGCACGCGGTATTGAGGAGGGCGTTCAGAAGTGGCCAATCGGCAATGGCGTCCGATCCGTCCCGCATGCTCTCGGTCTCCCGGTGGGGTGAGGCGACCGAGCCGGTATCGAGATGATCGCGGCCAATCACGATCGGCGCGCTCACCACGCCCTTGGCGACCATCTCGTTGAAGCGGGCGCCCAGGCGGGCCCGCTCTCCGTAGCCTAACCAGCAAATACGGGCCGGCAACCCCTGGAAGGCCACCTTTTCGCGGGCCAGGCGAATCCACCGGCAGACATGCTCGTTGTCCGAGAACTCCTCTAGTACTGCCTCATCGGTGGCGGCCAGATCCTTGGGGTCGCCCGACAGGACGACCCAGCGAAACGGGCCTTTCCCCTCGCAAAACAGCGGGCGGATGTATTTAGGCACGAACCCGGCATACTCAAAGGCATCGGCATAGCCATGTTCCTGAGCCAGACCGCGGAGGGAATTACCGTAATCGAAGGTTTCGACGCCGGAGCGGGCGAACCCCACCATGGCCATCGCGTGCCGCACGGCGCTGGCTCCCGCCATCTCGATATAACGCTTGGGGTCCGAAAGGCGCAGGGCGGCGGCCGTCTCAAGGTCCAGGCCGGCGGGAATATAGCCGTTGAGGGGATCGTGGGCGCTGGTTTGATCGGTCACCATGTCGATCGGGACGCCATCGGCGAGGAATCGCGGGAAGAGGTCGGCCGCGTTTCCCGCCACGCCGATCGAAAGCGGACGACGCTCCCGCGCCGCCTCCATCGCCAATTGGATCGCCTCATCGTAATCTCCGGCCCAGACGTCCAGGTACCGAGTCTCCAGACGCCGCTGAATCCGCTGAGGCTCGGCCTCGACACAGATCGCCACCCCGCCAAGCATGGTGATCGCCAGGGGCTGGGCGCCGCCCATCCCACCCAAGCCGGCGGTGAGGACGATGCGGCCCGCGAGGTCCGCCCAGCCGTTCGCGGCGGCAGCGGCGGCGAAGGTCTCATAGGTGCCCTGGAGGATACCCTGCGTGCCGATGTAAATCCAGCTTCCGGCGGTCATCTGGCCATACATGGTGAGGCCGAGGGCATCCAGCCGGCGAAACTCGTCCCAAGTGGCCCAATCTGGGACCAGGTTGGCGTTGGCGATTAGCACGCGGGGTGCCCAGGCATGGGTCCGGAACACGGCGACTGGTTTCCCTGATTGCACGATCAGCGTTTCGTCGTCGGCCAGTGCTCGGAGAGAAGCGAGAATCGCGTGCAGGCATTCGAGGTTGCGTGCCGCCTTGCCCGCCCCACCGTAGACCACCAAATCTCGAGGGCGCTCCGCCACCTGAGGGTCCAGGTTATTGAGGAGCATGCGGTAAGCGGCCTCCTGCTGCCAACCGCGGCAGTTCAGGCGTGAACCATGGGGAGCGCCACGCAGGGCATCGGCACTGGTAGGTAGCGACATTGATCACCCTCCTGGTTGGAACGGCCCGCGCCGCGGAGGCGAATCGGCACCCCCGCCAAGCATTCCCTAAAAGGATAGCGAATAACCTGATTCCACGGAGCGAATGGATGGAGTATCCTGAGGGGCGCGAATCCAGGGAAATCACCCATTCGGGCTAGAAAGGGGTCGTGTCGCTAGTACCATTAGGTTATGGAGCGGCCCCGAGGGGCATGGTTTACTAGGGGTACCCAGGAGGCGCCGGCACCCCTCATTCACGCGAGGCGCTACCACCGGCGCGACGGCTCGGACGGAAACGGGCTCACTCGCATCGCATACGGACTCACGCATGGGCCGGTCTCGGCCAAGCTGTGCACCACGGGAAAGGGCGGGTATACTAATGGAAGAAACACGTTTTCTCACCGTCACCAAACAGGAAGCCGAACTGATCATGGATAGCTTTAAGGTCTCGAACCCGCTCACCCGCAATATTGCCCTGAAGGCGGCTGGCTTGGTGCTCGAATTCGCGGCGGATGATGAGATTCGGGACGCGGTGAGACTGACCGACAGCCGCCATCATAGTGACGTGGAGGTCGTGCGTTAGTGCGGATTTCCGAGCGCAAGAGGCAGCTTCGTGAACAAAGTGCCTCTGTGCAGCGCGACTCAGCGGTCATGGAGGCCGCGGCACCTCGACCGGAGCGGAAAGCCCAAGGGCGTGTCGCGGTCGCTCGCCCACCCGCCCGCTCAGGCAAGGGATCCTCAAAGCTGGCTCAATCGCGGACACCGGTCGCGCGGAAACAGCGTGGACCTCGCTTTTATGCCGGGTTTGGCTTCGTGGGCTTGCTGTTCTCCATCCTCCTCATTCAGAACACCTATTCCACCTATAACAACGATCACAAGGCATATCCGGCCAAGTACTCCTCCTATGTGCGGGCCGAGGCGGCCTACCCCGCGAAGCTGGCCCAGTACCACCAGGCTCTGGCCAAGCATGTGACGCCGGCGCCCAAGGCTCCCGCCAAGCCGGTGGCGCCTGTCGACCCGACGCTTTCCCTCGGCAGTTTTGCCCTGCCTCTCTTGTACGTCGTCCTGTCCCTTGCCTACCTCTATCTGGCGTACCGGGCCTCCCGACAACAGAAGGTGCGAGCAACCGTGATCCGCGCCGCCTCCGCTAGAACCTAGACTTCTCGCGTCCGCGTCCTTCTTGCTCATCGCTTTGCGTATCATAGAGCTTCGTCTATGCTATTATTGGTCATGGCAAACTGGGGCGCAATCGACAAGGGGACGAAGTCATGATTAATCCGGAAGCGGAATCCTCGGAAAGCGCCGCGCTGCCGTATCGTGAGGCTCTACGATCAATCGGGGCCTTCCTTGACAGCGCGCGAGCGCGGGATGTGGTGCTGGCGGAGGTGGCGGGCGGCTACCTCTGGTCGTATCGCGTGGTCGATGACGAGCGATTGCCGCGGAACGCGACCATAAGCTACGTGGACTTACCGAGGCTGCGTGAACAGGTTCGCGCCGCGAAGAGGGGGCTACTTGGCGGTCCCGCCCATCCGGTATCGAACGGCGTCGCGGGAGCCGGCGTGCTGCCCATGTACCCCAATGGCTACGAGGAAAATCTGAGGTCGCTGGGGGCCAAGCTCGACAGCCAATACGCACGGCAGATTCAGATCAGCGAGCACGGTGAGAATCTGCTGGTCCGGTTCGTGGTTCCACCACCCGCGTATGTCCTTCGGTCCCAGCCCACCGTCCCCGACGTATTGCACTTCCGCGAGGACAGCTATTCTCCCGTTGATCTGGCTGAGCTAGTCACGCGCTCCCGGAACCGCCGGGGAAGTAGGTTTTATTCCTAGTGTAGTCTTGCGCACTGGCCGCATTGCACTAGTAGGGGAACCCCTACGGAACCGCCACGGTTACGGGCCGAGCCGTACTAATCTCCTTACTCCCAGGACAGCCAGCGACTGGCCGCGAGGACTGCCGCCAGCCCCCAGGCGGCTACGATCGGGAGATCCCAGCCGGTGGACGCAAGACTCTGCCCATGGATCAAAACCGTATCGAGGGCGCGGACCAAATGCGCGGGCGGGAGGGCCCAGGCGAGATCCGCGAGCGGGCGCGGCAGTTTGCTCACCGGAACGAAGCTCCCCCCCAGAAACAACAACGGCAGATAGATCGCGTTGGTCACCGCCGCCGCGCCGTCCGCCGCGATGGAACCGCCGAGGGCGATCCCGATGGCCGCGAAGGCCGCGATGCCGATCACCAGAACGAGGAGCGCCCAAAGGGGATTCCCCTGAGTCCGCATCCCATACAGGCCAATCGAGACCACGGCGAGGAGGATGCAGGAGACCGCGATCAGGACCGCACTGGAGAGCACCTTGGCCAGCACCAGGGTAGTGCGGGGCAATGGAGTACCGCCGAATCGCTTTAGGGCGCCGGTGGCCCGCTGGGTGGCGAAGGAGATGCCAAGATTGACCACCGCGATGGACATGATCGCCATGACCAGATAGGGCGGCAGCAAGGAGTTGATACTGGTATAGCCCCGGTACACTCCGGAACGGAAGGCGACCCCCACGAAGAACAGAAACATCAAAGGCAACACGAGACCAAAAAACACGGTTTCGCGTTGGCGAAACAGCAGGCGAAACTCGATGGCCGTCTGCAGGCGGAGAATCCTCACTCCACTGCCTCCGGGGTGGTTAATTGCAAAAAGACCTCCTCCAGGGTAGCCCGTTCCACCCGCAGATCCCGGACCCGCGTCCCCATCGCGCGCGCCCAGAGAGCCACCTCGATCAACAACTCGTCCGGATCGGCGGATTCCAGCCGGTACACACCTGGCCGCTCCTCCTCGGCCGCGATGGCCCCCGGAAGCTCAAGGAAGCGGGCCGCCGGTACGGGCGGGCTGGTGACGAAGCGGACCAGCCCACCGGCCCGGCGGGTCAGATCGGCGGGAGTGCCAAGAGCCACCAGCAGGCCGTGATCGATAATCGCCACCCGGTCGGCCAGTCGTTGCGCCTCCTCCAGATAATGGGTGGTCAGGAGCAGGGTCACGCCGCGAGCGCGGAGACTGGAAATGAGATTCCAGGTGATCTGGCGGGCCTGGGGATCCATGGCCGCCGTGGGCTCGTCCAGGAACAGCAGTTCCGGGTTCCCCGCCATCGCCAGTCCGAGGCTCAGCCGTTGCTTCTCCCCGCCCGACAGGGTCTTGAACCGCGCCCCAGCATGGTCGGCGAGGCCGATCGTCTCGATCAGGGTTTGAGGCGAGACAGGTCGCGAATAGTAGGAGCAAAAAAGGGTGAGGGCCTCCGACACGGTGATATGCGGATAGAGGGCGCTATGCTGGGGCATCATGCCGACTCGCTGCCGGAGAGATCGCGAGGTCGCGGGGTCTTCCCCCAGTACCCGCACCTGGCCGCCGTCACGGGCGCGGAATCCCTCGAGAATCTCGACCGTGCTGGTCTTCCCGGCTCCATTGGGGCCGAGCAAGGCGAACACCTCACCGGGAGCTATGGAAAAGGAGAGATCCCGGACGGCGGCAAGGGTGCCATAGCGTTTCACCAAATGATCAACCATCACGGCGGGCTTGGAGGGAGGCGGGGAGGCTGACGTCTTCTCGACCAGCGAGGAAGGAAGAGCCGGCGAGGACATTCCACGCACCTCCTGAAAACTGACGCACCGGTCCACGCTGGGACCGGGGAGGGGAGCCATGAGGGATCCCGAGCGCCCAGGGTCGCGAGGCGACGACCTTCCAGGCGAAAAACGAGGGCCAGTCCACATGGAGCAGGCCCTCTTGGGTTGCGGGGGCTGGATTCGAACCAACGACCTTCGGGTTATGAGCCCGACGAGCTGCCACTGCTCCACCCCGCACACTGAGTATGCCGTCCGGAACGGAAACCGTCAAGTTTGGGGCGTGACCTCATGACTTCGAGAATCACGGAAACACGGAGGGGATGGAGAACACGGATTGCGGCGCCGCGGAGGGTGCACAGCTGTGCACCCCTACCAAGGTCGCCGAGATGCCCAGACCGGTGTCCGGGCCTGTATATACTGGTGGTACGTCCACCGCAACGCCACCGCCGGCGCGACCTTGGTCGTCCTACTCTTTGCGTCCATCTCGCTACATGCCGAATCTGATCACGGAGGCTCGCAGCCCCTCCGCACGTTCGTTGGTTTTGTCCCAAACTACCTGCAAAGAAAGGAGCCTCCGCTCGATGTTCGCCTCGCTCGCCTCCTTGATCCTTGACGCGATTGGATTACTGTTGCGTTCCGTCGAGCTTGCCCTTCCGCCGCCGCTCCAGCAGATGGCGCCCACCCTGGCCCATACGCGGAGCTGTCGCAGAGTGTCGGTTGGCACGGAAGCGATGAACGCCACGGTCCATATGAGTCGCCTAGAAATCGTGAATGTTCGCCGTGCCCAGGAACTCGATACCCATATGGTGAACCGGATAGTTGCCGGCGGGCTCACCAAATACTCTGAAACGAACAGCACCGAAGCAGGTACCTACCGCCGTCAGGATCGGCAGGGAACATGGCTGTGGAGTCCGCCGCCAGGGGAGCCGAATGCCCGTCGCCTGGCTGCCCTTGAAAGGCTTTCCGCGGAGGTCCAGTGGACCACGTTGGACGACGAGTGGATCAGTGGGCATGAGTGCATGGCCTATCAGGCCCTACGAGGGAACGGAGATGATGCGTGGACGCAAGTGCTGCTCTGGATAGCAAAGGACAGCCTGCGGCCAGTGGAGATGCTTGCTCTCAGCCTGCGGAAGGGTACGTCGTTTGATTCGGCCACTCCGCCGCGGCCACGGACGCTATCCAGCCAATCGGTCACTTGGAGTGACTGGGACGATCCAACCCTGAGCATTCCACCCATGTGGTGAAAGCTGCCAAAGATACGTTGCGATGTCCGAACGCACCATGTCAGAATGGATCGAACCGCTTGAGGCGCGGGCGACAATGACGGCAGTTCAGGGGCTGACGATATCTGGAGCGAGTTGATCTGGTGAGCTAACTTTCGCCCCGTAAAGCTGGCGCGAACGGGGACGAGACCGCGCGCCGATCGCCGCGCGGCCAACCCCGACGCGCCACATCAGGATCGCCTGGATGGTCAAGAGGAAGAGTGGAATACCGACAATGTTGACCCCATACCCGCTCAAGATGATCAAGAGCCAGAAGCCCACGCCAACCATGAACCGGTGGCGGAAATGGCGCCGCGCGCCGTGAACGGCCTGAAGGATTGCCTGATCGGTGTGGGCCTGGGCGGAACGGTGCAGTCTTCGCAAGGGAACGCGATACAGAAGGGTAGGGGCATAGAGACAGAGCAGAAGGACCGGCCACATCCAGATGCCGAGGTGGAGCGGAGGCACCACATACGGGAGGAACAGCATCGCGGCCGGCACGACGATCAGGGGTTGCACGGAGATCCATAGATAGAACGGAGCCGTCACGGCGTAGCGGCGCTCGGGCGCATGCTTGAGGGCGTTACGCAGCGCGTCGCGCATGGCCCGCGCGCTCCGGTAGCGTTTCCCCGGCTCCAGGGAGAGCGCCCGATCCACAATGGCGGCGGTCGCGCTGGTCACCGTATGGCGCAGCGCGAGGACCGGCGGTTGTCGGAAGGGGTGCTCCTGCTCGGCGTCATAGCCCGTGAGCAAGCGATGTAGGGTTGCCCCCAGAGCATAGAGGTCACTTCGGGCATCGGCAAGGCCCTGATACTGTTCGGGCGCGGCATACCCGGGCGTGCCCACCGCCGTTCCGATCTGGCCGGGAGTAGCCCGGCGAGCCACCCCGAAGTCTACGAGCACCAGCTTTCCAGTCTGGGCATGTTCCAGAACATTGCCGGGCTTGAGATCGCGATAGACGATGGGCTCGCGCCGGCTATGGAGGAAGTGCAACACCTCACACAACTCTAGGCCCCATCGCAGCACCTGATCCTCGGGCAGCGGACCCTTCCGGGCCAGTATCTCCAGGCTGAGGCCCGGTATCTCTTCCATGACCAGATAATGGTGGGCGCCTTCGGTGAAGCTGGCGTACAAACGGGGCAGCGCTCGATGCCGAATCGTACTGAGAAGATGGGCTTCCCGTAAAAACCAGGTGAAGGCTTCGGCAGCCTCCGCCGGCGGCAGCGCATGCAAGTTGAGTTCTTTCAGGACGATGCACTGTCCGCCTCTGCCGGCGTCCGTAGCCCGATAGACCGTGCTCATGGGCCCTTTGTGCAGTAGCTCGATAATTTGGTAGCGGCGGGCGACAATCGTGCCGCCGGCCAGGGACAAGCGCGCATCCCCGGCCAACAGGTGGGAAATGGGACACATGACGGCATCCGAGTGGTGCAGACCACAGGTGGAGCAAGGCGCCACCAACTCGGACATGCCCTCTCCTTCCGCCGAACGTATAGCGGAATGTACCACTCCTCAACTAGGTAGTGCCGGCGCGTAATCTGGAGGGGGTGCGCTCGCCTTGGTGGTCGAGGGTACCCATTGTGTCATCTGTTCCATCTGCCTATCCGTGCTTCAGGAGGGCACGCCGCGAAGACAGCCGCCGGCACGCCCACGCACGGATCGTCAGCCTGGGATGACTCCGTCAGTCCGCCGCCCCCGCGGCCCCATTCCCGCGCGCGTGCGCGAGCGCCATGGCCTCCGGCTCGAATATTCGGCTCAAGGATCGATGGACATCGAGGAACTCCGTGTCCAGTGCCCGCAGCTCGGCGCGATTGGCGCGGGTCACCACATCCAGGATGCGCCTACCCTCGTCCGTGAGCCCAACCACTACCCGGCGCCGGTCGGTGGGATCGCTGCCTCGGGCCACCAACCCTCGTTTCACCGCCCGATCGACCAACAATGATGTGCTGTGGTGGCGGAGTTGCAAGCGATGCGCGACATCTTTAATCGTCACCGCCGGAAACGCGGGATGACCACGTACCGCCAGTAATAATAGGTGTTGCTGCGGCGTGATGCCCGCGAGACGCGCTTGATCCTCGGAGTAGCGCAGGAACCGGCGAATGACGTAACGGAAGCCGGCATGTATCTGGAAGGCATCGTCGTCCAGTACCTCGGGCGCTCCGTTGTTTCCAGAATCTTTCATCATGTTATCCCCGGTCCTCTCGGAACAGTCTCACATTTGGTCAGCATTCAGCGCATCCATCATACCGCAATCCTATCACACCAGGGCGCATGGCGGTAGGGAGCCGGATCAACGAGCCGCATTGTCAGTCATCGTCCGGGAGCGTCCAGCGCCGCCGCGTGAGCGGGGAAGCCCTCGTGTTGGGCCAGGGCGCGCACTCCAGGACGGAGTTCGGCGAGCGCGCCAGGGGAGAGGCAGGCCACCGTGCTCCGCTTAAGGAAGGTATGGGCGGTGCAGGCGGAGGACAGGGCGGCAAACCCGCCGGTCGGAAGGGTATTTGGGATGCCCAAGGAAAAATTGGCGGCCACGAAAGGGGTGCCCTGGCCGATCAAGATCTCGCCCGCGTTTCTCACCTGGGGCAGCCAAACCTCCGGATGGGCCGTCGCTACTTGCAGATGCTCGGGCGCGTATTCGTTGATGAACGAGATCCCCTCGGCCAGGCTCCGCACCAGGATAGCCCCGCCATAGACGCTGATCGCGGAGGCGGCATAGCTCCGCCGCGGCTCGGGGAGAGCGGCCAGACGCGCCGTCACCCGTGCCTCGACCGCGTCGATCAAGTCCGAGGCGGAGGTGACCAGCAAGGCGGCGGAATCATGCCCATGCTCGGCATCGTTGAGCAGGTCCGCCGCCAGGAGCTCGGGATCCGCCATGTGATCGGCCAGAATCACTGCCTCGGACGGTCCGTAGAGCAAGCCCACCGCTACTCCATGACGCTGGACCGCCAACTGCGCGGCGGCGATGGCCGGACTGCCCGGCCCATCGATCCGGCGGACCCGCCGCACGGTTTCGGTGCCGAGCGCCAGGGCCGCGATCCCCGCTACCCCGTTACAGCGATAGATCTCCCGGATCCCCAGGCGATGGGCCACCGCCAGAACCGCCGGATCCACGGCTCCCTTGCCGCCCGGCAAGGGAGGGAGCACCACCGCGATCTCCGCCACCCCCGCCACGACGGCGGGCGTGCCAAGATGGATCATGACCGAGGGGAACGACCCCTTGCCGCAAGGCACATAGAGCCCCACCCGGTCGAGGGGGGACGCCTGCTCTCCGGCCCACACGCCGGGCGCCACCTCGTCGTACCAGGATGCTCTGTCCACGATGCGCTGATTGAAGCGGCGCACGTTGGCGATCGCCTGGTCGATCGCGGTCAACAGTGCCGGCGCCAACGAGGCGGCGGCGGCCGCGATCGCCTCGGCGGGAACGCGAAGCTCGGTCTCGATCCGGTCAAATCGGCTGGTCGCGTCCCGGATCGCGGCATCCCCCCGGACGCGCACGTCCTCGATGATCGCGGAGACCGAGGCCATCAGGCGTTCATCGAATACATCGGCGCTCGAGCGCCGGAGGATGCGGGCGCGGTCAGTGGGATCCATGGCGTCCAGGGTATAGCGTTTGATCAACACGGGAATGTAGTCCTTTCAGCAGTAGTGTACAGCCAGTCTCCCGACCCAGGGGCGCGGCCTCGACCACCCAGGCGCGGCGCGCTAACTTGTGCGGAACTCCGGATCGAGCGCACCAATGTATCTGCTATGCTTCCTGCATGCGCATTCTCCATCTGGCCGACCTCCACCTCGGGACCGAATTGTATGGCCACTACGACTCCACTATCGGCAGTTCCACGCGCCTTTCGGACTTTACGCGCATGCTCGACATCGCGGTCGAGGACGCGATCGAGAAGCGCGTGGACTTGTTTTTGTTTGCCGGTGACGCCTATAAAACGCGGGATCCCAGCCCCACCCAGCAACGGGAGCTGGCCCAGCGGCTGAGGCGCCTGATCGATGCCGAGATTCCCGTCTTTCTCCTGACCGGGAATCACGACATGCCCAATGCCATGGCGCGCGCCACCAGCCTGGACATTTTTGGCGCCTTCTCGCCCAGCAACTTCGTGGTAGCCAATCGGCCCGGCGCGCACAGAATCCAGACTCGCTCGGGCCCCCTCTATGTGGTGGCGATCCCCTGGCTGACTCGGAGCGTGCTCCTGGCCAGGGATGAGAACAAGAATCTTCCCCAGGATGACGTGCATCGAATCATGCTGGAAAAGCTGGATCAGGCGCTCGACCTGTATCTCGGGCAAATCCCGGATGACGATACACCGGCGATCTTGACCCTTCATGGCACCATCCAGGGCGCGGAATACAGCGCCGAGCGTTCCACCATGCTGAGCCAGGATTTGCTGATCCCCCGGAGTATCATCAGCCGACCCCGGTTCTCCTATATCGCGCTCGGCCACATCCATAAGTATCAGGAGGTCTACTCGCGCCCGCTCACCGTCTACGCGGGCAGCCCGGAGCGGATCGACTTCGGCGAGGAGAAGGAAGATAAGGGCTACGTGTTGGTGGACCTCAATCGCCAGGGCGCGCGCCATCAGTTTATCAAGCTCCCTACCCGGCCCTTTATCACCTTCAAGGTCGATTGCACCGGCGAGGATCCGACCGCGCAGGCCCTGGATGTCCTTCGAGACAAGCCGGTGGCAGGGGCGATTGTCCGGGTGCGGGCGCAGTTGTCGCCCGCCAACCAGGGCCGCTTCCGGGAAGGAGAGATCCGGCACGCCCTGGCGGAGGCATCATATGTGGTGGTTCGCCGAGAGGTGGAGGCGACCTGGCGGGATACCCAGCGGGGAAAGCAATTTTCCACCGCCATGAGCCCGCGCGAGGCCTTGAGCGCCTTCCTCGACCAGGCGAAACCTGACCTCCCGGTTTCCCGGAAGGACAAGCTCCTGGAGTGGGGCGACGCACTGATCGGCGAGGTACTCGGACATGGCCTGGACGAAGGGGCGGGGCCGTGATTCCCCTGAAGCTGCGCTTGCGGAACTTCATGAGCTACGGCCTGGAGGGCGGCGATCTCGATCTGACCGGTATCCACCTGGCCTGCCTGGCGGGCAGCAACGGGCATGGGAAGTCCACCCTGATCGACGCGATGACCTGGGCCCTATGGGGCGCGAGCCGCGCCCCGCGCGAGGACGAATTGCCGCGGATGGGGACCACCGAGATGGAGGTCGAGTTTGAGTTTGCCTCTCGCGGCGCCCGCTATCGGGTAATCCGGAAACGGAGCATCCGGAAGAGCACGAGCATCCCCGATCTGCAATTGGCGATCTGGGACGGAGATACCTATACGGCGATCACCGGGGCCACGATTGCCGCGACCGAACGGGCGATCGTCGAACTGCTTGGCCTCACCTATGAGACCTTCATCAATTCCTCGCTTCTGCTGCAAGGGAAGGCGGATCTGTTTACCGTGAAGCCACCCCGCGAACGGAAGGGCGTGCTGGCCGAGATTTTGGAGCTTGGACAGTATGAGAAGCTGGCCGCCCGCGGTAGGGAACACGAGCGGGCGGCTCGGGACGAGGAGGAGCGGCATCGGGAGCGTCTGGTCGACATCAACCGGGAACTGGAGAGGTTGCCGGAAATCGAGGCCCGACTCCGCGAAGTTGAGGCGGAGGTAGCCGTTGAGCAAAGCCAGCGCGCGACTATCGAGGCGACGGTACACGCGCTTGACGGGCAAGTGCGGGCCGCCCAAAGCCTTCAGGAACAGATCGGGCGGCACGATCAACGGCTGAGGGACATCGAGACGGAGGAGCGCCGATTCGAGGCGGATCGAACGGCGGCGCTTCGGCGCGTGGAGGCGGCGCGGGCGCTCTTGAGCGAGGAAGTGAACCTTCGAGCCCAGGTGGAAGAGCTTCGGCTCATTCGGCAGGAGGCTGACCGGTTGGGAATGCTGGCGGGTGCGCTGCACACGCTCGAACAGGAGATGCGCACTCACACCCGCGAGATTGATCGACAGCAGACGGGTCTGGAGCAGGAGATTCTCCGGGGCGATCGCGAAGTGTCCGAGCTGGCGCGAACCGCCGACCAACTTGCCCCCAAACGCCAGGAACTTACCGCCATTCAACGGGAATGCGCCACCCTCCCCAGCTTGATTGAGCGGCGGGAAGGGGGGCTTGTCGAGGAGCGGACCAGGACCGAGGCAATTGGCGACCTGCAAGCAAATATCAAGGCTCGGGATACGCAGATCGAGGAACAACGGAAACGCCTTCGGCAACTGCGGTGCGCCGAGGCGATCTGCCCAGTCTGCGGCGCTCCTCTGAGTGCCGAGGGGAAGGAACAAGCCGAGCAAGAGCTGATTGAGGCAGGAAAGCGCCTCAGTCGCGAGAAGGACGAATGGCACGCCCGGCAGGTGGAACTCAAGGCGGAACTGGAGATCGTACGCCAGGCGGCGGTCGCCGTCCAAAACGAGATCGACCGCGTGCAAGGGCTCGCCCGCAAGGAAGGGACGCTCAGCCAACAGATAGCCGTCCTGGAGCAGCAGAGCGCGCGCCGGGCGGTCTTGAAGGAGCAGGTAGAGCAGGCGAAGGCGACCCTGAGCAGCGGCCAGTTCGCCGCCGAGGCGCGAGCGGCGGCCCGCGAACTGGAGGCCCGGATCGTGGCGCTCGGCTACGACCCTGGTATCCATGAGACCGTCCGCGCTCGCATCGCTCTCCTGCAGCCGCTCGAACAACGAATCCCCGCCCTCAACCAGGCGCGCGACGAGTTGACCCGCGCCGCCAGTGAGGCGGAAACCCAGCGAACCCTCCTGGCCGAGCGGACCATTGAGCGCGAGCGAGTGGAGACCGAGCGCGCGGCCCTGGCCCGCGAGGTGGGCGATCTCGCGGGCGCGCAGGCACGGCTTAAGGCGCGGCACGCCGAACTGGAGGCGGCGCGCGCCCGCGAGGCAGTCCTGCAACAGATGCTGGGGAGTCTCAGCCGCCAGGTGGAGGACGCGACGAAGCGGCAGGCGGAGCGGACCATCCTGGTGGCCGCGGAAGCAGCGGCGAAGGAGAGACGGAACGCGATGCACGATCTGGCGGAGGCCTTTGGGAGCAATGGCATTCCCGCTATGCTGATTGAGAACGCGCTGCCGGAGCTGGAGCAGGATGCCAACGACCTCCTCGGGCGCATGACCGACAATAGTACCCAGGTGACTTTCGTGACTCAGCGACAGGGGAGGACCGGCAAGGCGATCGAGACTCTGGATATTAAGATCGCCGACAGCTCGGGCACCCGACCCTACGAAATGTTCAGCGGCGGCGAAGCCTTCCGCATCAACCTTGCCATTCGCATCGCCCTCTCACGCCTGCTGGCCCGCCGGGCCGGCGCCGAGCTTCGCTTTCTCCTGATCGACGAAGGCTTCGGCACCCAGGACACCCAGGGCCGGGACCGGCTGGTGGAGACTATCGCGGCAATCGCCGACGACTTCGACAAGATCCTGGTGGTAACGCACATTGATGAACTGAAGGACCGCTTCGATGTGCATATCGAAGTGACCAAAGGCCCGGATGGTTCCAGAGTGGCGATCACCACGGCCTGAGCGCGGCGCCGGATCCGGCCGGGGCATCTTTGGCGCCCCAAATCTTATTTTCCACCGGCCCGACAATTGACCACCGCTTCAAAGCGGTCGATGTCGCCTCGGATCACCGAGAAGCTGCCGGCCCAGAACCCCTTGTCGCGAATAACGATTCCGAAATCCTCCGCCAGGGCCGCCGCGTCGGCCATCCCGGTGGATGAGAGCAGCCGGTCGTATTGCGCCCTGAACGGCTCGGGATCGACTTGATAGCGCGCGTAGAGGCCGAGGCCGAAGAGAAGGCCAAACATATAGGGGAAGTTGTAGTACGAGAGATCGCTGCTATAGTAGTGCCCCTTCACGAGCCACATATAGGGGTGCAAGGTAGACTCTTCCAGCGCGTCGCCGTACGTCTCGCGTTGGGTAGCCAACATCAACTGATTCAGTTCCTCAATCGAAAGCTCCCGCTCTCGCCGCTGCTCAAAGAGACGTTGCTCGAAGAGGAACCGGCTAAGGATATCCACCACCACCTGGCACTGGCCCTGCAAGGTGCCTTCAAGGAGTGCCAGTTGTTCTTCTTCATCGGCCTGGCGTAATCCCGCGTGAAGGATGATCGTCTCGCAAAAGATACTCGCGGTCTCGGCCAGGGTCATGGGCGTATCTTGCTGCAGTGGGGTTCGCTCGGCCAGGCACAGATTATGATAGGCGTGCCCGAGCTCGTGCGCCAGGGTACCGACGGAGTCGAACGAGGGAGTGAAGTTCGCCAGGATGCGCGACTCGTCGGCCCGAAGCTCCATGCAGAAGGCGCCGTCCCGTTTGCCCTCCCGCGGCTCGGCGTCGATCCAGCGATCACGGAAGGCGCGAGCCGCCAGCCCACTGAGTCGTGGTGAGTAGGAAGCGAACTGTTCCACGATGAATGACGCGGCATCGTCAAAGGACCAGTCTCGGGTGCTCCGGCCCACCGGCGCGGAAAGATCGTACCAGGCCAGGGCGGGTACTCCCAGGGCCCGCGCCTTCGCGGCAAGGTAACGGCGGAAGTCGGGGAGCGCATCCTGAGCCGCCCCGAGCATCGCATCGAGGGTCTGGCGATCCATATGGCAGGAAAACAGGGCTTCGTCCAGGGGCGAATGCCAACCCCGGCGGTCGGCCAGGACCAGCACCTGACCCTTGATCCCGTTTAAGGCGGCCGCGCCGGGCAGGGCATGTTCCCGGAGGGCGGCGATCTCCGCATCATGGGCCAGGCGGCGCGTCTCACGATCCGGATCAGTCGCCCGAGCGCGGGCCAGGCTGAGGGGGATCGGTGCCTCACCGGGAATAGCTACCAGCAATTGCGAGGTCACGTTGCCATGCAGGTTGTCCCAGGCACTCCCGGAGGACGGCTCCAGGGCGGCGGCCAGATCCTCCTCGGCAGGGGACATCAAGTGGCGTGCTTGTTCGCGTGCTTGGCGGAGGAAATAGGCGTGCTCGACGGCTACAACCGATCCGGCCAGTAACTGATCGAGGTCCAGGGCGCCCACCCAGGCCACGAAACGGGTATGGGCCTGCCGCACCCGCACCAGGAGATTCTGAAAGCGGCTGTGGCTGGCCTGAGCCAACTCGTCACGCGAGTCGGTGCTGACGAAGCCGTAGACGTAGGCGCCAATGGTCCTTACTTGTTCAGCAATCTGGTTTATTCGCCCGGTCACCGCCTCAAAGGCGGCTATGACCTCGGGACCGCTCGTGGCGAGGCCCGTGGGGCCACAAGGCAGCGCATCCAGGGCCGCCGCCAAGCTGTCCACGGATGTACCGAGGGCCGTGAACGCCTGGGAGAACTCGGGCGAGTCAAGGCTCGGATACACCGAAGTCAAATCCCAACGAGGCAGGGACGATGGAGTGACGATCATCTAGGCTCTCCTCAGCGCCAGGCGACGATATTCCAATCAAAGGTAGTGTAGGGATTGGGGACAAAACCCCGCAATCCCGGGGGTGCCACCCAGAGTTGATCGGCCCAGTAGAGGAAAATCACCGGTACCTGGCCCAAAAGCAGCGACTGAATACGCCGGTACACGACCGTGCGCGCGGCGGTCGGCATGGTCGAGACCCCGAGATTGGTCAGCGTGTCAATCGTGGTCTGGAAACTGAAGCGATGAAAGTAGGCCACATCATTCCCGCCCGCCGCCGTGGGGTACGAGGGAATGGAGGCGCTATCCCAATAGAAACGATCGTCCGGGTCGTCACCATTGGTCCAGGCATAGGTGATGCCGGTCGTCGCGCGGGTGAATTGGGGGCCGGTAGGCCCGAACAGTTGCGCCGCCGGAGCCTGGCGGAGCGCTACGCGCACCCCCAGCCGCGTCCAGGCCGCGGCCAGAAGACGGTTAATCCCAGCGCCGAATGAATCATCCTGGATGTTCCATAAGGTTATGGCAAGGGCGGTGCAGGTTCTTGTCGATTTCACCGTCTGGCAGCGGTTCAGGAACCCGTCGGCGTCTCGCCCGTAGCCCGCTCCGGCCAGCATGGCGGCGGCGCGAGCGGGCAGGTACGGCCGTGGGCGCAAACTTGGGTCGTAATAGGGAGTGAGCGAGGGAGCCTGATCGGCGAAGGCGGTCTGTCCGAGGCCGGAGACCACTTCCCGTAGGATCTGGTCGCGCGGCGTGGCGTAATCGAGCGCCTTTCGGATCGCCAGGTCGCGGAGCGGCCCCCATTGCTTGAGATCCACATGGTACCAGGTCATACTGGGAGCCCGAACTACCCGGAGCCCAACCTGTCCGGCGTAGGCTGCCTGGTCCGCGTTGATCTGGCCAATCTGGACAGTACCCACGTGCAGGGCGGCTAATAATCGCGGGTCGTCAGGGAAGAAGCGGAATACCACGGTGCTAAAGCGCGGACGGCCCTGCCAGGAGCGTGGGTTCGCGGTCAGAACGACCCGCCGGCCAGGGATCCAGGTTTCGACCTGATAGGGGCCGGTCCCGAATGGTCGGCGGTTGAACGCGGCGCCCCCCAGGTTGTGTGCTTTCACCAGGGCATGTTTGGGGAGAATCGCGGTTGTCCCCACCTCCAGTAACCAGGGGGCAAGCCAACGGCGCAGGTGCATGACCACCGTACCGGGATCAGGGGTGGTCAGGCGGTCGACTTGCTCCCACCCCAGAGTGCTCGCTACCTGATTCCCGGGATTAGCGATTTGCTGGTAGGTCCAGGCCACGTCGGCGCTGGTAAAGGGGGCGCCGTCGGCCCACCGTACCCCCTGGCGCAGGTGGAAGGTCCAGGTTCTCCCATCGCGCGAGTGGCTCCAGGTCACCGCCAGGCCCGGTTGGAGGCTATTGTGATTGTCTACCCGGGCCAATCCATCAAAGACGGTGCTCTCGACCGCTTGAGCGGCGGGGGACTGGGTCAGGAGCGGATTCAGTGTGTCGGGCTCCTGGGTCATGCCGATGGTCAGTGGGGCAGGCGGCGCGACGGCAAGGCGCGCGGCGGCGGGAGCGGTCAGGGCAGGAACGTTAAGAGCGGCGGCACACAGGAGCGCGATCCCGGTCTGCCCCCAGGCACGGAGCGAGAGAACCTTCACGATTGGATCAGACCCCGAAGCCCGCCACCAGGCGCCGGAGGTACGCCCGCAAGGGTTCGGCCAATTCCGGACGCCCCAGGGCCAATTCCACGTTCGCCTTCACGTACTCAAGCTGGTTCCCCGTATCGTAACGGTTCCCCTCGAAGACATAGGCATAGACTGGCTGTGAGGCAATCAAGGTCTGGATGGCGTCGATCAACCAGATCTCGTTGCCCTTCTTCGGTGGGGTATCGGCGAGAATCTCGAAAATCTCCGGGGTGAGAATGCAACCCTTGACCTGCGCCAGATCCGAGGGAGATTCCTCGATTGGCGGCTTCTCCACGATCGATTTCACCCGATAGGTACGGTCGTCGATCTGGTCGTACTCGATCATCCCGTACTTGTTCCAATCCTCGCGCGGGGCGCGGATGGCCGCCAGAACGCTGGCCCCGTATCGCTCGTAGACCGCCATCAACTGGGCCACGCACGGCTGCACCGGCGGATTGCTGTAGTCCACGAAATCATCGCCCCACAGCATGGCGAACGGTTCATTCCCCACCACGTTGCGGGCGCACAGCACGGCGTGCCCGTTCCCCAACGGCTCGGGTTGGCGAACGAACACCACCTCGACCATGGTAGCGGCATGGATCACCGATTCCAGCAGGGCGGACTTCCCACTCTGCTTCAGGCGATACTCGAGCTCGAAGTTGCGGTCGAAATGATCCTCAAGCGCCTGTTTCCCCCGGCTGGTGACGATGATCACCTGCTCGATGCCGCTGGCGGCCGCCTCCTCGACGATATATTGGATCACCGGCTTGTCCACCACCGGGAGCATCTCCTTGGGTACTGCCTTGGTGGCGGGAAGGAGCCGGGTTCCCAGTCCGGCGGCGGGGATCACGGCCTTACGAACTTTGGTGGGCACAATTCTCTCCTATCCTGGCCGCGCCCGCCGAAGGGAGAGCGCCCCAAAGGTGATTACCTTACTCGGTCGCGGTAATCGGCGATCCCGGCTCTTCCTCCAGGGCGGTACCGCGCCGCATGTGGGGGAAAAAGAGGACATCCTTGATCGTATCAGCGCCAGTGAGGAACATCGCCAGCCGATCGATCCCGATCCCCACCCCGCCCGCCGGCGGCATCCCATGCTCCATCGCCTCGAGAAAATCCTCGTCAAAGCTGTGGGCATCCTGATCGCCCGCGGCCCGATCCGCGGCCTGGGCCTCGAAACGCCGCCGCTGATCTTGCGGATCATTCAGTTCGGTGAAGGCGTTCGCCAGTTCCACCGTGCCGGCAAACGCCTCGAAGCGCTCCACCAGGGTGGGATCATCCGCCTTGATCTTGGCGAAGGGCGAGAGCTCGATCGGATAGTCGATCAGGAATACGGGATCGATCAGGGTCGGCTCCACGAAGGTGGACAGCAATTCATCGATGATCTTGCCCCGTGTGGTCCCCGGCGGCAGCGACAAACCCCGCTCCCGCGCGGCGGCGATCATCGCCGCCTCCTGGCCGGGGGGGTAGGCGGCGAAATCGATCCCGCATCGGGCCAGGATAGCCTCTCGCAGGGGAATGCGCGGCCAGGGCGGCGTAAGGTCGATGGAGTGTTCCCCATGCTGAAGAAGCGGGCTGCCGTAGAGGGCGGACGCGGTATCAGAGACCAGCGATTCCACCAGGGTCATGATATCGTGATAATCGGCGTAGGCCCAATAGAGTTCCAGCATGGTGAATTCGGGGTTATGTTTCCGGGATAGACCTTCGTTCCGGAACACCCGCCCGATCTCGAATAGCTTGTCGATCCCGCCCACCAGCAGACGCTTATGGTAGAGTTCCAGGGCGATGCGAAGATAGAGGTCCTCGCCCATCGCCTTAAAATGGGTGATGAACGGCTGGGCGTGCCCGCCCCCGTAGAGGGGCTGGAGAACCGGCGTCTCCACTTCAAGGAAGCCGCGATCCTCCAGCCAGCGGCGGACCAACGAGGTAATGCGGGCGCGCGTCACCAAGCGATCGAAGCTTTCCCGATTGGCGATCATGTCGAGGTAGCGCTTCCTATAGCGCACCTCAATGTCGCTCACCCCATGGAACTTATCGGGGAGTGGACGGAGTGACTTGGCGATCAAGCGGATTTCGCCGGCCTTGAGGGTAATCTCGCCCGCGCGGGTCCGGAACATATGCCCCGAGGCCCAGATGAAGTCACCAGGGTGGAGATTCCTGAACAGCATATAGGTTTCCTCGCCTACGACATCCTGGCGACAATAGATCTGGACCCGGCCGCTCCCGTCCTGGACGTGGGCGAAGCCCGCTTTCCCCTGGACGCGCTGGGTCACCATTCGGCCGGCGATGCTGATCGGGGGACGCGACTCAGCCTCGTCCTCGGGCAGTTCCGGGTCGAAGGCGGCCACTGCCTCGGCCGCCGCGTGCGTGCGGGACACCCGAGGGGGATACGGGTCGACGCCCCGCGCCCGCAGATCGTCCACCATCTGGCGGCGCGCGGTAAGTTCCTCTACTTCACTCATACGGTTAGATTGCCTACCTCTTTCCCTGCGCTCTTGGCGGGCGCGGTCTCTACCCTATTCTACGAGATGCGCGAACGGGAAGGGACAGTCCGCCGCGATCGGTCACGGATGGATCATGACTTTCCAGTGGCTGACAATGTAGTCGAGGGCGGACGCGATCGTGATTGCCGTGGTGATCCAGAGGCCGGTCAGCACCAAGGCGCGATCGAGGTCCAGCACGGCCAATAAAAGCGCCACCAGAGTGATCGCGGTCTTCCACTTGCCGAGCGGGCTGGCCCCGATGGACACTCCCTTGGCCGCCGCCTGGCTCCGCAGACCAGCCACGATAAACTCCCGTGCCACGATCACGGCCGCCATCCAGGACGGCACGGCGCCGGTCCCGGTGAGGATGATCAAGACGGTGGACACCAGGATCTTGTCCGCCGCCAGGTCCATGAACACCCCGAGCGAACTGACTACTTTTAGCCGTCGGGCCATATAGCCATCGAGGTAGTCGGTGATCGAGGCCACCGCGAACAGGATGGCGGCGATCACCCGGAGGCCGTGCGCGTTGATCAGCAGTAAGGCGGCGATCGCGGGCGAGCTCAGGAGGCGGAAAAGGCTCAACCAGTTCGGCAAGTTCACGAAGGCGGATGGGCGCCGGCCTCCCTGGTCAGTTCTCCCTGCTCCCAGAGAACTCATCTCATCACCTGTAATTCGTAAACTGGATTGGCACCGGATAGTCCTTTGCTCGTAAGGTTGCCTGCACGGCCTGCAGATCGTCCTTGCTCTTGCTGGTCACCCGAATGGCGTCGCCCTGGATCTGGCTCTTGACCTTGGGGAAGTTGTCACGGAGCAATTTGCTAATCTCCTTCGCCAACTCCTGGCTCAGCCCCATTTGCAAGGTACCCACCTGGCGCACGCTTCCCCCCAGGGCCTCGACCGGCTCCGCGAACTTGATTATCTTGAGGGAGAGCTTCCGTCCGATCATTTTAGACTGCAAGATATCGCGAACCGCGTTCTGGGTCATCGTATCCGGCGCTTTCATCTCGATCTCGGTCTTCTCAAGCACGATGGTAGCCCCACTGTCTTTCAGATCGTAGCGGGTATGCACTTCCCGCAATGCCTGATCGATAGCGTTGACCAACTCCTGGCGATCAAACTCCGAGACCACGTCGAACGAACTCTCAGCCGCCATGGAATGCTCCTCTCTCTCCCATTCATGATACAGGTAGGCCGCGCCACACACCGCGTCCCTCGGGCGCCGGGAGAGCGCGGCGAGGCGGCGAGGCGGCGAGGCGGCGGAGAATGCTAAATAATATGGGTAACGAATAGGGCCACCACTACCAGGATAACCAGCAATGCCGAAACCATGGCATAGGTAAGCGGAGTGAGCCGCGTGACCGTGGCGACCTGGGACAGAGGGCGCACGGCCACCTGAGCGGGCCGAGCCGCCCGATAGAGGGCAAGAGTCTGGTCCGCGTCGAGACCAAGATAGAGCGCGTAGTTACGAATGGCGCCTCGGGTATAGACGTCATCCGGCAGCGCATCCAGCCGATCGGACTCCAGGGCCTCCAACTTGTCACGGGCAATTCGCGTATCCGCCTCTACCTGGCTGAGCTTGGCCTTCTTCTTTCCTCTCGCGTCGCGCAAGGTCTCACCCAGTGTCGGCACCTTCATCTCCTCTGGTCAATGGCTCTTACGAGAGTACGCCTCCCTGACGGGAACGGGGTATGCGCGGTTCAGGTTGCGTGGCGATCTCTTAGTTGATCAATAAGACAATTTTGCCGAACTGGGCCGAATCTTGCATGCGGGTCTGCGCGGCGCCTGCCTCGGCGAGGGGAAACACTTCATCCACCGCCGGGCGCAACGTTCCCTCGGCAAACAGATCGAGCATCGCCTGGAACTCCGCCGGCGTGCCCATGGTCGAACCCAGCACATCGAGGTGCTTCCAGAAAATCCGCCGCACCACCACCTCGGGCGCCGGCCCCAGGGTAGAGCCATAGGTCACGACGCGGCCGCCGGGCCGGACCACATCCAGGATATGATTGAAGGTCTCGCCCGCGACGCTGTCCACCACTAGATCGGGTCCGAGACCGCCGGTGGCCTCGCGCGCCGCCTTGATCCAATTCTCGGTCTTATAGTTAAACCCCGCATCCGCCCCAAGATCGCGCGCGCGGGCCAACTTTTCGTCGCTGCTGGAGGTCACCAGCACGCGGGCGCCAAAATGTTTGGCGAAGAGGAGGACGAATGAGGAGACACCACCGCCGATCCCAGGAATCAGCACTGTCTGACCAGCCCTCACCTGCCCACGAGTTACCAGGGCCCGATAAGCGGTGAGACCGGCAAGCGGGAGGGCGGCGGCCTCCTCCCAGGAGAGGGCCTCGGGCTTGGCGTGGATGGCGGAAGCGGGAACCAAAACCTGTTGGGCATAGGTGCCGTTTTCCGGTAGGCCCAGGATGCGCCAGGAAGGGCCTGGAATCCGCGGATCGTCTCCCCAGTCCAGGGATGGGTTTACCACGACTTCCTGGCCGGGGGAGATAGTCGTCACCCCTTCACCAAGGGCCAGCACCTCGCCCGCCCCATCGGAACCTGGGGTCAGCGGCAGCTTGATATTCGCGTACTGACCTGTACGAATGTAGAGGTCGCGCCGATTGAGCGCGGCAGCCCGCAAGCGGACCACAGCCTGTCCTGGCCCCGGCATCAAGTCCGCCACTTCCTCCATGCGCAAAACGTCCGGATCGCCGGTAGCGCGCTGCACGATTGCCAGCATTCTCCGCTCCTTGCTCATTGAGTGTCTTATTCAGTCTGGCGAGGCGCGTCGATCCCGTGCCTCGGATGCAGATTCCAGTGTAGCGGAGGCACGGGATATGTTGGCCTGTCCAGAGGGTCGCCAGGCGCTTCGCGCTCTTCCGCGTAGCCGTCCCTAAAACGTTCCCTTCAGCGCTACGCCAAACCATAGACCCGGCGGGCGTTCTCGCGGAGGATGGCCGCGCCTGCCGTTTGGGCCATCGCGGGGCTCAAATCACCATGGGCCACGGTTTCCCCCAGCACCTGGCCGAGTACCTGCCGTCCATGGAGGGCACTGGCCCAATGCACCTCGGGGAGCCCCACCCCATCGGAGCTGTACATGAGCTTGGAGTAGGGCGCCACGCCGAGCGCCTGGCGCGTGAACGCCAGCATTTCCTCGAACCCCAGCACCGGGATGCCGTAGGACAGATCCAGGTAGACATTCGCATAAATCGCGGCTAGAAAGGCGCCCTGCCTGGTATACGGATAACTCTCATGCAGGAGCACCACCGGCATCCCCCGGTACTCTGGACGTTGAAGCACCGCGCGCAACTGGAAAGGATTGGCGAGCAGCATATCGCAGTCGCTATCCCCATACCCGGTATGGAACTGCACCGGCAGCTCCTGCGCCGAGGCGATGGCGAATGCCTGATGCAGCATGGTGTCCAGTAAGGGCTTATGGGTAATGCGTATCTTGCCGTGCTTCTCTACTTCCCGCCGGGCCCGCGCGAAGGCCGCGTCCACCGCCTCGACCGGCCAGGTCTCGATGTTCAGTCCGGTGCGATAGGCGACGATGGACTTTAGGGCCACGTATCCCTCCGCCCTGACGTCGCGGAGTGCCTCCGCGAACATCGCCTGGAGATCGTCCAGCGTGGGGCAGCGTGGGATCAGCTCTTGCAGGAGCACTTCCAACCGCAACATGGGAGCGATCCGCACCCCCGAGTCTCCCACGAAACTCTCGTCGGGGGCGACATTTCCCGCCGTGGGAAAGCCGCGGTCGATACAGAGGGTCTCGATCCTGGCGGCCCGCAGCAAGGCGGCGGCGAGTTCTTGAGGATCGCGGGCCGAGCGCGCCGCGATCACCGCCTGGTCGTTCGGCTCGCATCCGAGAAAGCCGGCCAGTTCACGGGTGAGCCGCTGATAGAAGAGAGTGGTGGCTACATGGTCGGTTCTCATCGCCGGGTCGTAGGATTCGGTAAAGTTGGGCCGCCACTGATCCAGGGTGGCGGGCGTGTGCATGGTATAGAGACCGTGGCAATGGTTGTCCACGATGGGAATCGCGGAAAGGTCGAGACTCATCACGCTTCCTTCCTACCACCAGGCGGCGGCTGAGAGGGCTCCATCCACCAAATAGGGGGAGCCGGTCACGAACGATGCTTGATCGCTGGCCAGGAACAGGATCACCTCGGCTACTTCCTCCGGCTTGCCGATGCGCCCGATCGGATGTCGCGCCCCCCACTGAGCGAACATCGCCGCCGGATCCGCCTCTTGCGCGGCGGCGTAGCGGAGCAAGGGCGTCTCAATGGAGCCGGGACATACGCAGTTCACCCGTACATGATCCCCTGCGTGATCCAGGGCCATGGCCCGCGTGAGGGCCACCACCGCTCCCTTGGTCGCCACGTAGGCGGCGGACCGAGGGAGGCAGGCGAAGGCTTGCACGCTGGCTACATGGACCACCGATCCGCCTCCTCGGGCCACCATGGATGGAATGCAGAAGCGGGAGACCAGATACACCCCGCGAAGATTGACCGCGACCACTCGATCCCACTCATCCTCGGGCATCTCCACCACCGTGCCATACAGCTCGATAGCCGCGTTGTTGACCAGGATGTCGATACCCCCATAGGCTTCCGCGGCTTCCGCGGCGATGCGCCGCGCGTCCTCCACCGATGACACATCGGCCCGCACCCCGATCGCCGCCCCGCCCGCCTCGGTAATTGCCGATCTCACCTCATCCAGCAGATCTTGTTTCACGTCGACCAGCACCACCCGCGCTCCCTCGCGGGCCAGGGCTTCCGCCGTCGAGCGGCCTATTCCTCCCCCGGCCCCCGTGACCACCGCCACCCTCTCCGTGAAACGCGCCATTAGCCCCCTCCCTCTCCAGTCATTCCTCATGCATGGTACACACCGAAGGCGGGAAGTGAACCAAATAGAAGGGGTCGCGCCCTGGCGGCGCGACCCCTTCTATTGGTAAAGCCCGTCCTATACGGTTAGTTCAAGTTGCCGCCCGACGCGAAGGCTGAGTTGTCACCTCCGTTGATCAGCACGGCCTCCACCGTATTGCTGGCCCGAATCGAGATGCCGCGCGGGTCGGTACCCGCTGGTAGGGTGATGGTGCGGGCCAGATTGGCGGGTAGGGTGCTGTCGTAGGCGACGGTCGAGCCGCCGCCGGTGCTCAAGGTCACCTGTACGCGCTCAGTGGCGTTGCTCGGATTGAACAACCTCAACTGCGCCCCAGAAGCGGTTACCATGGCCCGGGCCCCCGTGGCGGCGCCGATCGAGCTCGGCACTACCAGGCCGGGGTGGCGGCCGATGTTCGGCGAGCCGCCGAAATAGATGCTTGCCTCGGCCACGACCGGCACGTTCGAGACCAACTGGCCCAACACGGCGCCGTTTCCTCCCCGGAGCAACGAGGGCACCACGAAGGTGTACCGCTGTCCGGCAGGGATACTACCGGTTGAGGTGGCCAGAGAGATGCCGCCGATGCTCCGCAGGGTGAGGGTCGCGGAGGCCGTGCTGGTCCCTGGATTGAGGACGGTCACGAAGGTCTGTGAGCCGGCGTCGGTCGGTACGAAGGGGAAGGACTGGCTGGTCCGCCCGGCCGAGATCGCCGGACCAAGTGAGTAGCCGTACTTGGCCGACCCAGCCCCATCGCCCCAGTACATCGAGCGATCCACGGCAATCGGCGCGGTCGAGGTGACGCTGATCGCCACGTTCCGCGAGCCGTGAACCACCAGCGAGTTGTAGACCTTCCGCACGTTAATCGTGACCCGGCCCTTGGCGGGTACCGACACCGATTGCGGCGCCGGAGCGGGCGTGTTGCTGGGCAGATACGAGACCTGCGCCGTGGCCGCCGACGTACCGGGATTGAACAGGGTGATGTACTCCTGCAGGCTGGCCCCGGTATAACCCTCGGCCAGATACCAATTCTGCTGCAGGGAGGTCGATCCGGTGCTGGTGTCGGAATCGAGCACGGTACCGTCACCCCGTACCCGCGAGATCGCCGTCTCGGCCACGATCCCGGTCGGGGACTGAACCTCGATGCTGACGAACTTATCGTTGCCGACATCGGTGTTCACGTTGCGAACCACGGTCGCGCCCGGAGCCACGGTATCGTTGGCGGTGATCGTGGTCGCCGTGGTGGCACCGGATGGGTAGACGTAATAGGTGGTGGTCACTGCCGCCGAGGAGGTGCCAGGATTGTACAGATACAGCTTCTCGTTGAAGGTGACCTTGTCGCTCAGAGGAAGTCCGCTGGTATTCCCAGCCGCCGTCCCGGTATTCCCCTCGGCGAAGATGCTGGTCGTGGGGGCCGAGACACTGGCCGGGAGCACCGCCGGGACCGGAGTTGCCGTGGCGACGACCACCGGGGTGTTGGTCGCGGTCGGGACCGCCGCCAGCAGCGCGATGGTCGAGAG
>DATLQX010000054.1:0-8003 GCA_035534995.1 Chloroflexota bacterium | reverse complement strand
GATAAGACCCGTGAACCTCATGGGCGCAACGGGAACGAGTCGCCGGTGCTGGCTACCGGCGGCCTCCACCTCGTGGCCGACAAAGGCAGGCACGGCGATCCGGAGGCACGAATCGCGGAAGCCGATCTGGCAGCCAGCGTCCAAGCTGCCATTGCGGCCTTGCCTCGTGGGCAGCGAACGGCGGTGCGGCTCTTCTACCTATCCGAACTCTCGTCCAAGGAAACAGCGGCCCTGCTCGGGATCGCGGAAGGCGCGGTCAGGACGCGATTATACAAAGCGCGGAGCACGCTACGTGGGGTATTACGTGTTCTGGCGGAAGAGGAGCATCTGGTGATGATTGACGAACAAGTGACAGACGAGTCCGGCATGAGCGGAGAAGAGAAACGAGAGTACATCTGCTCATTCTGCGGCAAGAAGAACGCGGAGGTCCATCGCATGATCGCGGGGCCGCCGCCGCTCAGCGCCGCCATCTGCGACGCCTGCGTCGCTCTGTGCAACCAGATCATCGCGCGGGAAGAGACGCAGGCATCAGCCCCGTAGCAGCCAACGGTAACGCCATACAACCCGTTACGCCTATACAGCGGACCGGTATTTTCAGGAGCATAGAAGTAGTGCCGGCGATAGGATGGTACACTAGAAGCGCCGCGGGGTAGGCCGATCCCGCGCGGGGACTGGCGACGAACAGGAGGGCACATCCATGAGCGCGCAAGCAGCGCCGATCTGGCTGCACGATGATACCGAGGAGGATCTCTTGGGTGCGGATTGGCATCAGGAAGCGATCGTCCGGAGCGTCGATGGCTTGCTGGACCACGCCGAAACAGAGGAACTGCCCTGGCACGTGGGCAATCAGTTGACTCTGGTGGCCTGGCGACCCGATGGCGCCTCCTGGCGTCCCTCCCCGGACGTGATGGTCCATCCCGCCGCCGGTCCCGAACCGCGCGAGGAGATGAACGCCCGCACTGAGGGTCTGCCGGCGCTGGTGATCGAAGTGGTGAGCAAGACGACCTGGCGCTACGATCGGGATCTGGTCCGGGGCAAGGCATGGGGTTATCTCGCGCTCGGCATCCCCGAACCGCTGCTCTTCGACCCGAGCGGCGACTACCTCGATCCGTCCTGCCAGGGTTGGCGTCTGGTGGAGGGGACGGTACAGCCCTGGCAACCAGACGCCGAGGGGCGGTTTCACAGCGCCCTGGGAGTTGCCTTCCAGGTCGAAGGCATGCGCCTGCGTGTGCTGGACCGCCACATGCGGCCGATTCCCTTCCGCAATGAGAAGACTGCCGCTCTAAGGGAGCGGGATACCGTGATCATGCACCTGCGCGAAGAGCTAGCCAAGCTCACAGGAGATGATACGCCGCACGAGTGGTAGAATAGAGCCAATGGGACGCGGGTTTCTCATGAGCTACGCGCTGAGCTGGGTACCGAACGGTGAGTACGTGGCGAACATACAGATCGAGGCGCAGGTCTCCACCGAAGAATTGTTTCGGGCAATCGAGCACCTATCGCCGGGGGATTTCGCGGACGTGGTTGAGCGGGTGCTGGTGATGCGTGCCAACCGCGTGGCAACACATGCTGACCAATCCGAAACGAACCTCTTGAGCCGAATCAACAACGGGACGCCGGTCGAAATGCAAAAACGCTTCGATGAGTTGGTGGCCAAGCGAGAGGTGGAAAGCATCAGCCCGGAGGAGCTTTCCGAATTAATTGATCTCACGGAACTCATTGAAACGCGGGATGCCGAGCGTTTGGAGGCGCTTAACGCACTGGCCCGGTCGCGAGGACTGCCTCTCGCGGATCTGATGAACAGTCTGGGAATAGTGCCGCGCGCGCGTGTCTGAGCAGCGTATTGTAAGCGGGTTGCGGATCGTGTGGTTGAACGCGCGAACGGCTGCTGTGAGTACTGCTACAGTCAGGAGCGGCTTGCCACTCAGCCCTTCTCCGTTGAGCATGGCGCGTGGCATCAATACGCGATGCACGGGGATGCATGCCGTTGAAGGCTGAGCAACCGCTGTTAGAACTGGCAGCTCCTTGGGAGACCCACCTGCCCAGTGTCGCGGTTGCGGAGTGCACCCAAACAGGCTAACCTGAGAGGATAAAGGAGAAGCCATGGCCATCCTCCATATACGCAACGTACCTGACGATCTGTACAGCCTGTTACGGCAACGCGCCGAGACGGAACGACGATCACTGAGCGCCGAGGTCGTCGTATTGCTTCAGCAGGCGATGACCCAGCCACGCGCCTATGATCCTGCCGCTTATGCCGATCTGTTCCAGCGGATCGCGCGAGAACGCGAGAGCCTGGAGGCCACGCGCGGTCTCTTCCCTGATAGCGTGACGGACATCCGGGCCGACAGAGCTCGGGACGAGTGAGCGCGCCGATTGCGTCGGCAATGTTCCCGGCAGCCTGCGTAGTCGATGCCAGCGTCCTGATCAAGCTTTTCTTACCGGAACAGGATTCAGATCTGGCGATGGTGCTCTTCGAACCACCGTTGGACGGCGCGGTGGTTCGCGCCGCGCCGGATCTGGTCTACCTGGAGTGCGCGAATATCCTCCGCACGCGCGTACATCGTGGGCAGCTGACTATTGAGCATGCTCGCGCGCTGGCGCTACAGGTAGAAGCGCTTCCCCTCGCCTGGTACGCCTCACCACCCTTGCTGACCACCATTATCAACCATGCGCTAAACTGGCGGATCAGCGCCTACGATGCCGCCTATGCGGCGCTGGCCGAGGCGCTGCGGATGCCGCTCATTACCGCCGACCTCGTTCTCGCCGGCAAGCTCAGCGGGGCCGGAATGAGCGTACTCGACCTGGCGAGCTTCCGCTAGCCGGCATTTCGCCTCCCAGCAAAGCGCAAACGAAGGCATGCTACACTGGAAGCTCCGCGGGACAGGCCGATCCCACGCGGGGATTCGCGACGGACAGGAGGGCACATCCATGAGCGCGCAAACAGCGCCGATCTGGCTGCACGATGATACCGAGGAGGATCTCTTGGGAGCGGATTGGCATCAAGAAGCGATCGTCAGGAGCGTCGATGGCTTGCTGGACCATGCCGAGGTGGAGGAACTGCCCTGGCACGTGGGCAATCAGTTGACTCTGGTGGCCTGGCGACCCGATGGCGCCTCCTGGCGCCCGTCTCCCGATGTGATGGTCCATCCCGCCGCCGGTCCCGCGCCGCGCGAGGAGATGAACGCCCGCACTGAGGGTCTGCCGGCGCTGGTGATCGAAGTGGTCAGCAAGACGACCTGGCGCTACGACCGGGATCTGGTCCGGGGCAAGGCCTGGGGCTATTTCGCGCTCGGCATCCCCGAGTTACTCCTCTTCGACCCGAGCGGCGAGTATCTCGATCCGCCCTGCCAGGGCTGGCGCCTGGAAGAGGGGATGCCACAGCCCTGGCTACCAGACGGCGAGGGGCGGTTTCACAGCGCCCTGGGGGTTGCCTTCCAGGCCGAGGGCATGCGCCTGCGCGTGCTGGACCGCCAATTGCGGCCGATTCCCTTCCGTCAGGAAAGGACGGCGGCGATGGCCAACCACCAGCGCGAGCTTGAGCACCAGCGCCAGATCCAACAACAAGAACTTGAGCGGCAGCGCCGGATTATCGCCGAGCGAGAGGCAAGAATCCAGCGCCTGGAGGCGGAACTGGCCGCGCTCCAGGGCAACAACGACGACTAACCGTCGCGGAACACCGCCCGCGTCGCGGCGAGCGTGGCCTCGATCTGGGGCGCCTCAATGCCATAGTGCGTGACCATCCGGATCAGCGAGCGGTCGAACTCGGAGGCCAGCACGCCTCGCGCCGCCAGTGCATCGAGGATCGCCATCGGCGAACGGCCGCTTTGGCTCACGCTGAAGACGACGATGTTGGTCTCCACGCCGGCCAGATCGATGGCGATTCCGGGGATGGCGGCCAGGCCCTCGGCCAGCCGGTGAGCCAGCGCGTGATCCTCGGCTAATCGATCCACCATGTGATCGAGGGCGTAGAGGGCGCCGGCCGCGATCACTCCCGCCTGGCGCATGCCGCCGCCCATCATCTTCCGCCAGCGACGCGCGCGGTCGATCCAGTCGGCGCTCCCGCACAGCACGGAGCCCACCGGGGCCGCCAGCCCCTTGGAGGCGCAGAAGGTGACGCTGTCCACATCCTCGGTCAGGGCCGCCACCGGGAGATCCAGGGCGACCGCCGCGTTGAACAAGCGGGCTCCGTCCAGATGCACGGCCACGTCGTTGGCGCGCGCCAGTTCGCGCACCTGGCGCATGTAGGCGGGCCGCAAGACCACGCCGCCCCGGCGGTTATGCGTATTCTCCAGACAGATCAAGCGGGTGTGGGGATTGTGGAAGTCCGTGCGGTCGCGGAGTACTGCCTGGATACCGGCTAGGGGCAAGGTGCCGTCGCGCTGAGTGGGCACCGTGCGCACCTGTACGCCCGCCAGGGTGGAGGCGCCGCCGACCTCGTAATGGAGAATGTGGGCTTCGTCGCCCACCACGATCTCGTCGCCGCGGGTCGCGTGGGTGAGCACGGCCACCAGGTTGCCCTGGGTGCCGCTGGTGACGAAGAGTCCCGCCGGCTTCCCCACCAGTTCCGCCGCCCGTTTCTCCAGGCGATTGATCGTGGGATCCTCGCCATACACATCGTCGCCCAGTTCCGCTTCATACATAGCGCGGCGCATCTCGGGCGGCGGCAGAGTTACGGTATCGCTACGCAGGTCAATCATTTCGCTCACGGACGCGGCCTTCCTGTTGGTTGGAATCAGGGAGCCGGCTGCCCGCCGCTCCGCTGCTGATTGTACCCGGTCGCGGCGGGGTTCAAGAAGCGGTTCAGGGCACCGCTTCTTGCAATTGGGCATCGAGTTGCAGCAGCCGGGCTTCGGCGGCTGGGTACTTCATGGCGCGGGCCAGGGCGATGCCCTCCTCCAGGCAACTCGCGGCCTCGTCCCAACGCTCCTGGCGCTGGGCGATCATCGCCTGGACCCACAGGGCCTCTACCATCACCAGGCGCATCCCTTCGGGCCGGGATCGGGCGAGCGCGCGGGTGACTTCCCGGGCCGCCTGGCCGAGGTCACCCAACTCCAGGAGCGCCCAGGCCAGGACCGGGAGGAACATGGTCACATCGCATTCCTCGAGGCCGGGCCGATCCAGCAGGGGAACCAGGCGATCCCTGGCCGCTGCTGGACGGCTCTCCAGCATGTCAATCTCGGCCATGGTAGTAGCAGCCCATCGTCGCGCCTGCAGGTCGCCGCTCGCTTCAGCCAGGGCCAGGGCCTCCCCGAGTATGATGGTCGCGGAAGCCAGATCGGCCTCGGCCAGGGATAGACGCGCCCGAAAAATCAAGGGGTAGGTCGAATACCACGAACGGTCGACCGCACGACCCGCTTCCGGCACTAAATCCAGATCGGCGTGCGCGGCAGGCCAATCCCCGCGCAGGACGGCGATCCAGCCGCGCATGGCCAGGGTAAATGAACGATTGGCGGGATTCCCTAGCGATTCGGCCAGGGCCAGCGAGCGATCCATGTGGCCGAGGCCGGTCGCGAAGGCGCCGCGCAAGACGAAGATGTAGGCCAGATCCCGGTGGACCGCCATCACGCAGGGTTCATCGCCCGCCGCCTCGGCAAGGGGGAGGAGCGCTTCATCGGCCGCGCGCGCTTCCTCGATCCGGCCTAGCATCTGGAGGATGTTCGCCCGGTTCCACGCGGCGCTGACCAGGGCGCGGTTGTCACCACTCTGGCGAGCCAGATCACTCGCGCGCGCGCTGGCCGCCAGGGATTCGCCATACCGGCCGACGGCGAACATGAGCATCCCCAGCCCGACATGCAGGGAAGCCGGCGCGGGAACGCCGTTCTGGTCCAGCTCCGCCAGGAGCGATTGCAAACGCGCGATACCCTCGTCAGGGTTGCCTCGGAATGCCTGCGCTTCTCCCATATGTACCGAGGCGCGCACCAGACCTTCCCAATCGCCGTCGCTCCTGTATATCGCCGTCGCCTGGTCGAATATCCGCGCGGCGTCGTCAAAGCGCCCGGAGAGACTCAGCACCTCGCCCAGCTTCTCGCCTACCAGACCAGCCTGGTGGGCACGGCCCTGGCGATCCAAGAGGTTCAGAGCCTCACGATAATGGCTCTCGGCGGCGCCCAGCGCCCGCTGATTCCAGGCATGGTCGCCGGCCTTCTCCAGATAGCACACGGCTTTGACTGGGTCGCCGCCGCGGGAAAAATGGTAAGCCAATAACTCTGGCGGCGCCTCGCTGGCGGTTCGCTCCAGTACCTCGGCAACCCGGCGGTGCAGCACCTCGCGGCGAGCGGCGCCGATGTCCGCCTCCGCCACCTCACGGATGACATCGTGCGCGAACACATACCCAGCTTTGCCGGTCTCCAGTAGGAGGCGTGCCTGGCACGCCGCCTCCAGACCGAGCAGAAGATCCTCTTCCGGCAATCGCGCTGCCGCGATAATAAGCGTCCGCGGAACCTCCCGGCCCATGATGGCCGCCACGTCCAGAACCTGCCGCGACGGTTCGGGGAGCACGGAGAGGCGTTGGCGCACACCCTGCGCCAAATCCCAGGGCACCGCGTCCGTCGCGCCCGCCCGTAAAGCATGCGCGTAGCTGACCAGGAAAAAGGGCATCCCACCCGCGCGCTCCAACACGCGCCGCGCCGCGCCATGCTCGTCCTCAGGTACGCCGGCCAGGAGATCATCAAGAAGGGCGGCGGCGGCGGCGGGGGCCAGTGGGCCGAGTGAATGGCGCTGGACCAGCCCCGCGTGAGCCAGATCAGCCAACAGAACGCCCATCGGATCGCCCGCGCGCCCCTCGGTATCACGATAGGCCGCCACCAGGCGGAGGGGTGCCAGGGATCCGCGGGTAAGGGTGTTGATCAGATCGAGGGCATCCGGGCCGGCCCATTGGAGATCGTCAAGGATGAGCAGTGTACCGGCGGGTCCGGCTACGTTAGTCAGAAAGCGCTCCACCGCTCCGTAGATCAGGCGCCGCTCCTGATCCGGCGTCAGCGTCCCAGGAAGCAAGAGTTCCGGCGCTGGCGTCAGTCCAGGCAAGAGGCGCCCTAGCCACTCGCAGCCTTCCAGGTCAGCCCGACGGATCGCCGGTTGTAGAGCCTGAATATGCCGCGCCAGCGCGTCAACCAGGGGAGCATAGGGCTCCTGGCCCAGTCGCCGCAAGCAGCCGCCGATCAGTACGGCCCAGCCCGCCGCCGCCGCGCGCTGGGCCGCAATCCGCAACAGTTGGGTCTTGCCGATGCCCGGCTCACCCGCCAACAGCAGCAGCGGCGCGGGCGCCGTTGAACCGGTTGGCGCGGCGAGGAAGCGATCCAGCAGCGCCAGTTCACGCTCCCGTCCCACCACCGGCCCATCACTACCGCCGCTCAATCCAGCCGGCGCGAAGGCAACCGCCGCGTCAGGGGGCGCGATGAGCCGCGCCTGGGCCGCGGCGAGAAACGCCGCTCGGTCGGACGGGGAGAGATCCAGTGCTTCCGCCAGCAGGTCAATGGTGTCGCGGCGGGGCCGCTGACTGACCCCCCGCTCCAGATCCTGGAGGCCGCGCTTGCTCATCCGCGCCCGTTCAGCCAGCCCCTCCTGGGTCAGCCCTGCCGCGATACGAAAGGTTCTGAGCAGGACGCCAAAGCGGGAGGGAGCGTCAATTGCCAAGCGGAGAACACTCCAGACGTACCGAGCCGAGAATACTGTAAGGATAGCATGCCTTGGGACGGCACGGTAGAGGGAGGCGTGCCCAAAGACGTGTCCAAAAACGTTCCTGCCGGGTGGCCCGGTCGCCCGTGATACCCCAAAGTAGAGGACAAACAGATGAGGGAGGATGGCGGGGAGCGATTTGCTTCCCATGGTGCCGTCCGAGCGTCGTGGCTGAGGGTCATGCTGTCGATTGAACGAGCTATATGGTACGTCAAAATAAGGGGTTCGCATAGTGAGTCAGTCACATGCCTATACCAGAGCCGCCAGGGCGGCGGATCACACACCGATACGGCAAGCACGGCAGGCGGAGCGGACCGGCGCGACTC
>DATLQX010000053.1:0-7023 GCA_035534995.1 Chloroflexota bacterium | reverse complement strand
CGTGGAAGCAGTGACGCCCCGTCGGTGACCCGGCAACGGTAGATCGTGGCCGCGCGTCCACTCCGTTCGCGGTAGCCGGCGCTGGTCGCCGCCGCGAACTCGTCCCAGCGGCTAGCCGAGACCAGGGCAATGGCGCAGCCGCCGAAGCCGCCGCCCATCATGCGGGCCCCGAAACAGCCGGGCGCGGCGTCCGCCGCCTCGGCCATGGCGTCGAGCTCCTTGGAGCTTACCTCGTAGTCGTCCCGCAGACTGGCATGGGAGGCCCGCACCAGGGCGCCCATCCGCGCCATGTCGCCGGTTTGCAGGACACCGGCTGCCTCCAGGGTGCGCTGATTCTCGGTCACCACATGATGTGCCCGCCGATAGAGAGTCTCGGGGAGGAAGAGCTTGAGGTCGGCCAGCCACTCCGCGTCGAGATCGCGGAGCGAGCGCAGGCCGCCGATGTGGGGACGGAGCAAGGCGACCGCGTCCTCGCAGGAGCGACGGCGATCGTTGTAGCCGGAGCCGGCCAGGGCCCGGCGAACTCCAGTGTCACAGACCCCCAGGACCAATCCGGCCGGGAGCGGGACCAGCTCGTGCGTCTGGGAGCGGCAGTCCAGGAGCAAGGCATGATCCGCCTTGCCGTTCCGTGAGGCATAGGGGTCCATCAGCCCCACGCGAACCCCCACGTATTCGGTCTCCGCCCACTGGGCAATCTGGGCCGCCGTCAATCCATCTACCGGGAAGTCGGCCAGGGCGGCGAACAACAGCACCGCGCCCACGCAGAGGGCGGCGGACGAACTCATGCCCGCCCCAGCGGGCACGTCCCCAGCAATCGCCAGTTCGACTCCTGGGAGCGCGGCCCCGCGTTCCAGCAGCGCGGTCGCCACCCCGGCCAGGTACAGCATCCAGCGCTGATCAGGCTTGGCGCCTTCTGGCTCCCAGCTGGCGAATTGATCGGACGTGCTGGCGTAAGCGGAAATCACCCGCCCTGGGCGGGCCCGGCCCGCGATCAGGACCGCGCGATCGATAGCGGCGGGCAGGACGAACCCCTGGTTGTAGTCCGTATGCTCGCCAATCAGGTTCACTCGTCCGGGGGCGCGGGCGATCAAGGTCTGGCCGGCGCGGGCGCCAAAACGGTCATCCAGCAACGCGGCCAGGCGCCACTCGGTCAGTTCTTCGGTGGCTGGCATCGTAGGTATCTCCTTCGGTGGCGGGGTCGCGGCGCGCGATGCCGCGGGATCGAGCGACTTTCAGTCTACATGGTAATCCAGTCGCGTGATAGCAGTGGCCTTCCCGCTGGCCGGATCCACATCCACCAGCACCGCGTTTACCTCCACGGGGCCGACCGCCGGCTGAGCGAAGCTGGGGAGCCCACTGGTGAAGCCGGCCACCGCGTTGGGAACATCCAGTCCGATCACGGAGTGGCGGGCCCCCACCATCCCCAGGTCGGTGACGTAGGCGGTGCCGCGTGGGAGAATCTGAGCGTCGGCGGTAGGAACGTGGGTATGGGTGCCCACGACCAGGCTCACCCTGCCATCCAGAAAGAAGCCCATGGCCCGCTTTTCGCTGGTGGCCTCGGCATGAAAGTCCACCACGATCACCGCTACCCCGTTCGATGCCTCCAGAACTCCGTGTACCGCCTGAAAGGGATCGTCTATCGGCTTCATGAACAGGCGCCCCAGAGCATTGAGCACCAGGACCGGGATATCTCCGACCCGCACCGCTACCGCGCCGCGGCCTGGCGTTCCCCGCGGATAGTTGAGGGGACGAATCACCCGCGTCTCCTCCTCCAGGAAGGTTCGCGCCTCACGCCGATGCCAGGTATGGTTCCCGCCGGTGATCACGTCCACTCCAGCATCGAAAAGGTCACGGGCGGAGGTGGCGCTGATCCCGGCCCCGTGGGCGCTGTTCTCGCCATTGGCGATCACCAGGTCCACCCCGTGCTCT
The DNA here is from genome assembly GCA_035534995.1 of Chloroflexota bacterium. GTDB lineage: Bacteria > Chloroflexota > UBA5177 > JANWHV01 > JANWHV01 > JANWHV01. The sequence goes on along the minus strand of DATLQX010000053.1, from coordinate 5,094 downwards.
CGCCGCGTCCGAGGCAGAGTTGCCAGCAAGGCGGCCCGGCCGGGCCGCCCAAATACGTCCCCTATACACACTATTCGCAAGATGCTTACCTAACGGGCGATCTCCACCACGCGCTTCTCGCGGATGACCATCACCTTGATCTGACCGGGGTAGTCGAGATTTTCCTCGATCCGCTTGGCCACGTCGCGGGCCACCCGCATCGAGCCCAGGTCGTCCACCTCGTCCGGTTTGACCGCGATCCGCAGTTCCCGTCCCGCCTGGATGGCAAAGCTCTTCTCCACGCCGGGAAAGCTGTTGGCGATCTCCTCCAGCGCCTCCAGGCGCTTGATATAGGTGCTCACCGTCTCGCGGCGGGCTCCAGGGCGGGCGGCGGAGATTGCGTCGGCGGCGGCGACCAGGAATGCCTCCACCGTTTGCGGCTCCTCATCGGCGTGGTGGGCGGCGATCGCGTGGACGATCTTGGCCGACTTCCCGAGCCGCTTGCAGATATCGGCCCCGATCAGGGCATGCGGCCCCTCGATCTCGTGGTCCACCGCCTTGCCGATGTCGTGGAGGAGTCCCGCCTCCTTGCACACATACACGTCGGCCCCCATCTCGGTCGCCATGCCGGCGCAAAGGATCGACACCTCCACCGAGTGGTTGAGCACGTTCTGGCCGTAGCTGGTCCTATACTTCAGCCGGCCCATCAACTTCACCAGATCGGGATGCAGGCTATGGACGCCCGCGTCAAAGGCCGCCCGCTCGCCCGCCTCGCGGATGGCGCCGTCCACTTCCTGGCGGGCCTTGGCCACCACTTCCTCAATGCGGGCCGGATGTATCCTTCCATCGGCGATCAGCTTGGTCAAGGCCACCCGCGCCACCTCGCGACGGACCGGGTCAAAGCCGGAGAGAATGACCGCTTCCGGGGTATCGTCGATAATCAGATCGATGCCGGTGGCCGCTTCCAGGGCCCGGATGTTCCGGCCCTCGCGCCCGATGATCCGGCCCTTCATCTCCTCGTTGGGAAGATTCACCACCGATACCGTGGTTTCGGCCACCACGTCGGCGGCGCAACGCTGGATCGCCAGGCCGACGATCTTATGGGCGCGCCGGTCGGCATCCAGTTTGGCCTCGGATTCGAGGTCACGGACTCGGCGCTCGATGTCGCTCTTGACCTCGCCATCGACCTGGGCCAGCAACATGTTCCGCGCATCCTCGCGGGAGAGGTTGGCGATCTGTTCGAGCACTCGCATCTGCTCGGCCCGCACCGCCTCAATCTTCTCCTTGGCGTCGTCGAGATCCTGTTCCTTGGTGGAAAGGTTCCGTTCGCGCCGCTCCAGGCTTTCGGAGCGCCGCTCGATGCTCTCCTCCTTTTGCTGGATCCGCCGTTCCAGGCGCTGGGCCTCGGCCCTGCGCTCCTTATTCTCTGCCTCCGCCTCGGCGCGCAAGGCCAGAACGTCATCCTTGGCGATCAGGAGGATTTCCTGCCCCTTGGATTGTGCCTCCAGGAGTACTTTTTCCGCGCGGTCCTCGGCGCTGCGTAGGCGTGCCCGAGGCATTTGATGGTAGAACACATAGCCGGCGCCGTAGCCCACCAATAGGGCCACGATCGCCGTCACCAATACAGCAATTATCATGGTGGTACACCTCCGTCTACTGTCAGTGTACCGGAAGCGGGCAGGTTATCCCCGGCCCATGTGTATACGCGCCAGCGCGTGATCGACACGAGCCAAACATACTGTACGGCCCAACAACTCCATACTCTCAAAGAGCGGCGGTCCTGCTTTACTTCCGGTAATGGCCACGCGCGCCACCTCGGCCGTCTGGCGCATCTTCACGCCCTCCGCCTCGGTAAGCGCGCGAAATGATTGTTCCATGGTCGCGACATCCCAGGCCGGCAGATCCTGAAGCACGGCCTGGACCCGCCGCAGCAACTGATAGCTGCGTTCGGGGCCTAACTTCTGCTCGATCAAGAGCGTGGTCTCATACTCTGGCTCGGCGAAAAAGAAGCCGGCCAGCTCAACAAACTGCGTCAACCGGTCCATCCGGGTCTGTACCAGGGGAATTATTCCCGGCAGCAATCCGCGATCGACGTGGCTGGGCAGGAAGGGCGCCAGGGCCGCGATCAGTTGATCGGGCTCCAGCATACGGATATATTGTCCGTTCAGGTCGTCGAGGCGCCGAAGGTCGAAGATCGGCCCCCCGGTGACGATACGGTCCCAGGTGAAGGAAGCGATAAACTCATCGAGCGAAAACGTTTCCCGCGCGTCAGGCATCGACCAACCTTGCAGCGCCAAATAGTTGAGCAGCGCCGCCGGAAGATAGCCCTGCTCACGGTACCAATCCAACGAGGTATGGTTCTTGCGTTTACTTATCTTACTCTTGTCCGCGTTGCGGAGGAGCGGCATGTGGATAAAGGCGGGGAGCGGCCAGCCAAATGCGTGGTAGAGCACCACATGCTTGGGGGTACTGGAGATCCACTCCTCCCCCCGCACCACATGGGTGATCTCCATCAGATGGTCGTCGACCACCACGGCCAGATGATAGGTGGGGAACCCATCGGACTTCAGAATCACCGTATCGTCCTGTAGCTCGTTGCGGAAGGCAATCGGGCCGCGGACCAGATCCTGAAAGACGGTTTCACCCTGATCGGGCATGCGCAAACGCACTACCCCAGGCTCACCGGCGGCCAGACGCGCCTGGACCGCCGCCGGATCGAGACCGAGACAGTGCCGATCGTACTTGGGCGGCTGCTTGGCCGCCTCCTGGGCCTTCCGCATCACATCCAACCGCTCGCGGGTGCAAAAGCAGTAGTAGGCGTGGCGGGAGGACACCAGATCCCGCGCGTATCTCCCGTACAGTTCCAGCCGTTCGGATTGCCGGTAGGGCGCATGAGGGCCCCCGATATCCGGCCCCTCGTCCCAATTCAGACCCAGCCAGTGCAGCGCCTCGTAGATGCGCTGCTCCGAGGGGGCACTGTACCGGGCCTGATCGGTATCCTCGACCCTGAAGACAAAGGCTCCCCCATTTTGACGCGCGAAGGCATAATCAAAGAGAGCCATGTAGGCGGTACCGATATGCGGGTCGCCGGTCGGGCTGGGGGCGATACGTACGCGCGGGGAGATGGAAGACACGATGCTGGTACACTCCTTCGCGGAAATCAGGTCTGGAGTGACGAGGAATGTAGCAGACTTTACCATAACTCGTCAAGCGGTATACTCTGAGGCAGGAGAAGGAGTGGGTGACCATGGCTGACTTCACGCGATCCGAGGGTGCGACGCCGGTGCCGGCCTCAAGACGGAAGCCCGTGATCTGGGGTCTCGGCCTGGCGGCGCTCCTGGCCGTGCTGGTCTCCTTGCTCCTCATCACCCGCCAGCCGGGTTCGGCGGCCCAGGCGCCGGTGGGTCTGCACATCGGGGATCGGGCGCCGAACTTCACCCTGGCCGACCTGCAAGGCCGGCCAGTAAGCCTGCGTCAATTCCTGGGACGCCCAGTGCTTCTGCACTTCTGGGCCGTGGACTGCACGAGTTGCCAGGCCGAGCAAGCGGACTACCTTCGCGCGGTCCAGCATCTGGGAAGCAAGGCCCCGGTCATCCTGGCCGAGGACGCCTGGGGCGAGCCGGCAAGCTACGCCAGACCATATGTGATCAAGCATCATCTCCCTGGCGTCGTCTTGATCGACACCTCGCGGGCCGTGTTCGACGGCCTCTACCAGGGGCAGGGTACCCCCACCGCCTATTACATCGACCGCCAGGGAATCATCCGCCAGACGGTGATCGGCCCCGAAGTATACGGGGACATTCTAGCCAATATGAAGACGATTGGGGTCTAACCGGACCACCTTAAGCATGTACCGCCTAACGCGACTCAAGGCGCCAATTCTCATATCGTTCGATTTGGATCCGCATGGCATCATTGCGGAAAGATTATGCCACGAAAGAAGCGCGAGGTCAGGCGCGATTATCGCTCAGCTGGCTTCACGGAGCGCCATGGCAAGGGCGATCACATGGTATATGCGCATCCACTGGTGCCGAAACAGTATGCGGTTGACGGAAAGGACGGCATGGATGCATTACCCCACAATGAGCGTAACCTCCGGGACGCCCTTCATGCGCTGCATGAATCGAAGGGACGGCAAGATCCATGACTGTAGCTTCCCATTACTCAATCAACATTGCCTGGAGTGAGGAAGATCAAGCCTACGTGGTGATTCTGCCTGAGTGGGCGGATCGCTATGCCATGCCCGTGGCGAGCGGCACCACCTATGAGGAGGCAGTGATACGCGGCCGGAACGCGCTGGAAAACTATATCCGGTTCGCGCTTGAGGATGGCCGTTCTTTGCCGGCACCGCGCGTGTTCGCCGCTGTCTGAGCAGGCACGGCACGCATCAAGCATGTGGCCGTGTGTGGCCTATGAGTGGGGCATCGGCTGGCGTGTAAATGGTCATGTTTGGCGAGTCACTGCCGCGGTTGGATTCTTGCGCCCCCTCTGCCGAAGCACGTAACGCCCCAAGAGGCGCCTGGCAGTCATGTCGAGCGAGGATGACAATACGTGCGTCACGCACCTTGCGTCAGCGCACCCTGGCAAGGTGTTACATTCGACGGCAGTCATCTTTATCGGTGATCCGTGATCGAAGGTCCCGGAGGATTTGCGCTCCGGTCGCCTAGCATGGCGCAGGCAGCCATATGCTGGAAGGATTCCCGGCACCTTTCCCGATGAGGTGCGTTCATGGCACCTCCTATTAAGGAGGTTAGTACCACATACCATAGCCGCATGGGCTGGAAGTGGAGTCACGGCCCTCGTCAGCGGCTTACTTCGCCGGCCTACGTAGGGAATTGATGAACGGCAAACCGGCCCGGCATCTGATACCGGAGGAGCCGAGCGCGGCGGATGCACCGCGTCTGGTGGGCGAAACCACGATCACGAGCAAGAGCCAAGTGACGTTGCCGGCTTGCGGCCTGGCGGCGGTTGACTGGGAGCAAGGCGATCACCTTCTGGTGGAAGTGATCGACCAGCAAATGCTGCTGCTGGTACGGCAGCCGGCCGATTGGGTTGATGCGTTTGCCGGACAGTTGAGCGATGTGTTCGGTACCCATGAGGAAACTCGCGCCTACC
>DATLQX010000052.1:0-2604 GCA_035534995.1 Chloroflexota bacterium | reverse complement strand
GGAAGCGGTGGCCCGCCTGAAGGGGTTGGGGGTGCCGGTCCTCTGGCTGATGCGCGGAGGGATGGAGCCGCATGGGCGCGACGTGATGGGCTATCTCGGCTGGGCCGGCCTGCAAACGGCGACCGTCACCGCCCCGACCCGCCGACCCACGGTGGAGGAATGCCTGGAGTTGCTGCGGGCGAACCTGCAAGCCGATGTGCTGAATCTCTCCTTCTTTCTGCCGGAGGAGTTCGTGCGAGTGCTCTACGCCGGCTGCGCCGCCACGCTGGCCAACAGTGGGCACGAGCCGTTCGGGCTGGTGGGGCTGGAGGTGATGGCGGCGGGCGGGGTGGCCGTGGTGGGCAGCACCGGCGAGGACTACGCGACCTCGCTGCAAAACGCCCTGGTGACCGAGACCCCCGACGCGGGTGAACTGGTCGAGTACCTACTGGAACTCTCACACAACGACGAACTGGCCGCCCGCCTGCGCGCCAACGGGCGGCTGACCGCCGAGCAGTTCGTCTGGCCCAACGTGATCGCCGATCTGCGGGTGAAGGTGGAATATCTCGCGCGCCAGCAGGGGGCGCTGGGCTAAATGAAAGAGCGCGTTATCCATCTATGGGAGTGCTATAGGACGCAGCGCCGCCTCGACCGTGGCCAGGGCGTCGTCGAACGTCGGCAACGTCGTCACCAGGAGATGCAGAGCCCGCTGCCACTCTTCCTCATTGGCCCGAATTCGATCGTAGAGGCGTTCCCGCCTCCAGCCGCCCCCAACCAGGCGGAACTTCATCGGGACAAGGCGCGCGACCGTATGCGCATCGACGATCGTGTCCGGCAAGGAGTAGAGGAACCAGAGGTCGAATAGATCGCGTGGATTGCCGCGCTGATAAAGTGCCCGCACTTTCTCGGCCACCATCTCATGCGGATCCATGACGGCCACGGGAAACGGATCCCGGAACGGACTGTTGTAGAGCAGGGGACGTGGATTGAGGATCACGTCCTCTCGGTAGCTGATCTCCACCTCCACGGTTCCCTGCACATTGAGCGGTCCGATATAAGTGATCGGGCGCACGGTCAGTCCGTATTTCGTCGGCCCCGTCGGTTGCGTGGGCAACCGCAGCCTCGGATACCGAATGGCCAGATGTTGCCGAAGCATTTCAAAGTCGAGCCGATGTGACGACACGTAATCGATATCCTTCGACAGGCGGTCACTCCCATAGATGTGTCGAAGCGCCTGACCACCCTTGAGCACCAGGCGATGCTCCGGTCGCTGTGCCAGATGGAAGACAATCTCCGTCAGCACCCAGTCCCGCTCAATGAAGAGCGGATCGACGCCCAGTGCTTCCGCTGTCTCCTGGAGCATGGCGGGATTGACCGGGCGCGTCATGCAACGTCCTCGAAGATCGCATCCGGGACGTTCACCAGGACATTCCACGTCCGGTCGCGATGAGCATCCTGGCCTGGTGCCCTGGCCGAGAGTCGCGGAGGGTACCCCGTCTTGCGGATGACGCGCCGCAACTCGGCGGCCGCCGGAACCGCGTCCCGAGTGAGAATATAGCCCAGGCGCGCGACCACCGCTCTGTTCGGGTAGCGCAAGGCATATTCGACGAGCCGATTGATGGACACGACCTCATCGATGAGACCGCGATGGATCGCTTTCACGATCTCGGCGAATCCCCCCGCCAGCGTCTCATCATCCAGTGAGTCCAGGATAGCTTTCTCGGGATCGGCGATGGCGACACCCACACGGGCCGCACCGTTGAGCCCGACCATCTCCTGCTCCTGAAAGCCATAGAACGACCGCTGCGCCCGGTGGATGAAGCGGTACTCCCATCCCTGGAAACGCAGCGCCCGCTTGCGGCCACCGAGCGCCGCTACGAAGACCCCGCGCGGCAGTTGTTCGGTAAGATCGTGGTGCGAAAGCGCGGACCAATACGAGATATAGTATGGTGCGGGGGATATCGCGGCCGCGATGATGAAGGGGTGCTCATGCCAACCGCCGCGGGCGGCCCGCGGCACCACGACATACTTACCCGACTCGATGCGCTGGAGCCACCCCTTCGCTACAAGCCGGTGTATCGTCTTATAGAGGCCCACATCGTCGAAGTCACCGAGCAGCGAGCGATGGCGAGGAAGCGAGAGTACCGGGATTTCGGCGCGCTCCAGGTCGGTGAGCAAGGTCGCTTCGGCCGCGCCGACTGCCAATCCTCTTTTCATATTCATGCTACTAGATTACCACATCAGGGGATAATAGTCACATGAATATGAATAAATGATCTGAGTGGACCAACCGGATGGACTGATACAGCGTGGAAACCAGGATCACGGCTGCTTGGCCGCCCGAGCTGTTTATTCGTAGAGATGTTCCGCCCAGTAGTGGTGGGTCTTGGCGACGGCGGTAATGACGTTCTTGATTTCCTTTTCGTGCCGGAAGTCCGGCCCGGCCGGGAGCAGCAACCTGCTGCCCTGGCACCGCACCCGCACGTTTTCGGCGGTGATGGCGCGCGCCATCCAGGCGGCCGCGGCCGCGTCCTCGCATTCCAGGCCAACCCAGCCAGGCAGTTCGCAAGGTAAGGTGGCCAGCCCCGTGACCAGGTGCAGGCCGCGCGCAAGCTCGCCGATCAC
>DATLQX010000051.1:0-17070 GCA_035534995.1 Chloroflexota bacterium | reverse complement strand
ACGCCGACCCCGCGGCCGAGCGCGACCCCCACCTGCGCCGCTCCCTGCCCCACCCCTAGCTCTCCCAAGACGCCGACTCCGCGGCCGACCGCGACCGCAACCGTGACCTCAACCCCCTGCCCAACCGCGACCGCGCTGCCTGAGCGGCTGAAGCAGTTCCAACAAGCACTCGTGATTCCCCATCCCGCGTTCGTACCAGGACCGCTGACCGGCCAGCGAGTAAGTTGGGCGGTGGCGCACCGCCGACCCGTAGCGATCATCGTGGAAAACTATGATCCTGATTCGCGGCCGCAAACCGGGTTGAATTATGCTAGCCTGGTATTTGAGACGGTGGCCGAGGATGGGATCACTCGTTTCATGGCCGTGTATCTGGAAAACCAGGCGCCGCTCGTGGGGCCGGTCCGGAGCGCGCGCGTCTACTACGACGCCTGGGCCAATGGGATGCACGACATTCTGGTTCATGCGGGGGGAAACGACGACGCCCTGGCGCAGCTTTTCGTCCTCCACAACATTCAAGATTTGAACGAGGTGGCGTTCGAGGACGCGAACTATGTTGCCCACGTCCCGTTCTTCATCCGGTCAACCGATCGGGTAGCGCCACACAACCTGTATACGGTCCCCGCTCAAGTGCTGCGGTATCTGCAATCAAAGCATGACAAGCTGACGGGAAACTTTCCCGATGCGTTGCCCCACAAGAATCCCGACTCGCCTTTCCATCGCCCGAACGGCGGGGTGCTGGATATTAACTTCTCGGGACCAGGGTACGAGGTCCAGTATAACTACGACCACGCAACCAACCGATATCTTCGTTTCATGGGCGGGGTGCCGCATGTGGACGCGGTAACTGGGCACCAACTAGCGCCCTCCAACGTGGTGGTCCTGGCAGCCTCGATCGCCCCGGATCCCAAGGGTGGCGTCGCCAATCCCGGCGCCGTATACGTGCAGGATACGGGCACCAACAAAGCGTACTATTTTCAGGACGGGAAGGAGTATCTCGGCACCTGGAAGAAAACGCGCGGGAGCAGTCCCCTTCAACTGCTGGACAGCCATGGGCACCCGTTCCCCTTGGTGCCGGGCCAGACCTGGATCGAGGTCTTGCCGAGCACGGGCAGTATGACCTGGACCCCTGGGCACTGAGCCGACCGGCGCACCTTAACTTACGATTTTCGGGTCGGATGTATCTTGAAGCCTCGGACTTCACGCCGGGGCTTCAATCGGGTGCAACCAGGCAGCGGCGACGATTTGCCCCACGGTCGGGAACTGTTAGGCGGACGCGCCCCGGAGAAGCTCTCTGAGTTCCAGAACGCTTGGGGGGCGGGCCAGGCCGCCCGCCTGCTCCACACAGCGCGCCCCGCACAGGCTGCCGGCCCGCAAACATTCGGCGAGCACGTAGCCGTGCAGGCGTGCCCAGAGGAAACCCGCCGCGAACATGTCACCGGCGCCCGTGGTATCCACCACCTCGCGCACCGGCAACGGCTCCATTTCGGCTCTTGTACCGTTGGCGTAGGCAATCACGCCCCGGCTCCCCCGCTTAATTACTACCGTGGCGCCCTGGGCGCCCAGCATGGCTAACGCGCGGTCCAGCGACCTGGTATGAGCGAGCCGTTGGGCTTCCACCTCGTTGGGAAAGATGATGTCCGCCTCGCCGAGCCAGGCGCAGAGACGGCGGTCCCAACTGGTTTGCCAGCCGAGGTCAATCGACACCGTGGTGCCCACCGCGCGTGCCTGGCGCAATAGGCCGAGCCAATGGGCGGGATCGTCGGTGGCACTCAGACAGAGGTGCAAGTGGCGGCTCTTGGCGAGGCACCATGAATCCATGCTCAGAGTATCCAGGGCCCGGCTTGCCTCGGTGTGGGAGAGAAAGCCGCGATCCTTGGCGCAGGTGAAAGCCACGCTGATATCGGTCCCCCGGTCGCGCAGAATCTCCACATGCGAGACATCCACCCCTTCGGATCGGACCTGATTAAGCAGACTGACGCCCGCCGCGTCGGCGCCCACCCGGCTGACAAGCCCGCTGCGTAACCCCAAGCGGGCCAGGGTCACGGCGACGATACCCGCCCCTCCGCCCAGGGCGGTGGTGTACGAGTCGGCAAACATCTCACGTCCCAGGCGCGGTTGAGTGCCGGCCAGGCTGTGGAAGATGTGATCCACGGTAATCTGGCCGTACGAGGTAACGTCGAGGGAGCGCGCGTCATCAGTCACGATCTATATCATAAACCGAATTGAACCACAGGCTAAGCTCCCTCCACCAGTCACGAAGGCGTGGCCTGTGTATAATAAACCAAATCCTGGCGTGCCTTCGCGCCCTAGCGCCCCGCATTCGGATTATCATCTAGAGTTCGTGCTGGAGGGTTTGGTGAAAGTCTATTCGTCCACGCAGATTCGCAATGTTGCGCTGCTATCGCACTCGGGTGCGGGGAAGACGAGTCTGGCTGAAGCCATGTTATTCGACAGTGGGGCCGTTGGACGCCTGGGCCGGGTGGACGAGGGAACGACCGCCAGCGACTTTGATCCCGACGAAGTGAAACGGAAGATCTCCCTGAATCTTGGCCTGTTGCCCTGCGAATGGCGCGACACTAAGGTGAATGTCATCGATACTCCTGGCTACGCGGACTTCGTCGGTGAAGTGGTCGACGCGCTCTATGTCGCGGACAGCGCCGTGCTGGCGGTGTGCGGTGCCTCGGGCATCGAAGTGGGCACCGAGCAGGACTGGCAGCGGGCCCGTGAGCGGAACCTGCCGGTAGTGATCTGGGTCAACAAGCTGGATCGTGAGCACTCCGATTTCGAGCGCATCGTCGATCAAGCGCGAACTCGTCTGAAAGCCCACGCCGTCGCGGTGCATCTGCCGATTGGCCGTGAAGCCGGGTTCCGCGGGGTGGTCGACGTGATTAGTGGGCGGGCCTACGTGACCGCGAACGGAAAGACCACCGAGCAGGATCCCCCAGATGACCTGGAGGAGGACATCGCCACCTACCGCGATCGGCTGTGCGAGGCGGTCGCCGAATCCGACGATACCCTGATCGACAAATACCTTGAGGGCGAGCCGCTGACCAGCGACGAGCTTCGTTCGGGGTTACGCGCGGCGGTTCGGGCGGGGACTTTGGTTCCGGTCCTGTGCGGCTCGGCGCTGCAAAACATCGGCATCCTGCCGCTCCTCGATTTCTTGGTCGAGTACTTGCCCAATCCGCTGGACGGTCAGCACGGGCAGGCCGAGGACGGAGGAGCAGTGAACGGCGCCACCGCCGCCGTCGTGTTCAAGACGGTAGCCGACCCTTTTGGCAAGCTCAGTTTGTTCCGCCTGTTCGGCGGGGATCTCAAGTCCGATGCCCACCTGTATAACGTCAATCGGGGGCACGATGAGCGAATCACCCATCTGCTGGTGGTGCGGGGGAAGACTCACGAGGTCGTGCCTGAGCTGCACGCGGGGGACATTGGCGCCGCGCTCAAGCTGCAAGACACTAACACGGGCGACACCCTGGCCCTGAAGGAGAAGCAGGTGCGGCTTGCCCCCATCGCCTACCCGGAGCCGTCGTATTCCGCCGCCATCGAACCCAAGACGCGCGCGGACCTGGATAAGCTGGGCGGCGCCATGTCGCGGCTGATTCAGGAAGATCCCACCCTTCACTGGCACCGGGATCCCGAAACCTCGCAAAGTATTCTGTCCGGCATGGGCGAGAGCCATCTGCAAGTGGCGGTGGACCGCCTTCACCGGAAGTTCGGGGCCGACGTGACCCTGGGGGAGCCCAAGGTTCCCTACCGCGAGACCATTTCCGCCTCCGCGAAGGCCCAGGGGCGGCATAAGCGGCAGACCGGCGGTCATGGCCAGTTCGGCGATGTGTGGCTGGAGGTGACGCCGTTGCCGCGCGGTAGCGGCTACGAGTTCGCGGACAAAGTGGTGGGAGGGTCGGTTCCCCGACAGTTTATCCCGGCGGTGGACAAAGGGATTCAAGAGGCTCTGCATGCCGGGATCCTGACCGGCAGCCCCGTCGTGGATATTCGCGTCACCCTCTATGATGGCTCCTTCCATGCGGTGGACTCGTCGGAAATGGCCTTCAAGACCGCGGCGGCCATCGGCTTCCATGCCGCCTGTGAGAAGGCTCGCCCGGTGCTCCTGGAGCCGATTATGGACGTACGGGTGGACGTGCCGAACGAGTATATGGGCGATGTGGTGGGCGACTTGAATGCCCATCGTGCCCGCATCCTGGGGATGGATCCAACCAGCGAGGGAATGACGCAAATCTCCGCGCACGTACCGCTGGCCGAGATGTTCCGCTATGCCACCACGCTCCGCTCTCTAACCCAGGGCCGCGCTAGCTATTCCATGGTAGTATTGGGGTACGAGGAGGCGCCGTCACACGTAGCCCAACAGGTGGCGCAGGCTCACCAGCACGAGAAAGAGCAAAGGGAGCATAAATAGCGGTCCCGCCTCAGGGACGGCGTACCTATGGCCACGACAATGAAGCCCAGGCGACGGATAGGATTTCGCATCCCTCCGCGGGTGGAAAAGTTCGTCAATATCATCAGCATCGTGGCCATCGTGCTGCTGCTGGCGATGATCGCCCTCTGGAAGATTCCCAGCAAATACCTGATCTATCTGCCTGCCACGGCGGAAGCGGTCAATCCGCATCTGTATGTCGCGGGCCATCCATCCGCCGGTGGCCGAGGGCAATTTCTCTTCACCTTCGTGGCCGAGCCGGATTCCAATCTGCTCGAGGAGATCTTCGCGCGGCTCAATCCCGATGCCTCGTTAGAGCCCGAGCCGCCCTCGTTCTCGGCCTCGCGGTATCAGCAAGAGAACGTCCAGATGATGCTGAGCAGCGAGCAGACGGCGGAGTTGGTGGCGCTTTGCCATCAGGGCTACGACCTGTGCGACACGGGAGTGGTGATCGAACAGGTCGCCTCATTTAGCAAGGACACCAGAGTACTCAAGGCGGGCGACGTAATCGTGGGCGTGGATGGCACGCGGGTCGCGACCGTCCAGCAATTGAGTACCTTGATTACCGGTCGCCCCGTCGGCACGGTGTTCCGCCTCACCTTGCAGCGGAGCGGCAAGACGATTACCGTACGCGCGATGACCACTCGCTCGCCGACTCCGCCGAATCGACCGGTGCTCGGAGTGACGATCCAGCAGGGGCTAGCCCAACAGTTCCCCTCAAAGCTGCCGATCGATATGAAGATCAATGCCGGCGACATCGGCGGTCCCTCGGCCGGCCTCATGTTTACCCTCGGGCTATTGGAACGTCTGTCTCCCACCGATCTGACCAAAGGCTACAGCATCGCCGGTACGGGGACGATTGCCCTGGACGGTACGGTAGGGGCCATCGGGGGGATCAAGCAGAAGGTCATCGGCGCCCAGTGGGCGCATGCTAACTATTTCTTCGCCCCGGTTGACGGCGGCAACTACACCGACGCGAAAAAGGCGGTCGGGCACGGGATGACGCTCGTGCCGGTTCGTACCCTTGACGACGCGCTGAACTTCCTCAGGTCGCTGCCACCGAGGAAGTAGGGAGTGGTTCTGCCCGGCATTGACCGCCGCCTCCACCGCCGACTACGGTCGGCTGTCAGGGACGGGGCGACTGTGGTCGCACGGGATCGGCACCTCAGTGCCCCCATTCCTGCTAGGGGACCTCAGTCCCCGGCTGAAGAAAGCCCCACGGCAACCCCCGCCCCTACCGCCGTGCACAGCGCGTTCACGATCTCGTTGGTACACCATCCCTGCCCACGGGCCAAGACGGTAGGCGTCCCGCACCGGTGCCTCCGGCGCTCGGTAGGTTCCTTGCAGGCGGGGCAGCGATACCCTGCCTGAATGGTGGCGCCGGCCAGGCTGTCGGCCAGCGAGCCTGCCATACCGGCCAGGGTGATCGCGAGCGCGCGCCGCGCGGGATACGGCCCTCGCAGCGAACAGGCGGCGACGATCCCAATCACCACGCTTCCGGCCACGGCGCCCGCGAGGCCCGTGGGAGTGATGGCGCCGGAGGTTCCCGGCGGGGCAATTCGGCCGCTGAGGATCATCCGGGGCGGGGCCGGACTGAGCGCGCCAATCTCCGTGGCCCAGGTGTCGCTGTTGGCGGCGGCGTAGGCGCCCGCGAAGGCCCAGGCCAGCCGGGGATGAGGCGCGGCGATCTGGCACAGGGCCGCGAGGGTAGCCACCCCGCCGTTGGCCAATACTTGCGTTAGATCGCGGCGGGAACCTCGTTCGGTCATGGCGGCTATCGCCCGGCCGGCCGTGCTTCCTCGTTCGAGGCGGGAAAGGACGCTGGAGCCGGCGAAGAAGGCCAGGATGGGGGCGCTCCAGCGCCAGGATCCGGCGCCATGGGTAATCGCGCCGACCACGGCGGCCCCAAGGGCGCCGGATCGACTGAGCGCATGCCTCCGGTAGCCCGCGGCGGCCACTCCCGTCCCCAAACAGATCGCGACCGGCACGCGGCGCCGCGAGCGCACGGTTCCGGTCATCAGGCTGATCGAGCCACGAAGCCGCCGGCGAAGGCTTCGAGCCGCGCCGTCCACTCTGGTGATACCTCCAGGGCGGCCAGCGCGCGCAGCCCGGCCTCCCAGTGCGCGGCCTCCTGATCCGTGGTCCGCGAGTCCGCGCCCGCGCTCGCCAGGAGCGCCCGTATCACCTGTTCATCATCCGAGTCCGCGGGAGGACCGCCGTAACGGGCGCGCAGGGCGGCACGCTGCTGGGCGGTGCCATATTCCAGGGCCAGGACCACGGGCAAGGTCATTTTCCGCGAGGAAATGTCGCTGGAGGCGCTTTTGCCGGTGACCCATTCCTCGCCCCAAATGCCGAGTAGATCGTCGCGGATCTGGAAGGCCAGGCCCATTTCGTAGCCAAAGGTTCGGGCTTGATGGAGGCGACCGGGATCATCGCCGGCGCACCGCGCGCCGACCCAGGCGGCGGCGCCCATGAGTCCGGCGGTTTTGCGCCCGATCATCGTCAAGTAGAGATCACTTGACAGCTCCAGGCTTCCCTCACCGCTGATATCCAGATGCTGGCCCTCGCATAGGCCCAGAGTCGTGTCTTCCAGGGCCCTGAGAATCGCCAGGCAGGCGGCAGGGTCGCGTTCGGCCAGCGGCGATCGTAGCCACGCCTGATGGGCCAGGGAATAGAGGCTATCGCCCACGTTGATGGCCTGCGCCTCACCCCACAGCGTCCAGACCGCGGGCCGCCCGCGGCGGGTGGGACTGCGGTCCTGAATATCATCGTGTACCAGGGTAAAGTTGTGGAGCAGTTCAATCCCGGCGGCGAAGGCGGCGCACTCCTTGAGGTCGGCGCCCAGAGCCTCGGCAACCAGCAGGCAGAGAGCGGGGCGGAGGCTTTTGCCGGATCGGGCCGGATCGGGGATGAAATGTTGGTCCACCCATCCGAGGTGGTAGGCAATCATGCCATGGAACGCTTCAAGTCCTGGTGAAAGGGTCACCACGGATTCCATTTCATGCCGTGTTATCTGGCCATAGCGGGCGATCAGGCTGGGGAGGTCCGCGACGTGCGTGGGTGGGTCCGAACTTGGAAAGGCTGCCATGAGCGGTAAACTCCCAGTGGTTGCGTCGAGAATTCGGCGGCGCCTCGTGACTACGTGCCGGCACGATGGTACCTGGCGACGCACGGTGACGGCAACCTGAATCGTGATCGTGTGGCCGATCTGGATTTCCTGGAAGAGTACCTTTCCTGGGAGCGCGAGCATTTTGCTCGCGTCGTTGGCGATTCATCACACCGACCTGCAGCCTCCCAGGTGGTGGTTCCCAAGGCCAGGGGAGAGAGTAGGTTATAGTGAAGCACGTACGGACGACGCAATTGTCGTGGGAGGAAATACTCGTGAGCCATCCATAGTCCCCCGAGAACCTGATCTACGGGCTGCGCTCGGCGGCCAATCCCCAGATTTCCCCGGACGGTGTCCGCATCCTCTATTCGCTGACCAGCATCGATGAGACGACGAAGAAGAGCGCCGCACAGCTGTGGGTGTGCTCTCTTGACGGTGGAGATGCCCGCTGCCTCACCTGGACTGGCGAGCGGAGGCAGGTGAACCGGCTCCTTCATGACTTTTACAACCCCCAATGGTCTCCCGATGGCCGTTTGATCGCCGCGCGGGTCGCCTATCGCAACGGCTTCACCTCACAACTGGTGCTGATTGAGGTTTCCTAGGGCGAGACTCGCCTGGTTGGGTCGGAGGACGGCATTATCGGCACCTGGGCCTGGTCGCCCTCGGGGGATCGGGTGATCTTCACCGGTGACGACACCCATACGCCGCAACTGGACTTTTGCGTCTATGAACGGGAGAGCGCGATTGTCCGGCAGCTGACCGGCGATCTGCCGTGGTTCCCCGAGGCCGGGTTTCCTACCGTTCGCCCACCCGCGCAGCCGGTGTGGCTGGACGAGCGGCGGGTGCTCTTCCATGCCGCACGGGTATTACGGGTACCCGTTTAACGCGATGCAGCAGTGTCTGGCCACCAACGATGTGCTGGTAGTCTACGCCAATCCCCGCGGTTCCTCCTCCTATGGGCGAACGTTCGCCGAACAGGTGATCCGCGACTGGAGCGGTGAGGATTAC
Source organism: Chloroflexota bacterium (assembly GCA_035534995.1). Lineage (GTDB taxonomy): Bacteria > Chloroflexota > UBA5177 > JANWHV01 > JANWHV01 > JANWHV01. The sequence continues at coordinate 8,521 of DATLQX010000051.1, read as the reverse complement.
CTCGATCTGATGGCAGTGGTGGACGCGGCCGTCCAGCAACCATTCGTGGACGCCGCGCGGCTGGGTATCTGGGACTACAGCTACGGCGGCTATATGACGGCCCGGACCATTGGTCAGACAGATCGCTTCCGCGCGGCGGTTTGCGGGGCGCCCTGCTTCGATCTCACGTCGATGTATGGGACCAGCGACATTGGCCACGTCTTTGGCGACTTGCAGTGGGGGTGCGAGGTGGAGTTCGCCCGCTACCCAGGCGGGTCGCACCTCTTCATGAGCGTTGGCTTCCCCGAGCACCGGGCCGACGTGCTGGGCCGCGTTCTGACCTGGTTCAAGGAGCATCTTGGTGACCCAGCGTGAGAGGGGATCGGACTGATCGGTCAGATCCGACCGATCGGTCGGATCAGCGGATCGGCGGTATTGATCGACGCGGTTCGTCAGGACTGGATATACTAATGGAGAATGTGCGCAAAATGAGACAATCGTTATAGGGAGCCAGGTAGGAAAGTATGGAAGGAACAGCCAAGACAGCTCTGATCAAGGAGTATGCGGTGGTCGAGGGCGACACCGGATCTCCCGAGGTGCAGTGTGCCATTCTGACCGCGCGCATCAATGAGCTACGCGACCATTTTCGCGCCCACAAGCACGACCACCATTCACGGCGCGGGTTGCTGATTATGGTGGGACGGAGGAAGCGCCTGCTGTCCTATCTGGCCCAGACCGATATCCCCCGCTATCGTGCCTTGCTTGCCCGACTTGGGCTCCGTAAGTAACCTATGATGCCTCAGCGCGTGAGGCAGGAGGACCGATGATTTTCCGGGACGAAGTAGACGTCGGCGGCAAACCCCTGATTATTGAGACGGGTGCGCTGGCTGGTCTTGCCCATGGCGCGGTGACCGTACGCTATGGGGACACGATGCTGCTGGCTACCGCGGTGGCCAGCGACTCTCCCAGGGAGGGCGTGGATTTTTTCCCCCTCACCGTGGACTACGAGGAGAAGTTATACGCCGCTGGGAAGATTCCAGGCGGCTTCATTAAACGCGAGGGCAGGCCGAGTGAGCACGCGATTCTCTCATGTCGCTTGACCGATCGGCCACTCCGCCCGCTGTTTCCCAAGGGCTTCCGCAACGATGTCCAGATCACGGTGACCGTCCTTTCCGCCGACCAGGAGAATGATCCGGACGTGCTCGGGATCTGCGGCGCCTCGTGCGCCCTGGCGATCTCGGACATCCCGTTCAATGGTCCGGTGGCCGCGGTGCGCGTCGGCTACGTCAATAACGTCTTCGTGATCAATCCCACCGAGAGCGACCTGCATATCAGCGATCTCGATTTGGTCATCGCGGGGACGCGGGACGCGGTGATGATGGTGGAAGCGGGAGCCCAGGAGTTGCCGGAAGCGGTGATGCTGGACGCGGTGAAGGCCGGCCATCAGGCGATCCAGGGCATCATCGACGTGCAAGATCGGATTATCGCTGCCGTGGGCAAGGCGAAGCGCGAGGTCAAGGTGTACGTGCTTCCGCCCGAACTGAAGGCGGAGGCCGTCGAGACGATCGGCGGCGCCCTGCGCGAGGCGCTCTACAAGAACCGCAAGGAAGAGCGCGAGGCCGCGACCGACGCGGCCGAAGCCGCGCTGGTGGCCCACTTTGCCGACCGCATCGCCGCCCATCAGGTGAGCGAGAAGCAGGTACGCGAGGCGTTCCAGAGCGAGCTCAAGGCGCTTACCCGGCAGCGCATCCTCGATGAGGGGGTCCGACCTGACCTCCGGGATCTTACCACCATTCGCCCCATCAGCTGCGGGGTGGGCATTCTGCCGCGGGCCCATGGCAGCGGGTTGTTTACTCGGGGCCAGACCCAGGTGCTGACGATCTGTACCCTAGGTCCCGGCAACGACAAGCAAACGATCGACGATATTACCCCTCAGATCAGCAAACGCTTCATGCACCAGTATGCCTTCCCAGCCTTCAGCACCGGCGAGGCGCGGCCGCTCCGCGGCCCTGGCCGGCGGGAGATTGGCCATGGCGCCCTGGCCGAACGGGCCGTCTCGGCCGTGGTACCTAACGAGGAGGACTTCCCGTATGTGATCCGCCTGGTCTCCGAGGTGCTGAGTTCGAACGGCTCCTCCTCCATGGCCTCGGTCTGCGGCAGCACCCTGGCCTTGATGGATGCGGGCGTACCGATCAGTGCTCCGGTGGCCGGGGTGGCCATGGGCCTGGTAACAGGCGAGGGCGGCAGGCACGCCGTGCTTACCGACATCCAGGGGATCGAGGACGCCCTGGGTGACATGGACTTCAAGGTGGCGGGAACGGCGGACGGAGTCACCGGCCTCCAGATGGACATTAAGGTCAAGGGCATTACCTTCGAGATCATGGAGCAGGCGCTCAAACAGGCGCATGAGGCTCGACTGTTTATCCTCGACAGAATGCTTGAGGTGATGCAGGAGCCGCGCGAGGATATTTCACCGTTTGCTCCGCGCATTACCAAGATCCAGATCAACTCCGAGAAGATCGGGGCTCTGATCGGCCCCGGCGGTAAGGTGATCCGGCGCATTCAGGAAGAGTGCGACGTGACCATCGAGGTGCAGGACGACGGCACGGTGCTAATCGCCAGTGTCAGCGGCGAGAACGCGGAAAAGGCCCTGGCCCAGGTGCGGGCGGTGACCATGGACGCCGAGGTCGGCCAGATCTACGACGGTACGGTCAAGCGGGTGATCGGCATCGGCGCCTTCGTCGAGATCTTCCCTGGCAAGGAAGGGCTGGTCCACATCTCGCAGCTCGCGGCGACGCGGGTTGAGCAGGTTGAGGACGTGGTGAAGGTCGGTGATCCGCTTCGGGTGAAGGTGGTTGAGGTCGATGGCCAGGGACGGATCAATCTGTCGCACAAGGCGACCTTGCCGGGCTTCGAGGATGCCCCGATCCCTTCCCGCGGCGATCGGCGTCCCTCCGGGGGCGGCTTCGATCGCGACCGCCGGCCCGGCGGCTTCGACCGTGACCGGGGCGGCCCACCCCGCGGCGATCGCCCACGGTACTGAGCGGCGGACTCGCGTGATGGCGAACGATCGCCGAGCGAACCCTGTACGGCACATGTCGTACAGGGTTCGGTTCTTTAATATTCCTGAGAGTGCGGTTCAGGCATGGAGCTTTCGGAGGGTAGCCCTTTGAGCACCACCCTCGAAGATTTTGCCGTGCTACAGGCGGACGTCCGGGCATGCGTCCGCTGCGATCTCTCGGCTACCAGGATTTCGGCGGTGCCGGGTGAGGGGCCGCTGGATGCCGAGGTGCTGCTGGTCGGCGAGGCGCCGGGCCGTCACGAGGATGTCTCGGGCCGCCCTTTCGTGGGTGCTTCCGGGCGGTTTCTCGACGAACTGCTTGCCTCGATTGACCTCACGCGCGAGCAGGTCTTTATCACCAGCGTGGTCAAGTGCCGGCCACCCAGCAATCGCGACCCGGCTCCGGGCGAACTGGCCGCCTGTGCTCCCTACCTGGAACGCCAGCTTGGCTTGCTCGATCCGCTGGTCATTGTCACCCTTGGCCGATTCGCCATGGCCCGCTGGTTTCCCGGGCAAGCAATCATGCGGATCCACGGACAGCCGCGACGCGAGGGAACCCGGTATATTTTCCCCATGATCCATCCAGCAGCCGCGTTGCACCGGCGGGAGCATGAAGCGGTCCTTCGCGAAGACATCCTGAAGCTCCCGGCCCTCATGGAGGAAATCCGCCGTGAGCGGGTGGTTCCGAGCCCGGAACTGACCGAGGAGCCTGCGTCTCCGACTGCGGACGACGCGCAACAGCTGTCGCTCTTTTGACGCGCATGACCAGTCGCGTTCGCGCCGGTGATCCCACCATAGGTCGCGGGAGCCTGCCCTTTGGCGAGTGAACCCGAGCAGCCGATCCAGGGGCCGGGCTCCTTGCCGGTCCTCCGGGCCATCCCGCTGGGCGGCCTAGAGGAGATCGGCAAGAACATGATGGTCTTTGAGTACGACGGGGCCATCGTGGTGGTGGACGCCGGCCTGATGTTTCCCGATGACTCCATGCACGGGATCGACCTCGTACTCCCTGATCTCACCTATCTGGAAGAGCGGCGGGACCGGGTGCTCGGGTACCTGATCACCCATGGGCATGAGGATCATGTCGGCGGCCTTCCCTATGCTTTGCGGCGAGTACCAGCGCCGGTGTTTGCCACCCGCTTAACCCGTGGGCTGATCGAAGTGAAACTGCGCGAGCACAAGCTCCTGGAGAAGACCGAGCTTGTTACCGTGCGGCCGGAATCCCCTTTCACCCTGGGGCCCTTCCGGGTAGAGATATTCCACCAGTGCCACAGTATCCCGGACGCGGTAGGGATTGCCTTGCATACGCCGGCCGGTACGGTCGTCCATACGGGGGACTTTAAGTTCGACCAAACCCCGGTCGATGGGAAACCGCCGGACTACAATACGCTAGCTCGCCTGGGCGCGGCGGGCGTCCTCGCTCTATTCGCCGATAGTACTCGCGCCGATACTCCGGGATTCACCCCATCGGAGACCGTGGTCGGGGATGCCTTTCAGCGCGTCTTCTCACGCGCGCCGGGAAGGATCATCGTGGCTACCTTCGCCAGCTTGATCTCGCGTATCCAGTTGGTGGTCAACGCGGCGGCGACGAATGGTCGGCGGGTGGCGGTGGTTGGGCGGAGCATGATCAATAACGTCCACATGGCCATGGAGCTTGGCTATTTGCAGGTGCCCGAGGGCGTGTTAGCTCGTCTGGATGAACTGCCGCGGATTCCCCACCATCAGCTTGTGGTCATGACGACGGGAAGCCAGGGGGAGCCTACCAGCGCCCTCACCCGGATGGCCCAGGGGGAACAAAAACACATTCAGATCGTGGCCGGAGACACCGTGATTCTTTCCTCCACCCCGATCCCCGGCAACGAGGAAGCGGTAGGGCGGAACATCGACCGCCTGTTCAAGCTCGGGGCTACCGTCGTCTACGACCGGCACGAGTTGGTGCATGTCTCCGGTCACGGCGCCGCCGAGGAGTTGAAGCTGATGATCGGTTTGCTCCGTCCGCGGTACCTGGTCCCCATTCATGGCTACTACCGCCATCTCGTACAGCATAAACGCCTGGCCATGCACATGGGCATGACCGAGGATCAAGTCCTGCTGGTGGACAATGGGACGGTGGTCGAGCTTACGGGCGGGACGGTGCGGTTGATGGAGCGAGTCCAGGCGGGATACGTCTATGTGGATGGGATCGGGGTGGGCGACGTGGGCGACCTGGTGCTTCGAGACCGCCAAGTGCTGGCCCGCGACGGCATCGTGCTGGTGGTCCTGAGTGTCGATCGCCTGTCCGGCCGCCTTCTGGCTGGGCCGGAACTTCTCACTCGCGGCTTAACTCACCCTGAAAATGCGGATTCCTTGATTGAAAAGGCACGCGCCGTTGTGTACGATGCCCTGGAGGCAGCCGGTGCCCAACCTGGTGGGCACGCTCATGCCGCGGCCACGATCAAGGAAGCGCTCGGCAAGCTGCTTTATAAACAGACAAAACGCCGCCCAATGATCCTCCCTGTCGTGATGGAGGTCTAACGGGTACGAGACGAGAGGCACATGGCGATCCGAAAGTCCATAGCTCCGACGGCGGCGGTGATACCGCCGGCCCCGCGGCAGCCCTCCTCAGCCCGCCCCCGATCGGCGAAGACGGCGCCGAGAAGGCGGGTAAAGGTCGAGCCGGCTCCAGTCATACCCCAAAGCGTGCCGCGCCGGTTGCCGGATCGCTGGCGCGATGTCGCGCGCATCGCGGTGATCGCGGCGGCCCTGGCCCTGATTCTGCTGGTGATCAAGAATGGACCCGCCGGGGCGGCGGTGACCGGTGCGGTGGGCTGGAGTGCCTACCTCCTGCCCGTGGCGGCCGCCGCCGTGGGCCTGGAGATCCTGAGGAGGGCGGAGGGAGCCCGCCCGTGGCCCCGCTTTGAGGAGACCAATGGCCTGCTATTGTTATATCTGGCGGTGCTGCTGGCCTGTGGCGGCTGGAGGCACGGCGGTACACTGGGGAACTCCCTGGCCGGCGAACTGACCGGCTTCCTTGGCGCCGCCGGGGTTCCGGTGATCGCGGTCTGCTTGCTGGCCCTGGGCCTGGTACTCGCGGCCCATGTGACCGCCCGGCACTTCTGGCTCGCTTCCAGGTGGGCCGCGCGACGTGGAGTGCACGGGGGCGGCAAGACGGCCCACGCCTTGATTGTCGCCGGGAAGCACGTCAGCCAATTGCAGAAGACTTCTTCCCGGTCCGGGGGGCCCCTGGCCGGCTTTCCCAGCGTGGCAAGGGTGGACGCGGCCTCGGCGCTGGCGCTGGTCCCTCCATCAGGCGACGATGACGATGGTCCGGGATCCACATCGGCGCTGCGCCGGAAGCGCGCCAGGCCCACCGAACCAGAGCGTGAGTTGCCGTTGGAAGCCGAGGCGGAGCAAGAGCAGAGCGAGGCGCCGCTTCCCTTGGCGGTTGGCGGCGATTGGGCGCTCCCGGCGGTCGATCTGCTGGATAGCGTGCCGCTGGTCAAGGACACAACCCCGATCGATACCGGCCTGCGGATGCGGGTGATCGAGGATACGCTGGGAGCTTTCAATGTAAAAGCCCGGGTTACAGGTTTCCATAGCGGCCCCACGGTGACTCAATTCGACGTGCAGCCGGAGCGCGGGGTCCGAGTCCAGCGGGTGACCGCTTTGCAGAACGATCTAGCCCTGGCCCTGGCCGCGCGGAGCATCCGTATTCAGGCGCCGGTGCCCGGCCAATCGGTGATTGGGATCGAGATCCCCAATGCCAAGCCATCGGTGGTCACCTTGCGCGAGGTATTGGAGTCCGAACAATGCGCCGAGATCCGATCTCCGCTCAAAATAGCTCTGGGCAAGGATGTGTCCGGCGTCCCGGTTCTGGCGGACCTGGCCCGCATGCCGCACCTGCTGATCGCCGGTTCCACCGGATCCGGCAAGAGCGTCTGCTTGAACTCATTGATCAGCTGCCTCCTGTTCCACAACAGTCCCGAGAGGCTCCGCTTGTTGATGGTCGACCCCAAAATGGTGGAGTTGACCGTGTTCAACGACGTGCCGCACCTACTCGCTCCCGTGGTCACTGATGTCACCAAGGTGACCGGCACCCTGAAGTGGGCACTCAAGGAGATGCATCGCCGCTACAAGAAATTCTCCGAGGTCAAGGCGCGGAACCTGGCCCGTTTCAACGAGATGCAAACCGACCCCAAGAAGCGCCTTCCCTTCATCGTGCTGATCATCGATGAGCTGGCCGATCTGATGATGGTCTCTCCCGAGGACGTGGAGGACGGAATTTGCCGCCTGGCCCAGCTTGCCCGCGCCACCGGCATGCACCTGGTTCTGGCAACCCAGCGGCCCTCGGTGGACGTGATCACCGGGCTGATCAAGGCCAACTTCCCAGCCCGCATCGCCTTCGCGGTCAGTTCTCAGGTGGATTCGCGGACCATCCTCGACCAGGCGGGGGCGGAAAAGCTGATGGGTCGGGGCGATATGCTCTACCAGCCAAGTGACGAAGGGAAGCCGATCCGGGTCCAGGGCACTTACCTGTCGGACAAGGAAATCGAGTCGCTGGTCGCCTACTGGAAGCAGCACGGACATCATGATCTGGAGAAGATTCCCGATGCCGAGCTGGAGCCGCCGGCCAAGGACGAGGAATCGGACAGCGATGACAAACTGCTGCGCGACGCGGTCAAGGTGCTGCGCGAATACAATCGCGCCTCGGTGTCGCTCCTCCAGCGCCGCCTGAGCATCGGCTACACCCGTGCCGCCCGTCTCCTCGACACCCTGGAGGACCGGGGGATAGTCGGCCCCTCCGAGGACGGTCGTTCCCGGATCGTGCTGGCTACGCGCGACGTGGAACTGGACGACGGGGATGGCGGCGGGGATGACGTCCTGCCGCTTTGACGACAGAGAAGGCGGAAGGTCAGCGCTGCTGCGTGCCGTGGAAGATACGCAACACAAGCAGCGTCCTTCCCCTCACGGTGTAGTAGATGAAGTACTGGTAGGTGCCCTCGACCAGCTTCCTGGCACTGAAAACTGCTCCTGGCGTATCTACCCCTGGAGCGGACTCCGGGAACAGGCAGGCACGCTCGATCGAGGCGATGATCGATGTTAGAACCCGCATGGCCGCCTCTGGGTTGCGCTCGGTTAAATCCCTGTCAATCCGGTCAAGATAAGCCGCCCGTTATAGTGCAAAGACACATATGGTTTACACCACGCACCTGAGATGCGTATTGTTCTCGAGAGGAGTCTATGTTGTGCTCGTGACGATCTCTCCCTTGAAGGCTGAGCTTCTGTCTCAAGGTATCTCAGATGCGCGCATCGTCGACAACCGCATCAAAGCAGCTTCATAGCTACCTTATCCGTCCGGCTGCGGGGCTGAGACTCTAAGTCTGGTCTTTGTCCTTGGGCGCCATTCGATGAAGCGTGATCGGCGCCGGTCCCTTGGCGGCATGGATGCGCGCCGAACAGTCGTTGCACACCACGCGGCCCCGTCCCTGACTGTCAACCCGCAGG
>DATLQX010000050.1:0-2232 GCA_035534995.1 Chloroflexota bacterium | reverse complement strand
TTCGCCGTCGCCTCGCCCGGATGCCTTGACGCCATCCGATCCTCGGTGGCAGGAGAACGCCGAGAGCCAAACCAGCCTTGCGCGCGACATGGCCCAAGTAGTGGGGTTATCGCACCGGGAGCGGACGATCCGCACCCACCTAACATGATGCACGACCCATGAATCATCGCTACCATAGGGACAGAGAGCTGCCACGGTCCCTGAGCGGCGACATCGGTGTTCCGCTGCTCCGCCCGCGCGAGATTATCGAGGAGGAAAGGTGGAGATGGCCATGGACCTCCCAGCGCCCCCCGAGCGCCTACGGCTCGCCGATGTGGTGGTGGTAGACGCGGACGTTCATGCCCATGACACGCCCGGCGCCCTGGCGCCCTATTGCGACCAGCCGTGGCGTCGCTCGCTGGAACATCTGGCGGGGGTACCGGCACGTTACCTGGATATCCCCGGCTTCAAGCCCAATCTCAGCCTCGACCCACCCTTCCCCGGGGGCTTCAATCTGCGCACGACCACCAGCGCGGTCCAGATGCGCGAGGAACTGGCGGCGATCGGCGTGGATATCGGCATCTTGTTCCCCGATAACTTGCTGGGCCTGGCGCAATTGCCCAACGAGGACTACGCCGCCGCCCTGGCCCGCGCCTACAACCGCTGGCTGGTCGACGAATGGCTGCCCGAGCCGTCTCTTTATGGCGCCTTGATCGCGGCGTCCCAGGATCCGGCCGACGCGGCGCGCGAGATCGCCCGGTACGCCGCCCATCCCAAGGTAGCGGCGGTCTATCTGCCCACCTCGGCGGTCTACCCGCTCTGGGGCCATAGAAAGTATGACCCGATCTTCGCCGCCGCCCAGGAGGCGGGCCTGCCGGTGATGCTGCATAGTGTCTCTGCCATCTCCTCCGTCTTCCCCTTCAATATCGAGCAATTCGACACCGCCCTGGCTCGCCATACCATCTCGCATTGCTTCGCGATGATGGCCAATATGGTAGACCTGGTGACCACCGGGGTGCCGGTGCGCTTCCCCAGACTGAAGATCGCCTTCACCGAGGCGGGGGTCTCCTGGGTGCCCTTCATGATGTGGCGGCTGGACAAGGAATACAACGAGAGCCGGCGCGAGGTGCCCTTCCTGACCGACAAGCCCAGCACCTATATCAAGCGGATGTATTTCGCCACCCAGCCGATTGAGGAGCCGGAGAACGGGAAGGAGTTGGTGGCGATGCTGGAGATGTTCAACGGCGAGAATCAGGTACTTTTTGCCTCGGACTGGCCCCATCACGACTTCGACCATCCGCGCCAGGTCTTCGACCTGCCGCTCACGCCCCAGGCCAAGCGGAAGATCATGGGCGAGAACGCGCTTACGTTGTTCGGCATCCCGGCGCCGATCAAGATCCCAGTCCGCGAAGGAGGAGCTTAGATGGCGGATGTGGTGGTGGCTCGGGTGGACCAGTTTGAGGAGGGAGGTCGCCGGATCGTCCGGCACGGCAGAGTGGCGGTGGGGGTCTTCCGCGTCGGAGGGCGGTATTACGCGCTGCCCAACGTCTGCGCGCACCAGTTCGGACCCCTCTGCGAGGGCACGATCACCGGGACGCTGGTGGCTAGGGAGGAGACGGCCTGGCGTCGGGCCTGGGTCCAGGAGGGGGAGATCTTGGTCTGCCCCTGGCATGCCCTGGAGTTCGACCTGACCACCGGCCGCTGCGTCGCCTACCCGAAGTTACGGCTGCGGCAGTTTCCGGTGCGGGTCGAGGGCGAGCAGGTGATCGTGAGCCTGTAAGGGCGATGACGCGCGCTCGTGTGTTGTACCTGCTGCGATCGCGCCTTCTGGCTCTCGGAGCGCGCGGCGCCGTTGCCCGAGCATCAGGCATGGGAACGGTGCCCTACCGCGCACCTGGAGTACGCCGCGTGGTGTGAGGGGACTGGCCGACCCAACCCGGGGTTGTAAGCCCAAGCCACCGAAATTTCCATCACCCGAGATCCAGGCCGGCGACGCCGAACTTCTGGCCATCGACGGCGCCGTAGAGCACGTGGAAGTCGAACCCATAATAGGGGAAGATCGGCAGCACCGCGATGGCATTCTGGACCACACCATGGCCCAACTGCTGACGCGGCTTTCCGCCTGTTTCTTCACCCAGTAGTTCACCGCGCTGATGGGCACGGCCTACCGGCAGCCCAACAAAGAATTGCCCCGACCGGTGCTCTGCTTGGTCGATGAGTTCGGGAACGTCGGCGCGATCCCGCAGATGCCCC
>DATLQX010000049.1:0-35940 GCA_035534995.1 Chloroflexota bacterium | reverse complement strand
GGAGCGGTGCTCGTGGACCGAGCCCATGCCCATTCTCCCGTTCACTGGATCATACATACATACATTCTCAAGTTTTAGTAGAACACGCCAGCGCCCAGGCTGCTATCACCTATATGTATGCCGCTATGTATGCCGCGCGAGATGTATCGCCATCACTCCAGCAGGTGGCGCCTGGGAGCACGGCGGCGGGGCGCACGGATGACCTTATCCGACCTTTTCAGGAAGGCGCCCCATTATGGGCGCCTTCGCCGGTCGGCCCGCGAGCCTGGTCTGGCGCCCTTCAACTCACGCAGCCTCTGCATGCACAACTGCATTACGCGATCCGCGTCGCGATCCGTGATCGCTTCGAAGGAGAGCCCGACCTCGGAGGGGAGATCCAAACGAGCAATCCGCGCGATAATCACCGCGTCGCCAAGGCTATCCGGGAATTGAAACTTGAGTTGCGCGATGCCGTTGAGGAGAAGTTCCTCGGCAAGGGGCGCCAAGAAGCGGCAGCGCGCGCCGGCCACGGTAAGATCCGCGATCACACAGGGAATAAATGTGAGGGGAGGGTGCTCATCCCATGTTACTTGCGCCTCGATGGAGACGGGAATGCGGGTATGCCGGCGCTCGGTGGGTGTGACCTCCGGCGGTGAAACCCGCGGGATTGGTCCAATCAGACCGCCTCCAAGCGTCAGTCGCGCGTCGATCAGGCTTTGCGCCAGCGGTCGGGCCACGAAGATATTACCGCGGGCGGTCAGATCGCTGGCACGGGCCTCCTCGCGAACCACGATGTCGCCCCCGGCTTCGAGAGTCGCGTAGCAGACCTGGCCGCAGTGAATATCCAGGCCGGTTCGCAACTCGGAGGGAAGACGCGGAGTGCCATTTACCGGCCCAACGACGGAGATTCGTCCCAGGGTACTGGTAATCGTGCCGCCATACACACCGCCATGGACTTGCACGTCATCGACTGCTTGAATGACCCCACCCTCGCGCACCGAACCGGTGACGATGACTCCCGCGTCCGAGATGAGGGGTTGATCCCGATCGGTGAGATCGCCTTCGTGTATGGTGAACGGCAATACATGGACGCGCAACTGGCGCATCACTACCTGACCATCGCGGGAGGCAATTAAAGTGGTGCCGTCGGCGCTGCTTTCCGTGTTCTGGCCCTGAGGGAGATGGAGCACCCGCGGCTGCAGGGGAGGAGTGATTTCACCGAGCAAATCGCGACCAGGAAGCCCGGCTCGTCCTGGCTCGATTCTTGCCAAGACAGCGCCTTTCCGCACCAGAAAGGCGACCCCCTCCGAACGGCTCGTGACCGTCTTCACCGGCACGAGCAACTGCACGCGGCCAGGAGTGGGCGGGGTAGGAGGAATAGCCTCAAGGACGGTAAGCCAGGTGCCGTACACCCAGGTTTGCATCCGCCGCGCCAACTCCTGGGCGGTCAGGAAGCCCTCTATCTTCTGACGAATGCAATGGTCCTGGATCTGGGCAAGGAGCACTTCGGTGGGTAACGGCAGAGCCTTGGCCGGCAGCAGGATTTGTAACCGCCGCGCGTCCGGGCTCAGGCGCACGCGCAGGGTCGGCTCGATTTTGGCCGTGAAAGGCGCCGCCTTTGATGCCGACGCGGCAGCGATCGGCTCACGCCACACGGCTAGGATGGCCTCCTGATCCTGACCGAGCAATTCCGCGATCTTGGCGGGCGTCCAGCTTTGCCGTTTGAGAAAGTGAATCAAAGGACGGTCAAGCTCGGCCGGTGGGCTGGCCACATCATCACTCACGTAGATTCTCCGTAACCATGCTCCGGGTTAAACCGGACGAAGCCGGGAGTACATGAAAAGTATACTCTGGTGCACCAAACTTCATAGCCTCATCGGGGAAGAACCTCATTGTCTGTTGGCGGACTGCCCGGTCATCATGGCCTGTGGCGCGGCAGGATAGGACTAGGCTAGTTCCGGCCCTCCCCTTCGTCCATTCGGCTGTTCCATCCCCCGACCGTCAGTGGCATGGTAGGAGGTACTACCGGCATGATCGAGCCGGCAGGCAGATTCAGGGTTGTTCCTGGCCGGCACGGAGGGAGGAAAGATGGCGCGCATAGGCGAAGTGAACTCCGTTTTCCGCCTGAATGGGCAGGCAACCAGCCCTGCCTCCATCCATCGGGTGCTCCTGAATAGCGCCGTGGCGTTGCTGTGCCTGGCCATGTTTTTGCTGGTTCTGGTGGTGAATCATCGGGGACCTCTCCCCTATGATGTGAACATCGAGTTGGGTTTGCAGCATCTGTTGCGGCACTCCTTCCTGGCCGGGCCGGTGGAAATGGTGAGCACCGTGGGCTGGCCAATCCCGTCCACCGTTACGGTGGTGGTAATTCTGCTCTGTTTCCTGGCTCTCCGCCGCTGGCTTGACGCCCTGCTGATCATCCCCATCGCGGTGCTGTGTAGCCTCTCGAACCTGCTTACCGCCGATCTGGTCAAGCGTCCCCGTCCCCAAGGGCACGGCATCTGGGTAATGGAGAAAGTGACCCATTACTTCAGCTTTCCCTCAGGGCATGTGGTGTTTGCTACCGCCGTATGGGGGTTCGTTGTCTTTTTGACCTGGCGCGCGCTTCCGGGAACAGCCTGGGTCTGGATTCCTCGTATTCTCGGTCTGGCTATCATCATTGTCATGCCGGTCTCCCGTGTCCTGGAAGGGGAGCACTGGCCTAGCGACGTGGTCGAGGGCGCTCTCTATGGGGCAATTTGGCTCCTCCTCGCGATCGTCATCTATGAGTGGGCCGCCGCCCGCCATCCGCGGCTGCTGGGCATCGCGGAACTGGGGCGCGGCGCGGGAAGACCAGCAACCGCTCGGAGTGGCGGCCTGTCCGCCCGCCCACCAGTCGGGTCGGTGGCCTCCACCGGGCAACGCATGAAGGAGACCCACCCCTCCGTCAAGCGGACCTAACCGGTACCATGGGCGGAGGCGTCCTGTTCAGGTTCACCCAAGGAGAACGGTGATGAGTTCGCGGGCTAACGCACGGCCGTCCAGTTCGCCCGTCGCCCCACTGCGCGCGGTGGGCCCGGAAAAACGGAGTTGGTGGTCACTGCAAGAATATGGCCGGCGGGCCTGGACCGTCCATGTGGTCATTCTGGTCATCTTCGCCGCCCTGGCCGCGGCCGCCCATTGGCTGCGGGCCGATCGACTCGATGTATGGATCACAGATCAAGTCCAGCGCCTCCACGTCCTGGACGGGCTGTTGTGGCTGGTAAGCTGGATCGGGTACACCCCGGAGGAGATCGTTATTCTCGGGGTGATCATCGCCCTCGTGTTTGCCGTGGGGTACCGGGTTGAATCGCTGTTTTTGCTGATCTCCGTGGTGGGAAGCAACGTGCTGGAGGGAGTGGTGAAGGCTCTGGTGGCCCGCCCGCGCCCCAACGGCCCTTCCATCCACGTGCTACGCCACGTTGGAGGGTATAGTTTTCCGTCAGGGCATGTGCTCACCTTCATTGCCTTCTTCGGCTTCCTGGCCTATCTGGCCTGGGTTGAGCCAAGAAACGCGCTCGTCCGCGGCATCGTGCTTGTCCCGTGCCTGGCTCTGGTCATCCTGGTCGGCCCATCGCGGATCTATGAAGGAGCGCACTGGGCAAGCGACGTGATCGGCGCGTATCTTTTGGGCTTCGTCTGGCTGAGCGCTATCTTGCGCGCCTACGTGGCCTGGATCGCGCGGGGCGCGCGCGAGGCGCCCCGCGCGGGGTGAGAGGTCAAACGCTTTTGATCCGCCGGGCCCGGATGGCGCTTCCATCCGCGGCCCGCTTGCCTTTGACCTTGAGCATGTCTCCGACTCGGAGATGGGCCAGAGTGCGCGGATGGCCGTGATCCCCCGAGCCAAGGTCCGTGGTCGCCTCGACGAGCACGGTCAGAACCTGGCCGGTTACCAGATCAACCCCGGTAAAGGAATCCGTGCCCACCGACATCACCTGGAGCCGGTGCTTTTTCTTCCCGCCCTCGGCGCCGGCTTCGAGGCGCTGATGGTGCGGGCCCCGCGGGCTCAGGGAAGAGCCTGTGATCCCGTCCAGCGCGGTCGAATGAGCGCCCGGTTGGAAGAGCTCACCGTTATAGCCGCGCGGCACCAGCATGGTGATGCCCCGCGCCAGCACTGAGAAGCGATAGGTCATCCCGTCCGCGGTGATCCGCTCCTTCTTCAAGCGCACCGCGCCCCCATCGATTTGCAAGGGCAGCACCACCGGCGCGTGAAGGGTGAGAGAAGCGGCCCGATAGGACTCCGCCGACCCGGCGCCCGGATGCTGGCGAAAAAGGAGAGAGGCCAATTGCCCACCCGCCGCCGATAGGCTCCTGGCGGTGATCAAGCAAATGTCGAGGAGCCCGTCATCGATATACGCATCCGGGGTCACACGGGTAAACCCGCCATAGCGACGGGTGTTCCCCACGATCACCTGGGAAATCTTCCCCTGCCAGGTCAGTCCGTCAAGCTCCGCGTGGACGAACACCGGCCGCCAGGAGGGAAGAGTCCGTACGGCCGCCAGACCCACCGCCATCACTCCTATCCGCTGCTTGAGTGGTTTCGATACGCGGGACATCACGGCGCCGTCGAAACCGAGCCCGGCCATGAGGAGGAAGTGCCGCCCATGCCGGCCATTCACGCTGACGTGACCCACGTCCACTCGGCGGCGTTCGGCCCCGGCCAGTTGGAGCGCGGCCACCTCCAGGCGGGGAGAAAGACCAAGTTCATGGGCCCACAGGTTCGCGGTGCCTCCCGGGAGAACTCCGACCGCCACGTCGGAACCCGCCAGGCCGTCCACAATCTCGCTCACCGTCCCATCTCCGGCGCAGGCGACGACGATGTCATACCCCTCCTCGCCGGCAGCGCGGGCCAACTTTGTCGCTTCGCCGCCGTGCGTTTTCTGGCGCACCACGACGTCCCACCCCTGGGCCTGTAGGGTCGCCAGGACCGCCGTGAGATCAAGCCGGCCGCGGCCGGCACGTGGATTGGTGATCAAACAAGCCCTCAACCGCGTGTCGTCCTTTCCGGCAGGCTACGCTTTCTCAGGGCAGCCATCCGTGTAATCTGTCTCATCTAGTCATCCGCGTTTCGGGATGCGCGATCCCCTCCAGCCAGTACTCCCAGCGGAGGCCCAGTGCCGCCAAGGAATAGTCCCGCTCGGCCTGTTGGCGGCAGGCCGCCCGATCCAGGTGATCGATCCGGCTCACCGCCGCAACCAGATCGTCGACGTGATCGGGCTCGACCAGCCAGCCGGTTCGCCCGTCCACCACCATCTCCGCCGGCCCCCCGCGCCGGTACGCGACCACCGGCACCCCGCAGGCCAGGGCTTCCATCACCACGTTGCCGAAGGCTTCAATCCACTTCGGGGTCATCAGGAGCCCCCTGGCGGGGCCGACCGCCTGGGCCAGAGTTTCCGTATCGAGGAAGCCATGATAGTGGATGGGGGCGCCGGCAAACTCGCGGAGAACACGGTTCCAGTAGGCGGGGTCCTGGATCCGGCCATAGACATCAAGCGGGATCCCCGTTGCTTGGGCCACCGCCGCCGCGTCCGCGATCCCCTTCTCCGGGGCGATCCGCCCGATCCAGCAAAGCCGGTTCTTGGGGGTTGGGTTGTAGGGATAGAGGTCGAGGTCAACTCCATTGCCTAGAATGACGCATTGATCCGCGAAGGGAAAAGTGCGCGCCTGCGCCTGGGTGTGCATGGCGACATGGCCGGGAAAGGAGCCGGCCACGGCGCCGATCACGTCGTCCATGGCATCCAGGAGGGTGCACATGCTGACCAGATGAGCAACCGGAACGGGAAAGAACGGGGTCAGATAGAAGGGAAGCCAGTCGTAGGCGAAGTTGACCACGACATCATAGGCGGCTTGCCGGCGCCGCGCTTCGTCCCACATGGCGGCCAGAGCCGAATTGGCCGGCATGCTCACGGGCGCGGCGCGAGTTTCGTACTGAGCCGAAGGCTGGAGGCGCCCCTGAATCTCAATCACCGGCGTGTGGGCAAGCCGGGAGCCCATGGGCGCGATAACCTCGACCGAATGCCCACGATAGGTAAGGGCCTTGACCACGTTGTTCAGGGTGAGATCGACACCGCCACCGGAGCCATCCCCGAGCGGCCCTACTGGATGCGAAACGAAAAGCACCTTCATTGTCTTCAGCCTACCTAGCTCCCTACCGCCCTACCTATCTTAGCCTACACCCTGGCCCGGTAGCATGCTCAGGAAGCGATCCGACGTCGGCACACGGAGAGGCACATTAACGTTTGCCATTGTATACTCTTCAAGAGTGCTACTCTCCCCGCCGGCGCACGCACGGGAGGATGTCCTCACGGTAACGCGGGGAGGACCGAGGCGTCATGAAGGATGTTCCGCGGTACCTGCATTGGTGGTTGATCCAGATCTCGGTGCCCAATCTGGTAGTCATCGGGCTGATGTTGCTGATCTTCGCCCTGGCCGTGGTGTTGCCGTTCCCTCATCGGCGACCCAGGGGAGGCGCGCGATGAACCTGACGACCAAGCTGCGCCGCCGCCTGGAGCGCGACCTGACGCTGGAGGATCTGCTCCCCGACGAACTGCCCGCCTACGTTCACGGCTACGTGTACCTCTTCGGCATCGCTACCATTGCCAGCCTGGTGCTGCTGATCTTCTCCGGGGTCTGGCTGGCGGCGGCTGGACCCACCTGGTGGCATGTCTCCACCCTGGGCCACTACATCAACAGTATTCACTTCTGGTGCGTGCAAGCGTTCTTCTTCTTCATGGTGCTGCACTTGTGGACCAGCTTCTTCCAGGGCGCGTGGCGCGATGGACGTGGCGCGACCTGGGTCGTCGGAGTACTCTGCTTCCTGGTAGGCATCGGCACTGCCTTTACCGGGTATATTTCGCAGCAGAACTTCGACGCCCAGTGGATCGCCGTACAGGGCAAGGACGCCATGAACGCGATCGGCGTTGGCGCCTTCTTTAACGTCCTCAACTTTGGCCAGATGTATGGCTTCCACATCGTGATCCTGCCAGTACTGGTGAGCGCGCTGGTGGGGCTGCATCTCTTGCTGGTGCGCATCCATGGGGTAGTACGCCCGTATCCCGTCGGCGTTCCGCGGGAGGACCAGCCATGAGCCCAAAACAGCGCGCCTATTACCAGGACGTCCCCATGGTACCCTATGATTTGATCAAGGAGGGCCTCATTGCCCTGCTCGTGGTCCTGGTGCTGGTGTGTGGACTCGCCGCCTTGCTCTCCTCCCCGGACGAGCCACCGCTCACCGCGCAACAGGTGGCTACCAGTGATCCCGTCACCTTTCTCCAAACCGCTCTTGGCGAGTTGAACGGTACGGACAGCATCAGTACCTACGGGCCGCCCTATAACAATGGTAGTGGGTCGGTGCAGAGCCTGGGGCCAATCTCTTTTCAACGCCTGGCAGGGGTACGCATCCCGATCAACACGGCCAGCGATGACGTGCTTGGACCGCTACGAATGGTGGCGCCCCTCGTCCCCAGCGTCGGGTCGGCGCTTCAGTCTTTTGAGCGGGCCGGCCCCACCCAGCAGACGACCTGGGAGACGGCCTACGGCGACGCGCTAAACAAGGCGCGCGTGCGGGGTCAGTCTGTATTGCTGCCACCTGGCGCCTACGGTCCCGTGGCGCCGATGCTGACCGGCCTGCTCAATCTAGGCCGCGCCGGGCTACTGGAACCCGCCATTGATCATAGCGGCCGCATCTATTCAACTGACAATACGCGCGGCCTCCTCTTCCTGCAGGCATCGGCGCTGCCGGTGCTGGCGCACCAGTACCATCTGGTCGGTACGCAGTGGGGCATGATGAACGAGACCGGCAACTATCCGGGGGCGGCATGGCTCTGGCTCTATACGTTCTGGTATCAAGTGCCTGCCTTCGCCAGTTCGCCCAACGCCGATGTGCTCGTCATCGCTACCATGGGGATCCTGACCTTGCTCTTGCTGTTGCTACCCTGGATTCCCGGCCTCAATCAGCTGCCCCGCCTCCTCGGTGTCTACCGCCTGATCTGGCGCGCGTATTATCGTGAGCAAGCGGCGGCATCGCCGGTGTCGTCCGGCTCGGCAGTGGATCCTCCCGCGGGACTCCAAGCATGAACATAGGACGCGCGGCTGCCTCAATGGCCCTGGTGCTGCTTGCCGCCATGCTGGGGATCCTCGGCACCGGTCTGATCTTCACCGCAATCGCCGATCGAGAAATCGGCGCCCTGGTTTGGGGGCTGCCCCTGGCCCTCGGCGGCCTGTATTGGTGCGGCCGCGCCCTGGCGCAAAGCCAGCGGAGCGCCCGTCGCCGCCGGGCGCTCCGGTAGCCGATTCCGCCGTGGCGCGTGCCGAAGGCCCTATTTCAGACTAGCATCGACCTTGTACCGCCCCGCCAACCGCACTACTATATAAAGTCATAAAGTCGGCGGATCCCGGAAACGCTTCCGGCAACCCAGGTTGGGGGTTATGCCCAGGATGGCTGCATGTTAGTGTCTGATGTGTAATACTGATCATGGCAGACTGGCGAACTACGGGCCGAGTCAGCGATGTTCTTGTGCCGCCTTCCGGGGAAGTAGAGCGTAATGCAGTCGTATCACGTATGAGTGCCTATCAATTGTTGCAGCTAGCCAGCCAGCTCCTCTTTGTCTTCGTTGCCGTGGCGGTCACGCTCCAGATGATTCACCGGCCCTTGAAGGCCAGTCTGGACACGGCGCTCCTCTTTGCTGTCGTCGCCTTTCTGGTCGCGATTGGCTGGCTCCATGAGATAAATGGGGTGAAGGCCGGAAGATGGGAGAACGCGGTGACGGGCTCCTTGCTGATGGCCATCCCGTACATGTTGGTTCGGCTGGTCGATGATTTCACTACCACGCGGCGGGCGATTCTGGGGGCGGCCGCCGTTGGCCTGGCGGCCTCGATCGTCAGCCTCTTTGTCTTTCCGCCGCCCTACCCAGGGGCCGTGGTGCTCGTCTTGGTGGCCTATTTCATGGGCTTCACCACCTATGTCGCCGTAGCCTTCGTGAAGGCATCCCGTGGGGCGAGCGGGGTAACCCGGCGGCGTATGAACGCGGTGGCCGCCGGTTCACTGTTTCTCGGGGTCGCTATCCTCCTGGCGGGCATCTCGGCCGCTACACCGGGCGCGGCAAAAGTAGAGAGTATTATCATCAGCCTGTTCACGCTTCTTTCCGGCATCTTCTTCTTTCTGGGTTTCGCGCCGCCCGTGTGGCTGCGCCGCGCCTGGCAGGAACCCGAGGTGCGCGGCTTTTTGGCCCGCGCGGCCTCCCTGCCCCGCATGCCCGATCTGGGGGAGATCATGCAAGAACTGGAACGGGGCACCGCCAGTTCGCTAGGCGCGGCCAACGCCGCCATCGGCCTCTGGGACGCCGAGGCGGGACTTCTCCGCTACAACGCCAGCCATTTCTTGCGGGAGTCGGGCGCGGACCAGATGATCGGCGGACGCGCCTTCATCTCCCAGAAACCGGTCTTCTCGGACAATACCGAGCGGGACGACCCCGCGCACGCGGATCTTTATCGACAGTCCGGCGCGCGGGCGGTCATGGCGGCACCGATTACCTCGGACGGGAAGCGCCTGGGCATCCTGGCCGTGTACGCCGCCCACGCGCCGGTCTTCGCCGACGATGATCTCCTCCTGTTGTCCTTGCTGGCCAATCAGGCAGCGGTTATTCTGGAGAGCCGGATCTTGATTGATGAGGCAGCGAGAGTCAAGGCGATGGAAGAGACCACGCGCCTCAAGGATGACTTCCTCTCGGCCGCCGCGCATGACCTGAAGACTCCCCTGACCACCATCGTGGCTCAGGCCCAGCTGCTGGAGCGCCGGGCCAGGCGCAATCCCGAGGAACCGGCCAACCTGGACGGGATCGAATCGCTGGTTAGCGAATCGCAACGGCTCAAGCGCCTGGTCCTGGAGTTGCTCGACGTGGCGCGCGTGGAACAGGGCAGGCTGGTGAACTATCGCGAAAACCTGGATCTGATTGAGTTGGCACGCGAGGTCTGCGAACGTCACTCCACGGACCTGCACCGGACGGTGCTTGATGCGCCAGGGCGGCTGGTGGGGAGCTACGATGGCGCGCGCATCGTGCAGTTGATCGATAATCTGCTGGAGAACGCGGCCAAATATAGCCCGGCGGGCGGAGAGATACGGGTGCGTATTCGCCAGGATGGCGCCTCCGCCCGCCTTACGGTTACCGATGCCGGGATCGGCATCCCCGCCGCCGATCTGACCCACCTCTTCGATCGCTTTCACCGGGGCAGCAATGTGGATGATCGGCGGTTTTCCGGGATGGGCCTTGGCCTGTTCATCTGCCGAGGGATCGTGGAACAGCATGGCGGCTCGATTTGGGCCACCTCCGCCGGGGTGGGCCAGGGCAGTGCCTTCCATGTGGTCTTGCCGGCGGCCGAGCTGATCAGCCTCGTGGTGGAGCAAGCAGGGTGAATCACCCTTCGGTTCTGGTAGTGGATGATGATTCGTCCATCCGGCGCATCGTGGCCGAGATTCTCCTCATGGAAGAGTACGAGGTAGTAACCGCCCCCAATGGGGCCGAGGCCCTGTTGGCGGTGGAACACGAGCGCCCAGCCCTGGTGCTCCTGGACATGCGGATGCCGGTGCTCGACGGCTGGGGTTTCGTGCAAGGGCTGAAGGAGCGCCACATCGAGGTGCCGATCCTGGTCATGACGGCGGCTCAGGATACGGCCCGATGGGCGGCGGAGGTGGGCGCGGCCGGCCATCTGGCCAAACCATTCGACATGTCCGAGCTGCTCTCGGCCGTGGAACGGCTGTGCCGGGCCGGGTGAGGGCGGGCGGCCGGGCGGCTATCGGGTAGGGGCGTGCCATGCCCACCCTCGTATGGCTGGAACCGAGGCGTATGTTATAATCAGGGCGCCCGCTGACGCATGGCTCACCCAGGTGGCGGGGAGTGCGTGGCAGGCTGGCGAAATGTTGGAGTCCGGATAGGCGTGGTCGCCTATGACCGTCGTGCCACCGTTCTACCGGCATTCGGCCGGGGATAGGTCTCGCCGCCTGTAAGGAGAGCAAGCCTTCCATGCCTACCACGCTTGAGATCACGTCCGCCTATGCCCAGATTCCCGTCGGCTCGCCCGCCGCGAACTATGCCGCCGTCCGTATCCGCCCGGAAGCTACCGTACAGGCCCGCCCCCAGGTGCAGATCGGTCTGGTGATCGATACCAGCGGCAGCATGGACGGGCAGATTTCCGGCACCTTCAGCCAGAAGAAGATCGACCTGGTCAAGGCCGCCGCCACCAATGTGGTCAGCCAGCTCCAGGATGGAGACGCTATCTGCTTGATCGCCTTCTCCGATCGGGTGCAGATCCTCGTCCCCGCCACGGTGATCAGCGGCGACCGCGGGCGCATCCTCAACGCGATTCGCAACCTGCGCGCCGATGGCGGTACCCTGATGGGCGACGGGATTGCCGCCGCGCAGCAGCAGTTCTTCGCCCTTCCCGCCCAGAGCGCGGTCCGCAAGATCGTGGTCTTGACCGATGGCCAGACCAACGACGAGGACCGCTGCTATCAGTTGGCCGAGCAGACCCAGATTCCCTTGATGCTGGGAGGGATCGGGGGCGACTATAATGGCCGTCTCCTGAACGAGATGGCCCGTAGCGCCCGTGGAACCGCCGAATATATCGAGCGGGCCGAGAACGTGGGCGACTTCTTCCGCGAGGTGCTGGTGACCGTGCAATCGACCGTGATCACCAACGCGGTACTCAGCATGGACTACCGCCAGCGCTTCCGCCCCAAGCGGATCCACCAGGTGAGCCCCGAGTTGAAGTCATTTGATTTCGTCCCGGTCACTCCCACCAATCGCCACACCCAGGTGCAGCTTGGCGACATTCAGAAAGAGGGAATGACCCTCCTGATCGAGTATGTCTACGAGGGCGGGGCGGGGTTCGCCAATGAATTTCAGGTAGCCTCGCTCTCCTTGCTCTATGATCAGCCGCCGCAACGGGAGCAGGAGGCAAGATCGGATGACTTTACTATCCAGCTTGCCGATACCACCGGCTTCCCACCGATGAATCCCGCCGTGAAACAGTACATCGATCATGCCGCGGTCGAGACCGCGCAAACCCAACTCTTGCAGGCAGCCCAGGCCGGCGACGTGCCGGCTGCCACCCAGAAGCTGAATATCTTGCAGCAGCGGCTCGAACAGGTAGGGGCCGACCCCAACTTTATCCAGCAAACGGTGAACACCATGCGCTTGCAACTCAATGACGCCGGCACGGCAACCGCGATCTCCGATTCTTCGGCCACCAAGAAGCTTACCAGTGGTACCCGGAAGCTGGTGCTTCCCACGCAACAAGGGCCCGAGCCAAACGCTTAAGCGAGCAGGGTCCATCACGCCGCGCCTGGTCCGCTCCGTGAGAGGGCGGGGGCGCGGCTATCGGCGTATCCGCCGGTCGTGGCGTAGAAAGGGAACAGCCCGATGATCACCTGCCCACAATGCGGTACCCAAAATCTGCCTGGCATGGCCTATTGCGAGCACTGCGGCTCCCCGCTTGAGGCGCCGGAGACCCAGGGGGAAACCACCGCCGGTCCCGATCCATCGGCGAGCGACGCGATTGCCCATGCCCAATCGCTGATCGACCAGCTACCCGCCGATAGTCCGCCCAACCAGACACCCGCTCCCCCGGATACCACCCCGGTGGAGGCCGCGCCCTCAGCCGCCGACCCCGCCGATACGCCGGCTCCCCCCGCGCCCACGGATTCGGCTCCGCCCGCGGGCGCCTCTACCCCGGTGTTGACCCTGGTGTTCGCCACCGGCGGCCAGCATGACGTGACGAGCGATATTACCAACGTAGGCCGATCCGACGTGGCGCAAAACTGGCACCCGGAATTGGACCTGATTCCCTTCGGGGGCGCCGCGCCCGATCTGGGGGTGTCACGTCATCAGGCCCGGATCCAGCGCACGGGCGATACCTTTTCCATTACCGACGTGGGGAGTACCAATGGTACCTTCGTCAATGGAAAGATCCTCGAATACAATCAGCCGATCGAACTGCACGATGGAGACAGCCTCGCGTTCGGCGCCTTCAATACCAAGGTGAACATTCACTAGCCAATCACGGCAGGGGAACCAGGCCGCGGCCGGATAGCGGCGGGGAGTATGGCAAGAGTATGGCAACCCTGACTTGCCCACAATGTGGGGCCGCGAACGCGGCTACGAGCAAGTTCTGCAGCGGCTGCGGGATCAATCTGACCCAGCCCTTGCGGACGACCCATGCGATCGGCCAGACTCCGCTGCCCACTCCCTCGGCGCCGCTCACCCCTGGTGTTGCCTCTCACGCGGCCCCACCCCCCGCCGCCTCCGGTCAGATTCCGCAAGGTCCGCCGGCGGGCGGGAGCGCTCCGGCTCAGTCCACCGCCGGCCCGCGGGGCACGGCCTCCGCCACCCCGCCCGCCGGACTGGCCCTTGCCCCTGGAGTGCGGATCGGCGACGCGGGCCGCTATGTGGTGGACCGGGCCCTGGGCAAGGGCGGCATGGGGAGCATCTATCTGGCCCACGACACGCGGGTGAACAACAAGCCGGTGGTGATCAAGCAAATGCTCCCCAACTACACCACCGACGCGGAGCGGATCGAGGCCGAAAGTGCCTTCCAGGAAGAGATGAAGACGCTTTCGCAGATGAGCCATCCCAACATCCCCACGATCAGTGACTACTTTACTCAGGCCGGCTCGCATTTTATCGTGCAGGAGTTCGTGAGCGGCGAGGACCTGCAAAAGAAGCTGGACGCGGCGGGTGGGAAGGGTCTACCCGAGAAGTTGGTCCTGGAATGGGCCAGCCAGATCCTTTCGGTTCTTGCCTATCTGGAGGATCTGGATCCGCAGGTGATTCACCGCGACATTAAGCCCGCCAACATCGTGGTCGATGCCAATAACCGGGTGCGCGTGGTGGATTTCGGCGTGGCCTCGCATAAATTCCGTCAGGGCACCGCCAGGGCGGGCCAGAATAAGGTATCCGACGCGATGGGCACCCCAGGCTATGCCCCGCGAGAGCAGTTTCTCGGTCAAGAAACCTCCCTCTCCGACCTCTATGCCCTGGGCGCCACCCTGCATCAGTTGCTCACGGGGCGGAATCCCCAAGGGGTCGAGCCGCTCTTCAGTTACCCCCCGATCCGGAGCATCGACCCCAAGATTTCCGAGCCGACCACGCGAGTGGTGAACAAGGCCCTCCAGAACGATATCAAGCATCGCTACCAGAGGGCGGCCCCGATGAAGGCCGACGTGGATGCCCTCCTCACCCCCAAAGGGGTGCTCTC
The DNA here is from genome assembly GCA_035534995.1 of Chloroflexota bacterium. Classification (GTDB taxonomy): domain Bacteria; phylum Chloroflexota; class UBA5177; order JANWHV01; family JANWHV01; genus JANWHV01. The sequence goes on along the minus strand of DATLQX010000049.1, from coordinate 21,693 downwards.
CACGGTTCGGGGCAAGTTGGTGGCCGGAGCGGTGGTGCTGGCGGCGTTGATCGGGGTGGGCGCCGGAGCGGTGATCTATGAGCAGCGCGCGACCACCCTGCCGCCTACCGGCTCGATCAGCCTGGGCAAGGTGGCGTTCGATGTCGATCCCACGGGCCGGGGACAAAGCGCCGCCGATGTCGCCGCCTGGGCCAGAGCCAAGCGTGATGCTTCGGTGCAATGGCGGAACGGCAACATCACGCGGGCCGCGCAACTCTACGAACAGGCGTCCACCAACGACCAGACGGATGCCGAAAGCCAGATCTACAGCGAGAACGCCGGTATCCTCTCCAGCGGTCAGCCCTACTGGACCATCGGGATCGGCAGCTCCTTCAGTGGAGTGGACATCTCGGTCGGGCGCTTCGCCCTGCAGGGCGCCTATACGGCGCAGGACGAGATCAATCAGGCCGGAGGAATCGCGGGACGGAAGCTGGTCCTGGAGTTGGGGAACGACGCCAGCGGGGCCAGTGGGGCCGCCGACGCGGCGAAAGCCGCCGCCTCGGATCCCAGCCTGCTCGCCTTTCTCGGTTTTTCGTTCAGCAGCCGGACCAAGGGCGCCCAGCCGTATCTAGCGAATAACGGGATCCCGCAACTCAGTCCCACCTCAAGCAGCCCCAGCCTGAACGGCAGCCCCTATTTCTTCCGGGCCGTGCCCAGCGATATCGTGCAGGGCCAGGATCTGGCGAAATACGCGACCAAGCAGCTTCTGGCGGGTGTGGCTCGTCCCCGAGTAGTCGTGTTCCGCGATCCCAGCGATAGTTATAGTAATGGTCTGGCGACCATATTCACGACCGACATAGGGAGCAAGGTTGCGCTGGTGCAAAAGAACTACACGGCGGACGCCACGACCGCGGCCCAGTATCAAAGCATGATTCAACCGCTCTTCCAGCCGAGTCCGCCGAACCTGATCTTTTTCTCCGGCCGGGCCAGCGACGCCCTACGCCTGGGGGAAGCGATGGACACCCTCGGTGGATGCACGGCCGGCGTGCAGTCCGGCCCCTATTGCACCACCACCGTGCTGAGTGACGATGCGTTCTACGACCCAGCGCAGTTCCTCGCCTATGGGAACGTGTATAAGGGGCGCTATCGGTTCACCGGCTACTTCTATCCCGACGAATTCACCTTGCTGCCCGCCCACAGCCCCGGCACCGCGCGCATCCAGTTGATGGAGAGCGAGTACCGCCAACACTTTCAGGCGGCGGGGAAGCCCAGCGGCTATGGCTTCGCGCGCGTCCCCTCCGAAGCTGCCCTCTTTTACGATTCGGTGAAACTGATCGCCCAGGCGATTGGCGACGCCGCCCGCTCCTCGGGCGCTACCGCGGTGACCCGCGTGAGCGTGCGCGCGGCAATCGCGCGGGTCAAGTATCCTGGTATTTCGGGCCGGATCCAGTTCAACGAAGTGCCGCCGCCGGCAAGCGACCCCAACGCGCTGGGGATCGGCGATCCGATTGACAAGGCATTGCTGGTGATGCACCTGGACAAGCTGGGCCATACGCATCCCGATCGCATCCTGGGGCTTTTCTCATGATCCCCTCGCGGAACCCATGATGGGGAGGCTCAAGCGCCTGTTCAACCGGACCGGCCCTGCCACCACCCCGGACAAATCCTTGCCCAATGGGGTCGCTTCACCGGCCGCCGCGCCAGGGCCGCCCGGAGAAGTCGCGCCGACCCGCGAGCCGTTATCGATCACCATCAGCACCGGAGAACCGATGAACAACCCCGAGCCGGACGATCAGATGCCGCAAGCCCCAGGCGCCCAGGGAACCGCCGCGCCGCCCGAGCCGGCGGACGAGGATGTTCCCCCGGCCGACCAGCCGGAGAGCCCGCCCGCCGACCCAGTTCTCGCGCCGCCGGAGGAGCAGGCTGCAAGGCGGGACATCGCCGATCCAGCCACGACGGAAGAGCCCGCGCGGCCACCGGAGACTCCGGAGGATGCCGCGGAGGCGCCCGATACCGTGGATGCCCCGCTCTCGGACGTCCCAAACGCCGCGGAGGCCACGCCGGAAGCGCCCGCGGAAGTCGAAAGCGAGGCCGCCAAGGCCGCGGGCGGCGAGGATACGGAAGGCGAGTCTCCCGCCCAGGATGACACTACCGATCTGGTCGGTCCGGATCACGTTCCCTCGATAGGGGAGACGATCGGCGGCCGCTACGTGGTGACGAGCACCCTCACCGCCGAGGAGGCATCCACCCTCCTTGGCGGCACCGTGCCGGTCCGCGACGCCGAGCTCTACGAGGTGGAAGACACGCGCGCCTACGAGCGTTGCTGGTCGTGCGGTAGTACGGGAAACGGGGAAAGCCAGCGCTTCTGCATGGACTGTGGGGCCCCCCTGCGCCAGCGCCGCTTGGTCCTCGCCCGGACCACCGAGGCGAAGGGTGAGACGGAGGAGTTCAGCGAGAACGGCGCCTTCTTTCATCTGGTGCGCCCGCGGAAGCAATTCGGGAGTGCCGGCATGACCCTGGAAGTGGGAGCATGTAGCGCCGAGGGGCCGCATCATCCCAATGAGGATAGCTACTGGACCGCGTCCGTGGGCGGCTGCTTCGATTCCAAGAGCGATATGTTCGGGGTGGTGGTCCTGGCCGATGGCATGGGCGGCTACGCGCCCGGCAGCGGCCTGATCAGTAAGATGATCGTCAATAGCGTGGGGCGCAGCGTCTTCCATCTCCTGCATACCGAGGCGGAGACCGACAAGGAAGAGGTGGAGATTCAGACCGTGATTCGCAGCGCGGTGGCCGAGGCGAACAGCAAAGTACTGGAAGAGATCCAGACTCATGGCGAAATGGGCGCCACCCTGGTGGTGGCCGTGGTCTACCGCCAGTGCGCCTACATCGCGAACATCGGAGACAGCCGCGCCTACTATATCGCGCCTTCGGGCGCGGTGACCCAGATTACCCGCGACCAATCGCTGATCGAGCAGCAGGTGGCGGCCGGCCTGCTGAGCGCCGACGCCGCCTACACCGCGTTCGGGAACAACGTGATTCTCCATGCAATCGGCGAGGAACGAGTAGAGGAAGCGTTCGACTGGTACCTGCAGCCGCTGGAACCCGGCGGGCGCCTCCTGGTCTGCACCGACGGGTATTGGAAAACCATGCGCCGCGATGTGTGGGATGCCGAGATGGCGGCGGCGGAGCCGACCCTGCGCGATCTGGCCCGTTCCATGGTGGAGAATGCCCTGGCCCAAGGCAGCGACGATAATACCACGGCGGTGCTGGTGGGCATCGATTAAGGCCGATGATGGATTTTTTTCAACGAGCCGTCGAGATGATCGACCGGGCGCAAGATCGGATGTCTCAAGCCGGGAATCAGGCCGCGCGCGTGGTCCAGGGCGCCGCGCGGGTCCGGTCCCTGGAGGCACGCCAGGGTGAACTGCGCCGCCAGATCGAGGAGGCCACCGCCGAGTTGGGGCGGCTCACCTTCCAGCGCTGGAAAAACGCCGGGGTGGGGAACGATGACGCCCTTACCAATGCCTGCCGGCGGATCGAGGGCCTCAACCTGGAGTACCAACAGGTGCTGCACGAACTGATCGCGGCCCGCGCGGCCATGCCGGTACCCCTGCCCGGGCTGGGTCTCCCACCACCCTCTCCCTACGACATCCCCAGTCTTCCGTCCGCTCCCAGCCCTACGCTGCCCTATCCTCCCCACTCCGGCCCATCTCTCGCGCCTCCCGCGCCCACCGTCACCCCCCCGAGCAATCCGGCACCATCCTCCTCGATGGCTGTGCCTCCCCCACCCACCGCGGGATGGCGGCACGTTCCCGATCCCGCTCTCGCCCCGCCGCCGCGGGTCCAACGGGCGGCGCGCGAGTGCCCGGAATGTTATGCCACGGTACCGGGAAGCGCCGATTATTGCCCCTCGTGCGGGATGCGTATTTGAGGCGGAGGGCCATGATGGCGGATCAAGACAAAGGCCGAGAGTTGGTCGGGAAAGCCGCAAGCAAGATGACCGAGGTCGCGTCGCAGGCCCTGGCGGCGGCGGCCCGCCAGCGGCGGCTGGAGGCCGAGCGGCGGGCTCTGGCGGACTTGCGGGCCCAGGCATTGCAATTGCGGGCCCAGATCGGGGAGGAAATGTTCAAGCTGTGGCAGACCCGTACCTTGCCGCCCTCCAGCCTGGACCACCTGTTCGCGGCAGTTGAAAGGACGATGGCCGAGATCGCAGGCCAGAACGAGCGCCTGGAGCGGCTCTCGGTGCCGCACGCCGGAGACACGCCCGAACCGGATGAGTTGGATGAGGATGAGGATGTGGTGGTGGTCTCGTTGGCGCCGCCGCCCGTCCCCGCCGCCGAGACGCACCTCCTTACCGAGGGGGACAATCCCTGTCCCACCTGCGGCTCCGCCAACCCACCTGGCCACCGCTTTTGCATGGATTGCGGGGCACGGCTCGGCTGAACACCTTCCGCATTCAAGCGCACGTTGCCGAGAGCGCCCCGGACGGATCGGACCGATCCGTCCGATCCGTCCGATCCGTCCGATCCGTCCGATCCGTCCGAGGGATAACACCATCGACCGTGACCATGACGGAGGCCCTCGGTGCAATGCTCAGGCGGCGGAGCGCGCGCGCCGGCCACCGGGACGGGCAGCCGGCATGTCCGTCGTGCCGCGTTCCTCGAGAATGAAGCGGCCGACCGCCTCGTGCAATTTCCGCGCGACCTCCGCCAGTTCCTGGGCGCCGGTCGCCATTTCATGGACGCTGGCCGTCTGTTCCTGAGTCGAGGCGCTGACTTCCTCGGCCCCGGCGGCGGTTTCCTCGCTCACGGCGGCGATGCTGCCAATGCCGGCCTCCACCTGCTCGGCCCCCGCGCGCATCCTGACCGTCGCCTCGGCGGTTTGCCGGGTGATCGCCGTCACCTGATTGGCGGCGGTCCCGACAGCGGAAACGCTGCTGGTCATTCCGCCGATCGCCGTGGTGATCGCCTGCGCCTGCCGGTGCGCCTCGGCCACGCTGCTGAGGATACTCTCCAGGGCCGTGTGGGCCTGCCGGCCCAGGGTGACGGTGTGCTCCACCGCCTCCCGGCCCGCGTGCATGGCGGAAACAACCTCGGTCACCTGCTGCTGAATCGCGGTGATCCGCCCCGCTATCTCCTTGGTCTCGTTGCTGCTCCGCTCGGCCAGCTTCCGTACCTCGGCCGCTACCACGGTGAAGCCCTTGCCATGCTCACCGGCCCGGGCCGCCTCGATGGCCGCGTTGAGGGCGAGGAGGTTGGTTTGGGCCGCGATGTCGTCGATGGCGGCCACGATCTCGCCGATCTCCTGACTGCGCCGGCCAAGAGCCTCCACCTGGTCCACGCTGGTGAGGACGGTGGCGCGGACGCGCTCGATCCCAGCCAGGGTCTGGGTCACCGCGGTACCGCCATCGCGAGCGGTAGTGGCCGCGTGGTCGGCAGTGGCCGCGACATTCGTGGCGTTCTCGGTGGTATGGCCAAGGGCGGTTCGCAGATCACCGAGTGCCTGGTCCACCTGGGCCATGGTGGCAGTCTGGGCGGTGGTTCCCTCGGCGACCAGAGTCACCGTGGCACTCAGATCATTCATATTACCCACGGCGACGGCGGCGTTGCTGCTCTGGGTCGAGGCGCCACGGGCTACTTCCTCGATCGCGCGCGCCACCTGGGTGCTTGCCTCGCCAATCTGCGCCGTCGCGCTGGAGAGTTGCCCGGCGCCGCTGGTGACTTCCTGGGCCGAGGAGGCAACCTGGCCGATCAAGGCGTGGAGCTCGGCCCGTGCCTGCTCGTAGGCGGCGATCGTTTCCCCAACTCGGTCTATGATCTCCCGCACTACCTCGGCGGTCTGGCCGATCTCATTGGCGCTCATATAGGCGGGCGGCGTGGTACCGACATGGGCCGCCACGGTTAGATCCCCATGGGCCAGGGCCTTCATACCCTGGCTGAGATTGGTGATACAAATCGCGGCCACGCTCTTGGCCGCCCGATGCACCTCGGCCAGTGGGCGGGCGATGGATCGGGCGATCAGAAGCCCCAGTCCAATTGCCGCGAGCATGGCCACGATCATGGCGATGAGGATCTCGGAGGACGAGGTGTTCCCCGCGCTTTGGGCATCCGCCCCACTGGTGGTGACGGCCTGCTGATTCGCGGCCAACAACTCGGCCAGATCCGGGGTCATCAGATCGATAGCGTCCGCCTCCGGGCCAAGGGAAAGCTTGGTGGCGGCGGCATCGCCGGCCGGCGTATTCAGGGCGCCGAGGCGTTGGACCTCCTGGCTGCGAGAGATCCAGAGTTGCAGGTTCTGTTGCAAGCGGGCCGCGACTTGCGCCGCGTGGGTATTGAGGGCGGGGAGGGCGATATACTGCTGGAGGTACTGCTGAGTGGCGGCCCACGAGTTCTTGGCGTCGCCGCTGACATCGGCGATTTTGGCGGGGGTACTGGCGAGGATCACGCCGCGGGTGGCGCGGATACCGAAGTTGATATTACTCTGCACCTGGAGCAAATCCACCAGACCAGGCGCGGCGACCTGCGTGTTCCAGCGTATCTTGTCCTGAAGGTTGCGCACTCCCTGGAGGCCGACCCCGCCGATGATGCCGGCCAATATGGCGACCAACACGAAACTGCCGACCAGTTTCGGCGCCATGCGTAGATTGCCGAGCCACTTCACGATTGTGTCCTTTCGTCGCGCTGTGCAGGGAGCGGCCGTTGCCCATCGAGAGGCAGCCAGTCCTCTTCTATCCTGTATTGATATTGTCGGCGGTACTTGGGAAAACTGGAGCCCGGCCCAGGCTTCACGTTCTTCGTCACGGGAGCCAGGGGTTGGCGTATCATTTCCAGGGAACCAGCGGGGGCGTGGCGTGGAACAAGGAGGAGACTCGGAAGACCATGTATGATGTCATAGTCACCGGGGCCGGCCCGGCGGGAGCCGGCGCCGCTCACGTTCTGGCCCTGGGCGGGGCGCGAGTGCTGTTGCTGGAGGCGGCACGCATTCCCCGCTACAAGCCCTGCGGCGGAGGCATCACCGCTCGCGCCCGCGCCGCCTCACCGTTGGTCGCACAATATCCCATGGAGACCTCCGCGTCCGCCATGCTCATTCCTGGCGGCAAGGAAGAAGTGCGCTGCCCTTTGCCCGCGCCCGTGGGCATGGTGATGCGCGCCCAATTCGATGCCCATCTGGTAGAGCGGGCCGTGGCCGCCGGGGCCGAACTCCGGGACGGTACTGCTCTGGCCGCGGTCGAGGAGGTCAGCCCCGGCCAGTTGCGGGTGCGGGCAGGCAGCGACGCCGTGATGGCCCAGTATGTGATCGGGGCCGACGGCGCCAATGGCATTACGGCGCGACGAGCGGGCTTTCCCCCGTTGACCGGGGTCGCGGCGGCGATTGAGGTCGAAATGGCGGTGCCCGATCTGGCCCAGGAACGGTATCGTGAGGCCGTGCTCCTGGACCTGCTGTGCATCAAGGATGGCTACGGCTGGATCTTCGGCAAGGCGGATCACCTCTCGGTTGGGCTGGGCGTCTTTCATGGGAACAGCAAGCCAGATTTACGGGCCGCGCTCGCCCGCTTCCTTACGGCGCATGCCGATTTACGAGGCGGGAAGGTGTTGCTCCAGCGCGGCCATCGTATCCCCCTGGCCGGCGGTCGCCACACCCGCCGGCGAGGACGAGTGCTCCTGGCCGGAGACGCGGCGGCGCTGGCCGATCCGTTGACCGCCGAGGGCATCAGCTACGCCCTTGCCAGCGGACGACATGCCGGCGCCACCGTGCTGACCGCCTTAAAGGCGGGACCAGCCGCGCTGGCCGGCTATGATCGGTACTTGACCAAAGAGCTGTGCGGCGATCTGCACTATGCCCGCCTGGTGGCGGCGCTCAGCTACCGTTTCCCCGATCTGGTGGTCCGGCTTGCCGGCGAAAGCCAAACCCTGCGGGCGGCGAATACGGCGGCGGTGGCCGGTACCGCTGACTACCGCTCGCTCGTCGCGCGGATGGCGGCCAAGACACCGAAGCTGGTGCATGCGTTACTCGCGCGCGGCGGATCGGGGCCGCTCTACCAGGGGTGATTCGCCATGAGGCGCACCCATGTTTTCCCATTGCTGGCCGGATGGGCGGGCGCCAGGTACACTAACTTCGCCAACTGGCGGCTGGCTGTCCGCGCCGCGCCGCCCGACAACATCGATACCTGGAGGAACAACCATGTCTGACGAGCACGACGGCGACCAGATTCTGGACGCCGCCGATAACCCGACCACGACCGGACCGGATGACGCCGGCGCCGTGCCCACTCCCCGACCGGTGCGCCGCCCTCGTCCCGCCCCTGGCGTGGGCTATGGGTCCGGGAGACGCTCGCGCGTGGAGCCTCCTTCCCGGTTCAGTCCCTGGATCGTGCCCATTTTCGCGGCGGTGGCCCTGTTGGCCCTGATAGCGGCGATTGGCTTCGACCACTTTCACAACACGAGCGCGGCGGCCCCGACCGCCATCCCCACCTCTCCGCCCGTGCCCACCACGCCGCCCGCGACCCCCGCCCCTCCCACCGCCACTCCCGTGGTCCTGCCCACCGCCGTCTCCAGCAAGCCGGGGCTTGCCGCCGAAGTGAACGGGGTGGGAGTGTCCCTCAAGGAGTTCAACCAGGAGAGCGCTCAGATTGCCAGCAGCATGCAATCGCAGCAGGGAGTGAAGCTCACCACGGCTGCAGGTCTGAAAACCTTTCACGCTCAGCAAAAAACAACTCTGAAGGGCTTCATCGACACCGCATACGCGGTGTGGTTCGCCCAGCAGCACCATCTGGTCGCCACCAAGGCGGAAGTCGCGTCTCTGCGGAGCCAGTACGAGCAACAAGCGGGCGGCGCCGCCGCCTTCGCCCAGCAAACGGCCAGCGAGGGGTTCACCCCCGACGTGGTCAACCAAATCATCTCCGACGCGGCGACCGGGACCAACGTGATCGATTACGTGGTCAAGGACTTGCCCTGCCCGTGCGACCTGCATGTCCGCCACATTCTCCTCAAATCCACGCAGAAAGCCCTGGCCGACAAGCTGGCCAAGGAGTTGCAAGCCGACCATGGCTCCAATTTCGCCGCCCTGGCCAAGAAGTACTCTACCGACACCGGCAGCGCCGTACAGGGCGGGGATCTGGGTTTCATCAGCAAGGGCCAGACCGTGGCGCCTTTTGACAAGGCCGCGTACTCGCTCAAGATCAATCAGATCAGCAATCCGGTGAAGAGCACCTATGGCTGGCATATCATCGAGGTGCTCGGGAAGCGTCCAACCAGCGCCACGGCCCAGCCGTACTATACGAAATGGCTGGCCAAGCAGGAGAAAACGGCCACCATCCACACCTATGTCACCATCCCCAACTCCTAAAGAAAAGGGCCAGTCATGCCGCGCATTGATTCACTGTTAAGCGCGCGTCTCTTCCTTACCCCCCAGTTGGTAGGGGACAAGCTCTATTTCTTGAGCAACCTGAGTGGGCGGCTCAGTCTCTATGTCATGGATCAGGGCGGCAGCGTGCCCGAGCCGCTGCTCCCGCCCCAGATCGCCCTGCAAAATCCTCACCTGACCGATGGCCATGTTTTCTTTGTCTTCCCCGAGTTGAAGGTCATCGTGGTGATGATCGACCAGGATGGGGACGAGAACTATCTGCCATTCACCATTCCCCTGGAGGGCGGCGACCCAGAGCCGGCCTTCGGGGGGAAGTTCCAGGGGACGCGGTGCCATCTGGGCCAGTGCGACCCGGTGGCCAACCGGTTGTACATCGGCGCCGAGTCGCGGGAGGCGGCCCGCATCGAGACATACCAGTGCGACCTCGCTACCGGCGACACGCGCCTCCTGGGGGCCGGCCCCTGGGGACCATTCGTGGCCGGAGTCAATGAGGACCATACGAAGGCCATTCTCACCGATGGCTATACCACCGGCGATACGGTGATTTCGCTCTGGCGGGCCGATACTGGCGAGCGGACCATCCTGCACGGGATACCGCTTGAAGAGCGAACCGAGGGGCAACAGGTGCCGCTCAACAGCTTCGGGGCCGCCGCCTTCACCGCCCAGGATCGAGGAGTCCTGATCACGACCAGTCTGTTCGCCGACACCTATGGTCTGGCCTACATGCCGCTCGCCAATCCCCAGGATCTCCGCCCGGTCACGATCACCGGCACCCAGCACGAGGGGGTGGGCGAACTGGAATCGCTGGAACATGTGCACGGGAACCTCTACTTGCTGGGCTACAACATCGATGGCTGTTCCTGGCGCTACGAAGGCAGGTTCGACGAGGAGGCGGCCCGCTTCACCATTACCGGGGTCATCTGCGGCGCCGGTATCCTCCAGGATGGCGTTCTGGAATCCGCCCGTTATGACAAGGCCGGGGATCGCTATGCCCTATCCTTCTCTACCGCGACTTCCCCTACCCAACTCTATACCCTGACCGGGAAGGACCGGAGCGTTGTCACCCAATTGACCAGGGAGCGTATCCTCGGTATCCCCTCGGATTGGCTCTCGGCCGGAGAGGATGCCTCCTTCACCTCCTATGACGGACTCCGGATTTCCGCTCGTCTCTACCTGCCCGCGGCCTCCCTGGGCTTTGCCGGGAAGCGCCCGCTCGTCTACTACATCCATGGCGGCCCGCAAGGGCAGGAGCGGCCGGATTTCACCTGGTTCTCCATGCCGATTATCCAGTTCCTCACCATGCAAGGCTTCGCCGTCTTCGTCCCCAACGTCCGCGGCAGCACCGGCTACGGGCTCACCTACACCAAGCGGGTAGATCGCGATTGGGGCGGTAACGATCGCCTGGACCATGTGCATGCCATGGGCCTGCTGGCCAAGGACTCGCGGATCGACACCAATAGGGCGGGTGTGGTAGGTCGCTCCTATGGCGGCTATATGACCCTCACCCTGGCCAGCCGCCATCCCGAACTCTGGCAAGCGGCGGTGGACATGTTCGGTCCCTATGATCTCTTCAAGTTCATGGACGCTATCCCCGAAACCTGGAAGCCCTATTTCGCCCTGGCGGTCGGCGACCCGACGAAGGATGGGGACTTCCTGCGGGAGCGGTCCCCTCGCACCTATATCGACCAGATCACCTGCCCACTCCTGGTCATTCAAGGGAAGAACGACCCCCGCGTGGTGGAAGCGGAATCGCGGTCGGTGGTGGAGGGCCTGAGGGCGAAGGGGAAGCAGGTCGAGTATCTGATGTTCGAGAACGAAGGACACGACGTGCTCAAGCACGAGAACCGGATCACCTGCTACAACGCGATTACCGACTTCTTCAAGGAGCAGCTTCGCCCCTAAATGGAGGAATGATGTTCATTCAACCGACGAGATAGCGGAGCGCCTCGAAGGCCGCCTGCCGCCGATCCGCCGCCTGCTCATCCTGGGAATCGTCTGGGTAGCCGTCGCGGACCCCGGAGACGCACCAAAGGCTGGTATCGTCGTCCCAGTTGAAGGTGTAGCCGAGGCGATGGATGAACTCCACCACATTCTCGGTGTCCGCCTCGCTCTCGTCCGCGGTGGGGGCATCGTCCTCGTCGGTAGGCGCAATCCGCGGCTTGCAACGGAAGTCTCCGGCGATAGCCGCCAGCTCCTTCACGTCGGCGGCGCCGACCAGATAGAACGGGGGGTTGGCGCTGAGCACGCGCGAGATGCCGGCCTCCGCGAACTCTTCCTCCATCGCCGCTTGCAGTTCCGGCACGGTCTCCGAGGCGACTTTGACAATCATCGACATGAGTAAACATCCCTTTCGTGGGGTGACACCATCAGTCTACCGGAGCCGGAATAGGCAGGCAACGCGGGCCCAGATACGCCGAAAATGACTCTTGATCTGGGCAAAACGCGGACGTATACTGAGAGAGCGTTACCGGGCTCCAAGGAGTACCTGGTCGCGCAAGGTCTCCTCGTTAGGTGAGGCGGCTGCATGCACAAAGGCCACTGAGGGGAAACGTCGAGAGACGCCAACACCTCGGACCAGGTCTTCCCGGCGTAAGGGTTGACTCAAAGTGGCTGGACGCGAGAGCGTCTTACGGCAGGCAGTGCCAAAGCTCGGACTTGGTGGAATGATCTTGGCTCCGGCTTATGCTGATGCTGTTTCTCTGCCAATCCGAGTGTCGGCATGTGTGTATGCGGTTGGCCGGAGTGGAAGGAGGTGAGTGGTCAAGTATGGACGGTGATAGATATGGTCGCCACTCCCTGGTGTGTGGCGCCTTCATGGCTGCTCATCCGCTCGCGTGCCCGCCCCCGCCTTTGACCGCCCTGGTCTAAGCGCCCCGACGTGCCCGCCCCCGGTGAGTACGCCGGGGGTTTTCATTGGGCGAGGCTCTCGCCCAAAAGAGGCTCCGTTTAGTCTAATCCGCGAATAGGCTCGATCCCACGCTTATTAGTGTGTAGCGAACAATCTTGATCCTGCACCTAAAGGCGCATGGCAAGGATATTTCCCGGCTGAAGCCGGGTCACGGGGCGCGGCGAGCGCTGAACCGGATGTATCCGGCCCGCCGTTCCTGCCATCCGCTATCAAGCGGAGGACAGAGCGAGTTGAGAAGAGAAAGACGTATGAGTCCCAACGGTAGTAGACAGGCGCCGTCCGAGCCTCCCAGTCCGCGGAAACGCGGCCCGGAACCCTCGCCGGCAACCCTTTCCCTTATTTCTGAAACGCGCGTGAGGAACCCATGATCTAACGGGGTGTCCTTCCGCGCGCGAACCCCAGCTCGTTCGCATGAAGGAGGAACCCCAATGGTTACCGAACTCCGCTATCCGACCGGCCCCGGCCAGACCGGCAGGCTGGATCCCGTTCATCGCCCCGATGCCATCCTGGACGATGCTCATCGCGGGGACATCGTGGGCGCCCTGGGGACCGTGCGGGCGCACGATTACGCTCCCCGCCGCTCCTGGAGCGCCCGCCTGCTTACCCTGCTGGCGATCATGGGCCCCGGGCTCATCGTCATGGTGGGCGACAATGACGCCGGCGGCGTGGCCACCTACGCCCAGGCCGGCCAGAATTATGGCGTCAGCTTGCTCTGGGTGCTGCTGCTGCTAATCCCGGTCTTGATCGTCAATCAGGAGATGGTGGTCCGCCTGGGCCTGGTCACCGGCGTGGGACACGCCCGCCTGATCATCGAGCGGTTCGGGAAGTTCTGGGGCGCCTTCTCGGTCGGCGACCTGTTCATCTTGAACTTTTTGACTATCGTCACCGAGTTCATCGGAGTCAGCCTCTCGCTCGGCTATTTCGGGGTCAGCCACTTCCTCTCGGTGCCGATTGCCGCGGGGTTGCTGATTGTCAGCGCCATTACCGGCAGCTTCCGCCGCTGGGAGCGGATCATGTATTTCCTGGTGGTCACCAACTTCGTGGCCATTCCGCTCGCTTTCATGGCCCATCCGACCGCCGGCCCTATCCTCCATGGCGCCATCATTCCGGGCGTACAGGGCGGACTGGACGCTACCTCGTTGCTCCTGATCATCGCCATGGTGGGGACCACGGTCGCGCCCTGGCAGCTTTTCTTTCAGCAGTAGAACGTGATCGACAAGCGGCTCACCCCCCGCTGGATGGCGTATGAGCGGGCCGACACGGCTATTGGGTCGATAGTGGTCATCCTGGGGGCTGCCGCCCTGATCGTGGCGACCGCCTTCGCCTTCAAGGGTACCCATCTGACCGGCCAGTTCTCCGACGCGGGCGCCACGGCCACCGGGTTCTCGCGGCAACTCGGCCATGGCGCGGGGGCGCTCTTCGCGATTGCCCTCCTCAATGCCTCGCTGATTGGGGCCGCCGCCGTGACCCTCTCCACCACCTACGCCTTCGGCGATGTGTTTGGGATCAAGCACTCTTTGCATCGGTCCTGGACCGATGCCCGCGGCTTCTATGCTATCTACAGCATCCTGGTGTTGGCCGCGGCGGGAATCGTGCTCATCCCCCACGCGCCGCTGGGCTTGATCACCATGGCCGTGCAGGCGTTGGCGGGGATTCTCCTGCCCAGCGCCACCGTGTTCTTGCTGCTGCTGTGCAACGATCGGGCGGTGCTTGGCCCCTGGGTGAATCGCGCCTGGGTCAACGTGGTAGCCGCCATTATCGTGGGCATCCTGGTGATGCTCTCGCTCATCCTGGCGGTCGCTACCCTGTTCCCCGACGTGGACGTGCGCCGGCTCACCTTGATTCTGGCCGTGATCCTGGGCAACGGCTTGTTGCTGGCCGGCCTACTCTACCTGGGCCAGCGCCGGACCCGCGGATACGCGAAGGCGCGGCCGCGTGGCGATCGGATGACCTGGAGGATGCCGCCGCTGGCCACCCTCGCCAGGCCGGTATGGTCTCCGACCACCAGGATGGGAATGATCGTCCTGCGCGGCTACCTGCTGTTGGCTGGCCTGCTCATGGTGGTGAAGGTCGCGCGGTTGGCCACTGGTCATTAGTGGGGGCGGGGAGCGGCGGTTCCTGGCGTCTCTCCCCGCCGATAATTGGCCTGACCAACTTGCCAGATTGGCCTTGCAACGGGCTGACCTGGACTTCCTCGATCGCGGCTGAGCGCGGGCATGCCAGGAGGAGTGGGCCGCATCCTTCGATTCTCGATCACGCCCGCCGTCCATATGGCGCTTGACAGTCCTCGTGTACTTTGCTACGGTACATCGCAACGGAGGCGTGTTCCTCTGTTTTCCTCGCGCAGGGTAGCGTGGTTGTACCTACGGTCAGAGATGACCGGTATGTGTGTGCCATGTCGGCATGGAGTGACCCTTGTACGCGGCTTGCGTGCAACAGGCCCGTTCGCCGACTGCCGTAGAGGAGAAGACGATGATTGCCATTGTGGTGATTGCGTTCGCCGCGCATGTGCTCGCCTGGATTGTCCTTCCCGCGAGCAAGCACACGAACCAGAAGCCCGCCGCGGCCGCCGTGGCGCAGCCGGCCCACGCCATGGGGTTGTCCGGCATCTGAGCCCCACCTAGACCGCTTCCCGTTTTCCCCGTCGCGACCCTTTTTCACGCGCCCTGCCCGGTGCTGAAGAGAGGTCGGGGCATGCCGCGCTCATGACGTGTGTTTGACTGCCTTGCAGAGGGTTTGCGAATGAAGCGCCACTATTTGTTCATTCCGGCAATCGGCCTTGGTTTCGCGTTGGGCGCCTTGCCCTCGGTCGTGCATGCCGCCGGCCGACTAATGTCGCATATCGCGTCGCGCGCCGTCGCTCCCAATCCAGTGAACAGCGGCGATACCAGTTGGGTGCTGGCGTCGGCCGCCCTGGTGATGCTCATGACCCCCGCTCTTGGTTTCTTCTACGGCGGCCTGGTTCGGCCCAAAAACGCCCTCTCAACGATCATGCATAGCTTTTTCATCCTCTGCCTGGTCAGCGTACAATGGGTACTCTGGGGTTACTCGCTTGCCTTTGGACCAGATCATGGGCACCTGATCGGTGGCCTCGATTGGATCGGACTGCACGGTGTCAGTGCCTCCGCCCCGGATCCCTTTGGCTACGCGCCTACCATCCCGCACCAGGCATACATGGCCTTCCAGATGATGTTCGCCGTGATCACGCCCGCCCTGATCACCGGGGCGTTCGCCGAGCGCCAGCGGTTCAAGGCGTACGTGATCTTCAGCTTACTCTGGTCTACCTTTATCTATGATCCACTGGCTCACTGGGTGTGGGGCGACAATGGCTGGCTACGAAACTTGGGCGCCCTCGACTTCGCCGGCGGTAGCGTGGTACATATGAGTTCCGGCATCTCGGCCCTCGTCGCGGCCAAGGTGCTTGGCGCTCGGATCGGGATCAAAGAGGAGAAGGTCGAGCCGCACAACGCAACCTATGTCGTCCTCGGCGCCTCGCTGCTCTGGTTCGGGTGGTTCGGCTTTAACGCGGGCAGCGCGGTATCGGCGGGCACCCTGGCCACCAGCGCCTTCGTGGTGACCAATACCGCGACCGCCATGGCCGCCTTAACCTACCTGACCGTGAGCTGGTACCGCAATGGCCAGCCAAGCGCCATTGGCGCGGCGGTCGGCGCGGTGTGCGGTTTGGTCGCCATCACGCCTGCCTCCGGCTATGTGGACGTCAGTGGATCAATCCTGATCGGGATGGGCGCGGGGGTCATCTGCTACGTCAGCGGACAACTCAAGGAGCTGATTCACGCGGATGACGCGCTCGACGTGTTCGCCTGCCATGGCATGGGCGGTACCTGGGGGGCGCTGGCGACCGGGATCTTCGCCACCTCGGCGGTGAACTCCGCCGGCTCCGGTCTGATTGACGGCTTCGACCACGCCAAGCAAATCCTCTACCAGCTTGCCGATATCGGCGCGACCTGGGCCTATTGCGGGATCGGAACCTTCATCTTGCTCAAGATCACGAACGCGATTGTTCCCTTACGGGTCAACGCCGAGGAGGAGGAGCAGGGGCTCGATGTGTCTCAGCATGGCGAAATCGCCTATGGCATGTAAGGCGGTGATCGCGCTGGAGTGAATGAACTCTATCCTACCCCCGCCAGATCACCAACCCCACCAGCACCACCGGCCAGCCCAGGTTGAACAGTCGTTCCCCAGCCCCGCCAGTGCGAACCCGCAACGGGCGGGGCAGGAGGTGTAGACTGGGCTCGGTCTTGCCCGGCAGCCAGAGAGGGATGCCGCGGATGGTGAGGGCATCGGCCAGCAAATGCGAGATGTAGCCGGCGGCGAAGGCGGCGCCCACCCCGCGGAGGGAGGGCGCCAGCACCGGCCCGATCGCCAGCGAGGCGGCGGTGAGGGCCAGGGCCACGGGCGGGGCATGGGTCCAGCCTCGGTGATGGCCGGGGAGGCGATGCACGAGTCCCGCCACCCCGCCCAGACGGAGCAGTAGCGCCGACCCCGCCAGAATGGTCAGAATGAGGACCACCAGATGGCGGGCATGGATGGACCACGAGAGCATGGCGTGAGGAGGGAGCCAACGGGCGACCACCGCTCCGGCGGCGAAGAGGGCGATCAGCAGCGACTGCACCATACGGCCAGGGAAGCTGCCCGGACCCGGCGAGCCACCCAGGAAGGCGCTGGCCAGGTTGGTACACCCGGCCATCAGATCAGCGGCCAGGCGGATCGGCCCACCGAGGGCGCCATCGTTGTAGGCGCGGGTCGCCCGTTGCAGGGCCTTTCCCTGGCGCTTTGGCGCCCGCGTGATCAGCGAACCGGGCTGATCGATATCCGGTAGGAGGCTCCCCAACGCGGCGGCCGCGGCCAAAACCACCCAGGTGATGGGCGAGAGATCAGGATAGGCGATCTGGTACGCGTGCCCACTGGTGAAGGGGACGCTGACGTGATCCCAGACCACCCCCGCCCCCAATCCCGCGCCGCCCAACCCCACCAGGGCCACGCTCACCGCCGTACCAAAGACCAGATGGGTACCGCCTTGCATGTTCCACCCCTCCCTTGAGCGATCCCCGACCGCGATCGGGTGGAAGCGAACGCCAACCACGGTCGGAGCCGATTGAAAAGCACTTGGCTCTTGTACCGCAGGGTACCCGGCACATGACCATGGGAATAACCGGCCGTCCGCATAAGGGCATGGCCGGCGCGCAACCTTCTCGCCCCCTGCCGATCCCTCTTCACCGGCCGATGCTGATTGTAAAAGTTGGCACATCCGTATACAGGTATAGAGGAATCCTCCCGTACACTGGAGACTATGATCACTCTCTACCATCTCCGCGCCTACCTGCGGCGGCATGTTGGCGGGCTCATCCTGGGATTCCTCCTGGTGATCGCGGCCAATGCCAGTGCCCTGTTGGGGCCGTTGATCCTGGGCCAGGCCATCGATACCCTGCGCCAGAACGGGGTAGGCGGTTCCTTGCTGCGTTCCGCCGCCCTGATCGTGGCGGCGGCGTTGCTGCAAGGGATCTTCGCCTTTGGCTCCCGTTACTCCATGACCGCGGTGTCCCGACGGATTGAGTATGAACTGCGGAACGACATCTTTGCCCACTTCCAGAAGCTGGAGTTGATGTTCTTCCAGCAACGGAAGGTGGGCGATCTGGTGGCGCGGGCGATCAACGATCTCTCCGCCGTGCGCGCCTTACTGGGGCCAGGCCTGTCCAGTCTCTTCAGTACCTCGGTGGGGTTCGTGGTGACCGTGTATGTGATGGCCCGGATCGATCTCCGTCTCACCCTCTACGCCGCCGGCGTCCTTCCGTTGGTCAGCCTGATGTTCATCGTGATTGGCCGGCGCAGCGAGCGCCGCTTCAAACGGGTGCAGGATCAGTTCGGGACCATTTCGGCCCGGGCGCAGGAGAACTTCTCCGGCATTCGGGTAATCAAGGCGTATGTGCGGGAGGAGGCCGAGATCGCCTCGTTCAGCAAGCTGAATGGGGAGTATCGGCGGCGCAGCATCTCCTATGCCGCCATCTCCTCGCTGATGTGGCCCGCCATGTCCCTGGTCGCCGGCACGGCGGTGGTGGTGCTGATCTGGCTAGGTGGGAACGACGTGATCGACCACCGGATCTCGATTGGCCAGTTCGTGCAGTTCAACGCCTATATCGGCCAGTTGGCCTGGCCGATGATCGCCCTGGGCTGGGCCTTCAACCTCTTCCAGCAGGGCGCGGCATCCTGGCAACGAATTGATGAGGTGCTATCCTATCAGCCGGAAATCGCCGACCGTGAGGACATGGAGCCGATCACGGCCATCACCGGGGCCGTGGAGTTCCGCCACGTCTCCTTCGGCTACGGAGCGGGCGAGGTGCTGCACGAGATCGACCTGCGGGTGGATCCCGGCCAGACCGTGGCGATCATCGGTCCTACGGGCTCCGGGAAATCCAGCCTGGTGAACTTGATCTCCCGCATGTTCGAGGCCCAGGAGGGCCAGGTGCTGATCGATGGAGTGGATGTGCGGCGCATCCCTTTGCGGGTGCTCCGCCGCGCGATTGGCTACGTGCCGCAAGAGACCTTCCTGTTCTCCGAGCCGCTGGCCGGCAACGTAGCCTATGGGGTGGAGGAGATGGATCTGGCCCAGGTAATGGCCGCCGCCGAGGTGGCCCAACTCTCGAAGGACGTGGCGGACTTCCCCGGCGGCTTCGAGACCATGGTGGGCGAACGCGGCGTCACTCTGTCCGGCGGCCAGAAGCAGCGGACGGCGATCGCCCGCGCCGTGATCAAGAACCCGCGCATCCTCATCCTGGATGACTCGCTGTCCAGCGTCGATACCTCTACCGAGGAGGAGATTCTCCGCCGCCTCCGCGCGGTGATGGCCGAGCGGACCTCGCTGCTCATCTCGCACCGCGTCTCCACCGTCCGGCACGCCGATCTGATCGTGGTTCTGGATCAGGGACGGATCATCGATCAGGGAACGCACGACGACCTGGTGGCGCGGGGCGGTCTCTATACCGCCATGTATAGGCGGCAACTGCTGGCCGAGGAGTTGCAAGATGACGAGGTGGCGGCCGAACCGGACGCCCAGCCCGAGCGGCGCCTGGCGGGAGACATCGCATGAGCGCCTTCCTGGAAGAGGATGATGTGGCCGGCAAGGGCTACGACTCCCGATTGATGCGGCGGCTGCTGAGCTATCTCGGCCCCTATCGCCGCTATGTAGGGCTGGCAATCCTCCTCTTGCTCCTGGCCTCGCTGGCCGACCTCGCCGGCCCCTCGCTGATCGGCTACGCGCTGGATCACGCGATCCGTCCCGCCCTGGCCGCCAGGCCGGGCGCCAATCTTGATAGCTATCGGCACGAGGCGTTGCTGATGGCGATGTATTATCTGGGCTTCCTCCTGGCCGGCTTCGTCCTCCGCTATAGCCAGACCCTGCTCCTCAACGTGCTGGGGCAGAGCATGATGTTCGATCTGCGGACCCAGATCTTCACCCGGCTGCAAACCCTCGCGCTTGCCTACTTCGACCGCAATCCGGTGGGGAAGCTGATGACCCGCCTGACCAACGATGTCGATGCCCTGAACGAGATGCTCACCTCGGGCGCGGTTTCCATTTTCGGCGACATTTTCACGTTGGCGGGGATCATGCTGATCATGCTGATCACCAACTGGCAACTGGCCCTGATCACCTTCACCGTGCTGCCGTTGCTGCTGGTGATCACCGGCTTTTTCCGCCGGGCCATGCGCGATGCCTTCCGGGCCGTCCGCTTCCGTCTCTCGCGCCTGAACGCCTACATCGCCGAGAACATTTCCGGCACCCAGATCGTGCAATTGTTCACGCGCGAGGATCGGAACTTGAAGCGGTTCGACTTTCTCAATCGCGACTACCTGGGGGCCAATATGGTCAGCCTGTTCTATTTCTCCCTGTTCAGCCCCATCGTCAATCTGGTCAGCGCCGTCGCGGTGGGGATGATCGTGTGGTACGGCGGCGGGCGGATCCTCGGACACCAGGGACTAACCCTGGGCGAGCTGGTAGCCTTCCTGGCCTATGCCGACCGCTTCTTCGTCCCGATCCGCGATCTCTCGGAGAAATACAACATCATGCAGTCCGCCATGGCCGCCTCGGAACGGATCTTCGGCATCCTGGACGAACCGGAGTTGATCCGCGACCCGGACGATCCAGTGGCCGTCAGTCAGGTGCGGGGAAAGGTGGAGTTCCGCGATGTCTGGTTCGCCTATAACCCGGACGAATGGGTGCTGCGAGGGATCTCGTTCACCATCCAGCCGGGCGAGAGTGTCGCCTTCGTCGGGGCCACCGGGGCCGGTAAGACCTCGCTGATTAGCCTGATCTCCCGTTTCTACGACGTGCAGGCGGGGCAGGTGCTGGTCGATGACGTGGACGTGCGCCGTCTCCGCCAGCGTGATCTGCGGAGCCACGTCGGCGCGGTACTGCAAGATCCGTTCATCTTCTCCGGCACGATCGCCGCCAACATCCATCTGGATAATCCCGCGATCACCGATGAGCGGATCCGGGCCGCCGCCCGCTACGTCAACGCCGACCGCTTCATCGAGGCGCTGCCGCGTGGGTACGACGAGGAGGTGCGTGAGCGTGGAGCGGGCCTTTCGGTAGGGCAGAAGCAACTGCTAGCCTTCGCGCGGGCGATCGCCTTCAATCCGGAGATTCTTCTGGTGCTGGACGAGGCGACCTCCAGCGTGGACACCGAGACCGAAGCATTGATTCAGGAGGCCCTGGGCCGGCTGATGCGGGGCCGTACCTCGATCATCATCGCCCACCGCCTGTCTACGATCCGCGACGTGGACCGGATCATCGTGCTGCACAAGGGGCGGATCGCCGAGATGGGGAACCACGAGCAACTGCTGGCCCGCGACGGCGTCTACCGCCGCCTCTATGAGCTACAGTACCAGGGGTCGGAGATGGCGGGGTAAAGGCATGTCCCCGAAAGTGACCGATCCGCGTTAGACTAAGCGAACCCCAGCGCGGCTTTGCCAGTACCGCGGCACGAGAGGATCGCTTCATGCAGCCCGCCTATTCCTGGCCGCTCGTGGCGGACCAGTCCTCGTCACAGCCAGCACTGCTTGATGACGTGGCGTTGGCCCGCGCGGCCGCCGGCTCGGATGGCCCCGCCAGAGCGGCGGCCTTCTCCGCCCTCTATACCCAGTATGTAGATCGAGTCTACGCCTACCTCCGAGCCCATACCAATAACCGGGAGGACACCGCCGACCTTACCCAGCAAGTTTTCTTGCAGGCGTTGGCCGCCTTGCCCCGCTACCGATCCGGGAACGCCCCTTTCGCGGCCTGGCTATTCCGGATCGCCCGCAACTGCCTGGCCGGCTTTCATCGGCGAGCCCGCGTCACCGTGGCCTGGGATCTCCTGCCCATTGAATGTCATCCCTTTGTCGACGATACCGCCCCGACCCAGGTGTTGTTGGCGGAGGATCGGGCC